>CAZZZU010000028.1:0-42340 GCA_964658805.1 uncultured Steroidobacteraceae bacterium
TGCGCGGAGTGTCTTACCAGACGCAAACCTTCGAGGTCGGCGCCGCGCGCGCGGCCGTCAGTGTGTCGATCATCTCCCCGGATTGCTGTTCGGCATTCAGGAAGGGGTGATAGCCCAGCGTCGAGATGTCGTAGCCGGCATAGTTCGGGGCGACCACGATGTAGCCCTGTGCCGCGAACATCGCCGCGATGAGGATCCCTTCGCTGTTGTTCGGGTTGGTGACGTCGGCGAGGTTCAGCGTCTTGTCGGTATTTGTGCCATGCGCGTACAGCACAATGGGCCGCGGCCCCGAGCACGGCGTGGCGCCGGTCGGCACCATCAGCGCGCCGGAGGATTCGGTGGTCTCTCCGGCACCGCCCTTGGTCCAGAAGCGCAGGTAATAGACGTCCACACCGCAATTGGGCGCGCCGGCGAGCGCTAGCAACTGTGTGCCGGCGCCACTCGCGCTCAATTGCGCCTGCAGGCCCGCTGCGTTCAGCGAGGCGATGCGAAAGGGGGGGTTGGCAGAAAGGGTGCCAGGCGCCGTGCTGGTCGCCGCCGGACTGGTCTGCGTGCTGTCACCGCAGCCGGATAACAGGGTCAGGCCGACACATAGGCCTAGCATCGAGGCATTTTTTATCATAAGCCGATCTCCCGTAACGGCAACTCGAAGCGCGGACTGTACGCCGACTTACATGCGCCCCGCCAGCCATGCGTGAATCTGGCCGACGATGGCCAGGGCAATACCTTCCGGCGTGGCTGCACCAATGTCCAATCCCACCGGGCCGCGGATGCGCGAGGTCAGGCCATCGGCAGCGCTGCCGAGTGCCTGCGTGAGGCGCTGCCGGCGCGCGCTCGGGCCCAGCAGGCCGACATAGGCCGGTTGCTTGGACATGCCCAGGATGCGCAGGTAATCGACGTCGGAATTGAAATGATGGCTCATGACGACCACGGCGTGACAGCGCTCGAGATCCACCACGGTGCGCAACGCCGCTGGGGCAGCGCACAGCACGGTGGCGCCAGGGAAGCGGTCAGCCATTGCGTACGCCGGCCGGTGGTCTACCAGGGTGACCCGCCAGCCAAGGCTGCGCGCCACGTTGACCACGGCCGTGGCGTCCGGGCCTGCGCCACACAGGAGCAGATGGGGCGGCGGCGCCAAATACTCGACAAAAGCCCGCGCGGGCTTGCCGGCGTGCTGCCATTCGACCTGACGCGACTCGCCTTGCCGCAGAGTCGCGTCGGCTGCCGCGCGTACGGCTGGCGGTAACGCAGCCGACGGCGCGAAGGTGCCCAAGGGCAGATCTGTCGCATCGTGCATGAGTACTAACGTCGTCGCCTCTCCCGCATCGGTGCTGCGCGCGGCGACGGTCATCGCCCTGGCTGCCGCGGTGTCCTGATTTGCAGGCTCCAGCAGGATGCGCATCATGCCCTGGCAACCTGCCCCCAGGCCGAACAGGATGTCATCGGGTCCGCGCATGTCGTATTCCACGGCATTGGCGCGGCCGCTGCTGAGCACGTCGGCTGCATGGGCTTTGAGATCAGCCTCCAGGCAACCGCCACTCAACAGGCCGAAATAACTGCCGTCGTCCAAGATGAGCATCCGAGCTCCCGGTTTACGGTAGGTGGAGCCGACGGTCGAGACAATGCTCGCCAGAACACCGGACCTGCCTGCGCGCGGCATGTGATCGATCAGCAACTCGAGGCTGCTGTCCAGGCGTACCGGCTGTTCAATCTGCATGCCAGCATTGTACTGGTTCGCGGTTATTCGACCGCAAATGCAGTCAGACGCGTGAATTGTGCGGCGTATACCGGTTGCCCATCGTGCGTACACCGATACTGGCCGCAACAACGTCCAACTCTTTGTAATTATGTCGAATCGATATTGGCTGAGTGCGCTTGCCGTGAGTTGTGTTGTTGCCGCAGCCCTGATCATCCACAACCAGCAACTGTTGGAACGACGCTCGGCCGCGCTCGAGGTGCAGAATGAGCAACTGGCGCTCGAAGCAGTTGCCAAGGACATTCAGGGCAGCGAATTGCGCTTGAGTGCCGGCGTACGCGACCTCGCGGAAACCGAGGCGGTGCTGCGCCTGGTACTGGATAACACCGCCGATCTTGCAGGCGCCAATGTCAACGTGGCGGCTGCCGCCCGCGACGCCGATAGGCTGATGATTTTCAACTCGGCCCGCGCGCTGCGCTGGTCGAGCGGTGCGCTCACGTTCTCCGCTGCGCCCCCGGCACTGCTGCATAGCCTGGCTGACGGGCAGGCACCGCCGGTCGGTTTCAGCGATGGCGCGTGGGTGGTGGTACGCCCCATCAAAGCGCGCGCCGGGATCAGCGTACTCGGGTGGGTCGTCGGCGTGCGCGCCGTCTTGCCGCGGGTCCCGGGCGCTACACCTCAGGCGCTCCCGCGGCAGCAGCTCGGTAGCATGACGCCGGCGCCGCCCGGCGCCGCGCCACGAGTAGCAGTCGAATCCAACAGGGTCGTGATACGCGATGCCACAGGACGTGCCGTCTGGGCAGTGATGCTCAATCGGCCGGTTTACGGGACTGCGCAGGCGCTCAGTGGCGTCGTCTGCATCTTCGCCATAGCCGCTCTGACCGGGTTCGCGGTACGGCGCTATCTTCGCCATCAAAAATCCGTCGATGCTCGCTACAAAGCGCTGATCGATCAGGCCAATGATGGGGTGCTCATCGTCGACGCCCGCTCGCTGCAAGTGTTGTATAGCAATCCTGCGCTCTTGAGCTTGCTCGACTACAGCGAGGAGGAAGCCAGAGCCCTCAGGCTTACCGATATCTTTGCCGACGGCACGGCGCCCGACAGCCTCTTGAATCGCTTGCGCGACACGGCATCACGCATGGCGATGAACCTGCAGCAACGTTGCAAGAACGGAACGCTGATCGATGCCGAAGTCCGGTGCAATGCGTTGGACGTGGACGGTCGTGCCGTCCTCGCGTATGTGACACACGACGTTTCGTTGCGTCGCAAGGCTGAGCAGCAGCTGCGTGAAAATCAGCAGCGCCTCGATCGCATGGCACACCACGATCAGCTGACGGATCTCCCCAATCGGCATTACCTGGCCACCTTCCTGCCGGAGGCGATCGAAGAGAGCAAGGCAGCCGGTGTGATGTTGGGCGTCGTGTTCCTCGATCTCGACCGCTTCAAACATATCAACGACACACGTGGACACGGCACCGGCGACAAACTGTTACAGGAGGTCGCGCGCCGCCTGCGCGCCTGCGTGCGCGAGTCAGACGTGGTCATCCGCATGGGCGGCGATGAGTTCGTGGTCGTGCTTCGCGGCGTCAAAACCTATGATGAGGTGACGCTGAGCGCCGGCCGCATCGTCGAAACGCTGAGTAACCCGATCGTCATCGATGCGCATCCGCTCGAGACCACCGGCAGTGTGGGTGTCAGCATGTACCCGCGTGACGGCGCAAACATGGGCGAATTGCTGCAGCACTCGGATACTGCGATGTACCAGGCCAAGGATCGCGGCCGCAACAACGTGCAAATATTCAGTCACGGCATGAATCGCCGCCTCAAGCAGCGGGTTGCGATGGAGGCCGCATTACGCGAAGCGCTGCGCCTGAAGCAGCTCGACGTGCACTACCAACCATTCGTGAATCTGCAGTCGCGCAAGGTCGTCGGCCTCGAGGCGCTGATCCGTTGGCAGCACCCTCTGCGTGGCATGGTGCCGCCCGATCAATTCATTCCCGTCGCCGAGGAAACCGGCCTGATCGTCCCCATGGGGAATTTCGTTTTGCACCGCGCTTTGCAGACCATGAGCGCCTGGCGCAAGGCGGGCGTCAGCCTGGTGCCGGTGTCGATCAACGTTGCGCCGGCACAGTTGCAGCGTGGCGATTTGCAGGCAACGCTCGAGAAATTGCTCAAGACTCACGCGCTGCGCGCCAGTCTGCTCCAGCTGGAGATGACCGAACGGGCGGTGTTCGACGCCAAGACGCCCGCTGCGGACAACCGTCAGGATACGCTGTCGAAGCTGCGCGACCTCGGCGTGAAGATCGCGATCGACGACTTCGGCACCGGCTACTCCAGCTTGAGTTATCTCAAGAACTGGCGCGTCGATGCGCTGAAAATAGATCGCAGCTTCGTGCGCGACCTGGCCACCGATTCGAGCGACGTCGCCATCATCAGCGCCATCATTGCCATCGCGCGGCATTTGAACATCCAGGTGATCGCCGAGGGCATCGAAGCTTACCAGCAGGCGGAGATTCTGCGGCGTCTCGGTTGCAGCGTAGGCCAGGGGTTCCTGTTCGCGCGCCCGATGCCGGCCGAGCAGGTGCTCGAGTGGCTGCGCGAGCGGACCAGTCCCGTCAAAGACGAAGAGGACATGCTGGCGGCATTCAGTGCCGGCCGCAGCTGACGTCCGCCTAGCGCACCCGCGTACCGGTATCCGGATCGAACAACAGCAGGTCGGCCGGCGCGACGGCGATGCCGATGGCGTCGCCGATCTTCAGGTCGAGCCGTTCGGTAGTGAAAATTTTCAGGTTTTGATTGGCAAACGTGACGTGCAGTATCTGCCCAAGCCCCGTTGGCTCGATCATCTCGACCAGCGCCGGCAAGCCGAGCGCGGGTGGCCCGGTTTGCACGCGCTCAGGACGAATGCCGACCGTGATGCGACGATCGGCGCGCACTTTGCCGGGAACCCGCGTACGCCCGAGCTTCTCGCGACCTGCCAACAGCGTAATCATCTCCATGTCACCGCGCTCCTCCGCAAAAGCGGCGTCGATGAAATTCATGGGCGGCGAGCCCATGAAGGCAGCCACGAAACGGTTGTCGGGATTTTCGTATAGCTGTGCCGGCGTGCCGATCTGTTGAGCCACGCCGTGATGCATCACGACGATGCGATCGGCCATGGTCATGGCCTCGATTTGATCGTGGGTTACGTAGACAGAGGTGGTGCCGAGCTCGCGTTGCAGCTGCCGCACCTCGTAGCGCATCTGCTCGCGCAGGCGGGCGTCCAGATTGGACAACGGCTCGTCGAATAAAAAGGCTTGCGGATTGCGCACCATCGCCCGCCCCATAGCCACGCGCTGCCGTTGTCCGCCCGACAATTGCCGCGGTTTGCGATCGAGCAGGTCGAGCAGCCCGAGCTTCTGCGCGGCGGCAGCCATGCGTTGCTCGATGCGGTCGCGCGCCACGCCGCGCAGCCGCAGGCTGAACGTCATGTTCTCGCGCACTGACATGTGCGGATACAAGGCATACGACTGAAAAACCATGGCTATGTCGCGATCCCGCGGCGCCAGTTCATTGACGAGCTTGCCACCGATGCGGATTTCTCCGTGGGTAGGGATTTCGAGACCGGCGATCAGCCGTAACAGCGTCGATTTGCCGCAGCCGGATGGTCCCACCAACACCAGGAATTCACCGTCTGCGATCTCGAGATTGAAGTCTCGCAGCACCGATACGGCATCATAAGACTTCGATAATGCCGAGATGCTGATGGCGGCCATCGATCAGCCCTTCATCGCGCCGGCAGTCAGGCCCTGTACGAGGTACTTCTGCATGAAAAAGAAAAAGACGCCGACCGGCAGCAATGCGAGCACGCCCGCCGCCATCATTTGGCCGAAATCGACCGAGAACTTCGAGATGAAGGACAGCAATCCGACCGGGAAGGTGCTCGCCGCGCTGGAGGAATTGAGCATCAGCGCAAACAGCAGTTCGCTCCACGCCGCAGTGAAAATGAAGGCGAGCGTAGCGGCGATACCCGGCAGAGTCAGCGGCAGCACGATGCGGGCGGCCGCACCTAAGCGGGTCGCACCATCGAGCATGGCCGCTTCCTCCAGATCCCGGGGCACCGCGTCGATGAAGGACTGCATCAGGAAAGTGGCGAACGGCACGTTGAAGGCGGTGTAGACGATCACGAGGCCCGTCAGTGAATTGGTCAGGCCGACCAGCGACAGCAGGCGAAAAACGGGAGCAACGATCATGACCAACGGAAACATCTGGGTGGCGAGCATCAGGCCGATGATCCACGACTTGCCACGAAAGCGAAAACGGGAAAATCCATAGCCTGTCGCCGCGGCCAGGCAGCCGGTGACCACGGCGCAGGCGATCGAGACGATGATGCTGTTACGGAAATACAGCGGAAAATCCGAGTGCGCGAGCACCGCGCCATAATGGCTCAAGGTAAGCCGGGACGGCAGCAGTTGCGCGCCATCGCCATACAGGCGCTCATTCGGCGTCAGCGACACCTTGACCAGCCAGAGCAGGGGCATCACGGCAAATGCCACGTACAGGGCCAGGACGCCGTAATGGATGCGCCAATACCAGGGTGTGGAGACGCGCGTCACGAATGCGCACTGCGCAAAGCACTGCGCACCGCCATTACCATGCCCGCATACAGCAGCAGCAACGCCAACAGGACTACCGCCAACGCCGAGGCATAGCCGAAATCGAGGCGTTGAAAGGCCTGCGTGAAAATGTAGCTGGCCAGGATCTGGGTCGAGTCCGCGGGGCCACCCTTGGTCATCACCACGATCAGGTCGGCAAAGTTGGCGATCCACACCGTGCGCAACAACACCGTGACGATGATGGTGGGCGCCAGCAGCGGCAACGTGATGCTGCGGAATTGTTGCCAATCGTCGGCGCCGTCGATGGCGGCCGCCTCGTACAAATCCTCCGGAATGGACTTGAGCGCGGCCAACAGCGTGATGGCAAAAAAAGGAATGCCCCACCAGATGTTGGCGATGATGGGTCCCCACAGTGCGTGCGTGGGATGAGACAGGAGATTCTCGCGCGTGTGAAGGATGCCTATCGCATGCAGAAATCGCGGCAAAGGACTGACCGCCGGATCGAACAGCCACGCCCAATCGAGGCCGGATAAAAAGCTCGGTACCGCCCAGGGCAGAAACACCAGCAGCTGGATGACAGCTCGGCCTTTGAATTCCTGATTCAGAAGCAGCGCGAGGCCGAGACCCAATACGAACTGGTAAGCGAGCGACACGAAGGTCCAGACGACCGTGTTGTGCAGCGCATTCCAGAAAGCCGCGTCATGCCAGACTTCCCTGAAGTGGTCCAAACCCACAAAACCGCCGCTGCCGGGATCGAGCAGCTGGACGTCTCGAACAGCATATGACAAGCCCAGCAACAGGGGCAAAAGCACGACGGCGGCGATGAAGGCCACGGCCGGCAGTGTGAAAAGATACGGCTCGGTCGCGCGCAGTGTTTCCCGACGCATCATTTGCCGCTTAGCTGCTGCTGTCGCGCCTTGGTCAGGTAGGCGGCCCATTGTTTGTTCATGTCCGTCGGCGACAGTTGGCCCAGCAATGCCTGTTGGCTGCTTTTGACCGCCAGCGAGTCGGCAAAGTAAGCAAAGCCCGGCAGACTGGTTGGCAGCATGGTGGGGACGATATCTGGGTCAGCCAGTTCGCGCAGCCAACTGCTCAGCGGTTCGCGCGAATAGTAGGGCGCTTTTTCGGCCGACCGGTAAATGGGCAGGGCGCCGACGCGTTCGTTCCATGCGGCGTTCGCGACCGGACCATCGAGCGCTTCGATTAATTTCCACGCCAGCTCTTTATGCGCGCTGCTCTTGAAGATCGACCAACCCATGTAGCCGATGGTCGGAAAAGCCTTGCCGCCCGGACCCTTTGGCATCGGCGCAACACCGTATTGGTCGGCCGGCATGCGGGTCGAAATGGCGATGAGCGCATCTGGATCCTGATCGATCATCGCGCAGGTGCCGGAGTAAAAGCCTGCGACCATCTCGTTGAAGCCCCAATTGACGCTGTCACGTGGCGCGAGGCCTTCTTTGTAGTAGTCCACGAGCCAGGTCGTACCCTTCACCCAGCCGGGCTCGGTGAATGTGGAGGTACCGTCAGCGGCAAAGAAAGTATTGTTGCCGGCGCTCGCGGCGCCAAACATAATCCAGGCATTCAGACCGCCGGGACCGCCGCGCAGGCAGTAACCGGTCTTGCCTGGCAGCGCGCTTATCTTTTTCGAGGCGCTGCGAAATTCGTCCATGGTACGCGGCGGCCCGTCGACGCCAGCCTGGGCAAACATGCGCTTGTTGTAGAGCAAAGCCCGCAGGTATAAACCGTACGGCAGGACATACGCGGTATCGTCCACCGAGCGCGCCAGCTTAAGAGCGCGTTCGTTCAAATCGGCAGTACTGACCCATTTGGCCAGATACGGCTCGAGACTTTCCAGCTTACCGCCTCTTGCATACAACGAGACCCAACGGTCGGGCATCTCCACCACGTCGGGGGTGTCGCCTCCCGCGACCATGGTGGCGAATTTCTCGAAGGCGGAATTCCATGCCAGCGAGATAATCTCAACCTTGACGTCCGGATGCTGCATCTCGAAGTCCGCGACCAGTAACTTGAGTGTCACGGTGCGTTCCGGGCTGCTCAAGACTTCAACCAGCTTCAGCTGCGTTGCCGCGTGCGCCATGGTGCAGAAGCCGAGCGTCGCCGCGAGCGCCCCGAGCCAACGTCGTCGGATGCTCATTGCGATGCCGCCTCGAGTGCCTGGCGGAGGTCGTGCCAGAGCAGTTCCGTTCCTTCGAGCCCAATGCTCACGCGAACCATGCGTGGCGGGATATCGAACGCCAGCGCCGGATTGGGACCGGCAGCCTGTACGCGCGCCACGGCTGCGGGAAAAATCAGACTTTCGTGTCCGCCCCAACTGACGCCCATGGAAAAATACTGCAGGCTGTCACAAAAGCGGGGAATGTCCACGCCGTCGGCGAGTTCGAACGAAAACAGTCCGCTCGTGCCCAGGAGGCCCGGCGGCAGCGGTGCCGACAGAGCGGGATGGTGTACCCGGGTGACCCGCGCATGCGACGCCAGACGCTCGCCGATGACCCGTGCGGATGCCTCGTGTGCCAGCATGCGCACGGCGAGCGTGCGCAGTCCCCGCAGCAGCAACCACGCCTCGAAGGGTGCCAACTTTGCGCCGATGTAAGGGCAGATGTGGCGGCGTATGCGCTCGAGTAGGGCAGTCGGGCCCGCGACCACGCCGGCGACCGTGTCGCTGTGACCACCTATATATTTGGAAGCGGAATGCAGCACCACGTCGACGCCGAGTTCGATCGGGCGTTGAAAAATGGGCGATGCCCAGGAATTGTCGATCACCGATGTGACGCCGTGACGACGACACAGTGCGGCGATACCGGGCAGGTCGAGCGCTTGCATAGTCCAGCTGGTCGGACTCTCGAGATAGACGAGGGACGTGCCGGGGAGTTGCGCCTCGACGGCGGCCAGATCGGTACCATCCACGTACTCGACCCGGATTCCGAAGCGACGCAGAAACGTCTCGAAGAATCGATAAGCGTCGGGATAGACGTGCCGCACGCAGAGCAAGCGGTCGCCGGGCGCGACCGACGCCAGCACGGTAGCGGAGATCGCGGCCATGCCGCTCGGAAATCCAATCGCGTCTTCGGTCACCTCGAGTGCGGCGATTTTGCGTTCAAATGCCGCGACGGTCGGGTTGGTGGTACGTGAGTACACGTTGCGGGCGCGTTGCCCCGCAAAGGTCTGCGCCATCTCCGCGTAGGTCGCGAAAGTGAACAAGGATGTCTGCACGATCGGCGGCACCACCGCGTCATAGGGGTGGGCCTCTTCGTCGTGTGCCAGCACACGACGCGCCCGCTCCAGTGACTCGTCGCGTCCGTAGCTCACGTCGTGCTCCCCAACTCCCGTTCCCATTTCGCCACCAGTGTCGACGCGACCGCATTCCCCACCACATTCGTTGCCGTGCGCCCCATGTCCATCAAGTGATCCACCGCAACGATGAAAACGAGACCCTGCTCCGGCAAGCCAAAATAACCCAATGTGGAAGCAACGACCAACAACGCCGCACGCGGCACGCCCGCGATTCCTTTGCTCGTCACCATCAGCACCAGCAACATGACGACCTGGCGTTGCCAGCTCAACTCGATATGGTAAATCTGCGCAATGAACAGCATGGCGAATGCGCAATACATGGCGGACCCGTCGAGATTGAAAGAATATCCGAGCGGCAAAACAAACGACGCGATGCGTTTGCTGACGCCGAAGTCCTCGAGGCCGCGCAAGGTTTGCGGATAAGCCGCTTCAGAACTGGCGGTGGAAAAAGCCAGCAACACCGGCGTTCGAATGCAGGGGAGCAAACCCGCTGCGCGCCGGCCGATGCTCAGGAACAGCACGGCAGCAAAAAAACACCACAGCAGCAGGATGGCAAAATAAAAGGCGCCGATGAACTTGAGGTAGACCAGCAGAACTGCGGCACCTTGTTCGAGCACGGTGGCCGCCAGCGCAGCGAACACCGCGACCGGTGCCAAAGCCATGACGTAGCTGGTCACCTTGAGTATCACGCCGGCAAGCTGGTCGATGACCTCGATCAGACTGGCGGCTTTTGGCCCTTGACTGGCCGCGGCGGTACCGAAAAACAGGGCGAACACCACGATCTGCAGGATTTCATTCCTGGCCATGGCATCGACGATGGAACTGGGTATGACGTGTTCGAGGAAGTCCTTGAGATGCAGCGCCTGTGTTTGCACCTGTGCGGGCGTCGCGGTAACGGCAGGCGCGACCAGCGACAGCCCGTGACCCGGCGCGACGATCTGCACGACCACCGTGCCGATGAGCAGCGATACGGCGGTGGCAAGCATGAACCAGCCGATAGTGCGAGCGCCGACGCGCACGATCGCGGCCGCGCCATGCATGCGCGCCACGCCCACGGTCAGCGTCGAAAACACCAGCGGCGCGATGATCATCTTGACCAGGCGTAGGAAGCTGCTGGTGACCAGCGCAAGCGCTGCAGCGGCGTCCTGCGCCCCGGCGCCGTCGCCGAGCCATGCGCGCAAACCGAGGCCAAACAGCGGACCGCCCAGCAAGGCAAACAACAGAAAAAAAATCAGCCGGGATTGGATCACGAGGACTGTCGTGAGATGCGATAATACTGTACGTTCATTGCTACAGTATTACCTTTCTCCGTCCCGCGCAGGAACCGATGTTGTTGAAGAATAAGCTGTGATTGCGGAACAGGAAATGCAAGATTCGCCCTATGCTTCGCAAGGGGCTATCCGGTTTCTGGCCCGTTACGTCCGCAAGCGATTCGTCAGTCATGTGATCGTGCTCGTGGCCGTGTTGGCGGCAGTGGGCTGCGCAGTCGCCTCGCAGTACGCGGTCAAGCATCTCGTCGATGTACTGAGTTCGCACAGTCCACCCGCTGCGACGCTCTGGACGGCGGTGGCGTTGCTCCTCGGGCTGGTGGCGGGCGATAACCTGCTGTGGCGGATCGCCGGGTACGTCTCCACGTATGGGTTCGTCGCGGTCGGCGGTGACATTCGTCTGGATTTGTTCAACCACCTGTCGGGCCAAGGCACGCGCTATTTTGTCGAACGCTTTCCGGGTGCGCTGGCGGGACGGATCACGGCTGCCGCCAATTGTGCATGGACCATCGAGAACTCCATCACGTGGACCACAGTCCCACCAGGGGCGGCGGTATTGGGCGCGATCTTTGTCCTTGGTACCATCAATTGGCATCTGACGGCGGTATTGTTGCTGGTGGTAGGCATTCTCGGCGCCAGCATCGGATGGCTGGCTGCGCACGGTCGCGATCTGCACCATGAGTTCGCCGGGCAGGCGGCGCGGGTGAGCGGCGACATCACCGACATCGTCAGCAATATCGGGCTGGTGCGTGCGTTCGGCTCGGCACGCCGCGAAGAAGATCGTCTGCGCTCGAAAATTCACGAAGAGATGGAAGCGCAACGCGCGAGTCTGCGTTCCTTGGAAAGACTGCGATTGTTCCATGCGTTGATGGTTTTCTTCGTCACTGCCGGCGTCCTGATCTGGTCGGTCGAATTGTGGCGCAGAGGTAAAATTTCGACCGGTGATGTGGTGCTGACCACGACGCTCGGCTTCACCGTGCTGCATGCCTCGCGCGATTTCGCGATGGCACTCGTGGACATGGTGCAGCAGTTTGCCAAACTGACGGAAGCCGTGCAGGTGCTCGGGCTGCCGCACGAGATGGAGGATGCACCGGACGCGCAGCCGCTCGTGGTGCGAGGTGCGGCAATCCATTTCAGTCAGGTGAATTTCAGCTATCCGAGTGGCGAGCAGGTATTGAAAGCGTTCGACCTGAACGTTCCGGCAGGCCAAAAGATTGGCCTCGTGGGCAAGTCCGGTGCCGGCAAGTCGACGATCATCGCGTTGTTGCAGCGGTTGTACGATCCGGATGGCGGCAGTGTGACCATCGACGGTCAGAATATTGCGCATGTGACGCAGGAAAGCTTGCGCAAGTCGATCGCCGTCGTGCAGCAGGACATCTCGCTGTTTCACCGTTCGCTGCTCGAAAATCTGCGCTATGGGCGGCCAGATGCCTCGGACGAAGAAGTGTATCGGGCCGTGGAAGCGGCGCGCTGCACCGAGTTCATCACCCGTTTGCCGGAGGGCTTCGACACCCTCGTGGGTGAGCGCGGCATGAAGCTGTCGGGTGGGCAGCGGCAGCGTCTCGCCATTGCCCGCGCCTTTTTGATGGACGCCCCCATCGTGCTCCTCGATGAGGCGACGTCCGCGCTCGACACGGAATCCGAACAATCCATTCAAGAGGCACTGTCGCGGTTGTTCAAGGGGCGCACGGTGATCGCCATCGCGCACCGTCTCTCGACACTCGACAGCTTCGATCGCATCGTGGTGCTCGAGCGCGGTCGGATCATCGAAGATGGTGATCCGCGACGCTTGCTGCAGATGCGTGGCGGCGTTTACA
This sequence comes from uncultured Steroidobacteraceae bacterium, assembly GCA_964658805.1. Taxonomy (GTDB): domain Bacteria; phylum Pseudomonadota; class Gammaproteobacteria; order Steroidobacterales; family Steroidobacteraceae; genus Bog-1198. The sequence continues at coordinate 12,689 of CAZZZU010000028.1, forward strand.
GCCGCATGTACGGCCGCCAGACACGTGTGCCCGTGGAGCATTGATGCGCCTGCTGCAAAGCGCTGCGGCGTTGATCGTGGCTGTCGCGCTGGGTGGCTGCCACTTGTTGACGCACAAGCAGATGACACCCCCGCCGCAGGCGCAGGCGGTGCCCGCAAACACGGAGACGCCACCCGACACGCCGTCTGAGGCGGCCGCAGAAGGCAGTCCGCCGGACCGTAACGCCGAGGAGTCGTCCACGGCGGGCACGGAGTCGCAGCAGCCTTGTCTGCCGGTGGGGACCAAACCCAAGACTACGGTCAGGCGCAAACCTAAACCGGTACCGCAAGTCGTCGAGTCGACGCCGCCGGGTCCACCGGTGCCGACGCCGACGCCGGTCGTGCAGGAACCGGAGGTACGCGCCTTGCCGACGACCTCGATATCGGTGCTCGGTCGGAAAGTGCAGAGTCTGACCGGTGAAGACATGGGGCGGGTGGTGGACCTGCTGTCTGACCCGACGGGCGGCATGCGCATCGCGATCATTGAATTCGGCGGCTTCCTGGGCGTCGGTAATCGACGTATCGCGGTGGACTGGGCCTTGCTGCAGTTTCATCCGGAGACGCCGGATGGGCCGCTCACACTGAATGTGCCCAAGGCCAAGATACAGTCCGCCCCCGACTACAAGGACGGTTTTGCACACCCGCCCGTGCTGATGGCGCCTGCCGCGAGCGGAGCAGAAGGCAGTAAGTGAACGAATGCAAAACCCGGGACAGCCTGACAGTCCGGGAAACCACGCGCCGGCGATCTTTCGAGATTCGGATCCTGTTACACCCTCACCTGCCGCGGGTCGCGCACTCGATTTTTTCAACCTTTTCGTAGCGAATATTCAGACCGGCTTCGGCCCGTTCATCGCCGTCTATCTCGCGTCCCAACACTGGACGCAAACATCCATCGGCCTCGCCTTGAGCATCGGTACCGTTGCCGCCATGGCGAGTCAGGTCCCGGCAGGCGCGCTGGTGGATCACATGCCGAACAAGACGCGCGTCGCGGCCTTCAGCGTGCTCGCGTTCACGGCATGCGCCCTGATGTTGGCAGTCCATCCGATTCCCTTGTTCGTGTATCTGGCCGAAATCCTGCATGGCCTGTCGAGTTGCACGCTCGGGCCCGCGATCGCCGCCATGAGTCTCGTGATCGCGGGGCGCTTCGGTATGAGCGTGCGTCTCGGCCGGAATGCGCGCTACGCGGCAATTGGCAATGGCTTGGGCGCGGGCCTGATGGGGTTATGCGGGCAGTACGTCTCCGAGCGTGCGGTGTTCTACCTGACCGCCATATTCACGCTGCCGGCGCTGTTCGCACTATGGCCTTTGCGCACCGTCGCGGTCGCAAAAAGCGATCCACCGGCCGCACCCGGCAGTACGGGCCAGAGCGGCCGCGCAGGCTTGTGGAAAGTGTTGTCGAACCCGGCATTGCTGGCATTCGGCGGCTGCGCATTGCTGTTCACCTTCGCGAACGCACCTACCCTGATGTTGGTGAGCGGCGCCATGACCACCGCCGGCTACAATCCCAGTTTGCTGATCGGCGCCTGCATCGTGATCCCGCAGATCATCGTCGCGTTGGCTTCGCCAATGGTCGGTCGGCTGGCCGAGGAACGTGGCCGCCGCTTCATATTGCTGATCGGCTTCAGCGTTCTGCCGCTGCGCTGTCTGATCTTCGCATTCTCATCCAACCCCTGGGTGGTCATGGCCACGCAGGCGTTGGATGGCATCGGCGGCGCGTGCTTCGGCGTCATGCTGCCGCTGATCGTCAGCGACGTGGCTGCCCGCAGCCGTTACTTCAATTTATCGCTTGGACTGATCGGCTTCGGCGTCGGCATCGGCGGCACCTTCAGCACGCCGGCAGCGGGCTGGATCGCCGATCATTTCGGCATTCGCGCGGCGTTTTTCTGTTTGACGGGCGTCGGCCTCGCTGCGGTGGCACTCGTACTATTCGGCATGCCGGAGACGCGCCCCGTCCGCGACGCCGCCGATCAGTAGCGCACCACCACGGAGGCGTTGCCGTGCCGGCGTGTCGCCGTTACCGCGACGTCAGGCCCGTGCCGTTGCAGCAATACGTCGGCCGAGCCATTGCTGAGCCGCAAGTTGCGCAAATGCAGATGATCCAGGAACGGCGGCAGAACCGGTCGGTAGAAAGAGATCTCATTGCTTGCATCCAGCAAACGCAGGCCGAGCACCGCCTGCAACAGGGCAAGCGTGGTGACGCTCGCCCACGCTTGCGGCGAACAGGCCACCGGATACTGCGTCGGCGCGTTGTGTTCGCGGCGAATGAAGCCGCAGAACAATTCCGGCAGGCGGCGCAGATCCATGTAGGTCGTGGCGTCGAACATGGCGGCGAAGATGCGCGCTGTCTCATGTTTGTGCCCGTAGCGGGCCAGGCCAAGCGCGACCAGCCCGTTGTCGTGCGGCCAGACCGAGCCATTGTGGTAAGACATGGGGTTGTAGCGGGGTTCACCGATCGCAATCGTGCGAATGCCCCAGCCGCTGAAACTGGCCGGACTCAACAAGGTATTGGCGACGCGCTGGGCACGCTCGGCCGATGCAATGCCGGTCAGCAGCACCTGTCCCGCGTTGGATGACACCACACGACAAGGTTTTTTTGCGCCGTCGAGCGCCAGCGCATAAGCCGAGATCTCTTCGCACCAATACTGCGCCTCGAAGTTCTGACGCAAGCGTTCGGCCTGCTCTGCCAATCGAGTCGCCAGCGCAGGATCGCCCATCGCCGCCGCGAGGACGGCCGCATGCTGTTTCGCGCCGAAGACATAGGCCTGCACCTCGCACAATGCGATCGGACCTTCGGCATAGCTGCCGTCGCGGTGGAACACGGAATCCTGCGAGTCCTTCCAGCCTTGATTGGCGAGACCTGTGTCAGTCTGGCGGTAATATTCGACGAAGCCATCACCATCACGATCGCCGTACGTGTCGATCCAGGACAAGGCGGCCAGGGCATTGGGCCACAGCTCCTTGATGGTGGCGAGATCGCCGGTGCGTTCGAAGTACTCGCCAAGCAGCAGTAAGAACAAGGGGGTCGAGTCGACGCTGCCGTAGTAACGGCCGAAGGGCACTTCGTGCAGGTTGGCCATTTCACCATGGCGCATCTCGTGCAAAATCTTGCCCGGCTCCGCGTCGCGTTCGGGCTCGACCGCGGTTGCCTGCGTCACCGCCAGAAATTTGAGCACCCCTTTGGCGATCAATGGATCCGCCCACAGCGTCATCAGTGCGGTGATGATGCCGTCGCGCCCGAAAGGGGTGCTGAACCACGGGGTCCCGGCGTACGGATACGGCCCGAGTGGCGTGTCGGTGAGCAGCATGTAGAGGTCTGAGATCGAGCGGCGTGCCACTTCGTTGAACAGCGGATTGGAACTGTCCATGCTCGCCGCGCGGCCGCTGGACTCGCGCAGCGCATGGCGCGCCGAACGCATGTGTCGATAGAAACGCCGCCCGTTCCAGGCAGTGTCATCGACGTCAGGAACGCCGACCCGGATGAAGATTCGCCGCACCTGATGCGGTTTCAAGGTCATTTCGAAGCCGGCCTGGTTGGTAGTCAGGCTTGAAGGCGCGGGATCGAATTCGATTTGCGTGACGCGCTCGATGTCATCGAGACCCCGGTAGTGCATCTCGATCTTGCGATCGCTGCAGCGACGTAGGTTCGATTCGCCGCGTCGGCTGCGGCGTTCGCCTCGCACCTCGAACAGATCGGCAAAATCTGATTCGAAGCGCAAAGCGACGCGCACCTTGAGCGGGCGATCGCTGAAATTACGCACCAGCAGGCGTTCGTAGCTGGCGGCATTCCACAGGAATCGCAAGCGGTGCAGGTGGATCTGTTCTCTGCGCAGCGCGATCTGGTCGCCCGCCACGAGGTCAGGATTGCTCAGGTCGGCGCTGAAGACGGTGTTATCGTCCTGAATCATGGAACTCAGCAGCAACGGACGGGCATCCTCCAGCAACAGCGCGAATTGCGACAGAATGCGTGTATCGCGGTGGTACAGGCCTTCCGAGCTGCCCGGTTCCCCGCCAATATCGCCCCGGTGGTCGAACACGGCAAAGGTGTCGCCATGTTTGAGGGTACGCGTGCGACGTTCCTGTAGCGTCGCGTTGGCCGAGATGTGGAATTGAGGGATCATCTGGTCGTCGGCCGAGCCATCCGATTCGCTCGAGGTCGTTATCAAAGATGCATTCAAGTTGCCACTCCAAAGGATGACAGGGATGTCAGAGTTGTCTGATGACACTGCATTCCGAATCAAGTCTTTCATATTGGGACTGAATCCGCTGAGATACATCAAAATTTTTTGTCATGTGTCTTGCTACTACGACATGGAGATGTGAAATGAAGATAGCCCAGGTTGCGCCGCTCATCGAGGCGGTACCGCCAAAGCTCTACGGTGGAACAGAACGTGTCGTCGCTTATCTGACAGACGCATTGGTGGAACTCGGACACGAGGTCACTCTGTTTGCATCAGGCGACAGCACTACCAAAGCCAAGTTGGCGCCCAGTTGGCCACGCGCGCTGCGTCTGGATCCTCACGTACATGATCAACTGGCCCCGACCATCATGCACATCGAGACTGTCATGCGTCGGGCGCATGAGTTCGATATTTTGCACATGCACCTCGACTACTTGAGTTATCCGATGTTGCACCTGTCGAAGGCACCCGCCGTCACCACGCTGCACGGCCGGCTGGATCTGCCGGAGTTGGGCCCGCTCTACAAAATGTATCCCGACATGCCGGTCGTCTCGATTTCCGATTCGCAGCGGGAACCGCTGCCGCATGCCAATTACGCGGCGACCATCCATCATGGGCTGCCGAAAGACTCCCTTAAGAAGGGCCCTGGCGGTGAATACCTGGCGTTTCTCGGACGAATTTCGCCCGAAAAAGCGCCGGATGCGGCAATACGAATCGCCGCGGCGGCCGGCTTGCCGCTCAAGATCGCGGCCAAGGTCGACCGGGTCGACCAAGAATATTTCAAGACCAGCATCGAGCCGCTGCTGCGCGGCGCGGACGTGGAATTCATCGGTGAAATCGGCGAGCATCAGAAGAGCGAATTCCTGGGTAATGCGCGCGCGTTGGTGTTCCCAATTGCCTGGCGCGAGCCTTTTGGTTTGGTCATGATCGAATCCATGGCCTGCGGCACCCCAGTGGTGGCATTTCGCAATGGGTCGGTGCCCGAAGTGCTCGAACATGGCCTGACGGGCTTCATCGTCGAAGACGAGGCCCAAGCCGTTGCCGCGCTGCGCGACATCGGCTCGCTCGATCGTGACCGGATTCGCGCGGAGTTCGACCGGCGTTTCACCGCGCAGCACATGGCGGAGAACTATCTCAAGCTGTATGCGCGCCTCAACCTCGCAGCCCGTCCGCGCGCCGGCGCCGCCGTCATGACGGACGGCGCCCTGTTTTCACGGGGCTCCGGCATGACGCAGCAGTCGGCTGCCCTGATGGGTGGCGCGGGCCTGAACGCCGCTGCAGGCGTGTGAAGGCGCCGCGGTTGCTACGGTCTGAGACGTGGGCGTTTCCGGGTGGGCCGCTTTTGCGGCCCTCGGTATCATTTGGGGTATCCCCTATTATCTGATCAAGATCGCTATACAGGAGTTGCCGCCGATCACGATTGCCTGCAGCCGGGTGATCCTGGCGGCGGCCATTCTGTTACCGGTGGCGTGGCAACGGGGCACGCTACACGGCATCCGACGTTTCTGGCTGCCGATATTTGCGTTTGCCGGCGCCGAATTCGCCATCCCTTTTGTCGCCATTTCTTACGGCGAACAGCGTATCAGTTCCTCGATCACCGGCATTTTGATCGCGACGGTGCCGCTTGCCACGGCCTTCCTGCAGCGCTTCTTCGGCATCTCGGCAGCGCTCAGTACGACGCGACTGGCCGGCCTGATCCTGGGATTTTTAGGCGTCGCCGTGCTGCTCGGTTCGGGTGCCTTCAACGGCGCGGATGACTGGACCGGCGTGGCCTGTCTGCTGCTCGCCGCGCTTGGCTATGCGCTCGGTCCGTTGATCGTCGAACGTTATCTGGCGGGCTTGGATTCACTGGGAGCGATTTCTGCAAGCCTGATCGCCGCCAGTTGCATGCTCATCGGCCCGGCTGTGCTGCAGCCTGCCGTGCGCGGATTGCATATGGCCTCGCTTCTGGCGGTGGCGGGACTCGGCCTCATTTGTACGGCAGTCGCGATGCTGTTGATGTTTTATCTCGTCAGGCACGCCGGCGCATCCCGTGCCGTCGTCATCACCTATATCAATCCCGTGGTGGCGACACTGCTCGGCATCTTCCTGCTGGACGAGCACCTGGGATGGAGCAGCGGCGTTGCTTTTGCGCTGATACTGACGGGATCATGGCTCGCGACGCGGGGCCGCGCACAGGCGTTATGATGCCGACATGCAGCAGCACCCGTGGCGTCAGTACTGTCAGATCACCACGGCGCTGCTGTTGTGCTTCTTTCAGTCACGCACGGCGCTCGCGGATGAGGCTCCCGTCCTGGTATTCGGTGCCGCCTCCCTGACAAATTCCCTACAGGAAGTGGGGGATGCGTTCACTCGACAGACCTCCGTTGCGGTGCAATTTTCCTTTGCTGCAAGTTCCGCGCTCGCGCGCCAGATCGAAAACGGCGCACCGGCCGAAGTATTTTTCTCAGCCGATCTCGAATGGATGAATTACCTGGAGGGCAAGAAGCTGATCCAGAGCGGGACCCGTCATGAGGTGTTGGGTAACACGTTGGTCTTGATTGCGCCGGCCGGCAGTTCGTTGACGCTGAAGATTGCGCCGCATTTTGCGCTGGCCCGGGCGCTCGGCAATGGCCGCCTCGCGACCGGCGATCCGGATTCCGTGCCGGCTGGGCGCTACGCACAGGCCGCGTTGACGCATCTCGGCGTCTGGCAGGACGTCGTGCCGCACCTCGTGCGTGCCGACAGCGTGCGCTCGGCAATGGCCTTCGTCGACCGCGAAGAGGCCCCCCTCGGCATCGTGTACGGCACCGATGCCATGATCGACAAGAAGGTGCGGGTGGTGGATACGTTTCCGGCAGATTCTCATGAGCCGATCGTTTATCCGATTGCGCTCACCAACGCCGCACAGGCGCATGCGTTGCAGTTTTTGAGCTTCGTGCGCAGCCCCACGGGCGATCAAATCTTCCGGCAATTCGGCTTTACGCCCCTGCACTAGCGCGGCAATTCTGACTCCGGCAGTAACGGAATGCCGCGTCGTATGTCATCGGAATAGTTCGAGCTGCGGTCGGATTCGCGGCCGCGCTGCGAAATGGCGCCGCGCGCCTCGAGCTCTGCCAAAGTGAAGCGCTGGTCGAGGCCATGCACCCGGTAGACATACTCCGGCAGGTATCCTGACAGGAGAATCCGATAGTCGAGCGGCAGGCGACCGACGATGCGCCTCATCATGTGGTACACGAGCGTGGTGCAGTTGACGGTGATCGTGTTGTAGAAACGCGGTGTGGTGTAGAGCTGATTGGCTTCGTCGAGGTAGCTTAGAAACAACGAGCGCATCGCGGTAAGGGGTATCCGCACCCTATACAGATAGTCACGCTCGCCGCGCACGTTGGTCCGCAAACGAATGACGTCGCGCTCATCGGCAGCGATCACGCTCAGTTCGAACTCTTTGAAAAATCCGCCGATCGATGAGTAGACCTCGCTTTTTTCGCGACGAATCTCGACGGAGTACACGACATGTTCGCCATCCTCGAATCCAAACGAGATCAACATATGGGCGATGGCTGGACCCGCCCAGTAAGACATGATCATGTCGACCGAATTGAGGCGGTCCAAATCATACGAGCGCGTTTCCCAACGCACCGTGTAGTCGTCTTCGGTCCGCCAGTCAAAATTTCGGACGTTGTGCAGCGTCACATGCCGACCATCCACAGCGCCGTATGTCATACGCGCCACATCGTCTGCCCAGTTGCGCTGATTGGAGGCCGGGATGCGCATCCACCACACCAGCAGCAACGCGAAGGCCACTGCAAACGCCGTGAGTCCAATGCCGGGTCGCCCATTCCAGGTGGCCAGCAAGACGGTGAGCGTGAGGGCGATCCAGAGTGCGACGCTTATCGACTTCGCAATGGCATTGCCGGGAAACTGGTACCACAGCGCCATGGCACCCCAACCGGCAGGCAGCAACACGGCCAGGCTCGCAAGCGATGCACTGAAGAGATGCGAAAGAGATCCCGTGGTCGTCATGACGCAGCATTCTGCCATTCATTGACACGCTTCGCCGCCGCGGGTACGTTTCTCAGGCTATGGGGACCGCCCACCAGTACAAACGCATCGTGCTTGCAAGCCGGCCGCGCGGTTGGGTCACGAGCGATAATTTTCGGATCGAGGAAATCGCCCCGCGCCCGCTCGATGACGGGCAGGTGCGCGTCCGTGTACACACTTTTTCTCTCGATCCGTACATGCGTGGCCGGATGAACGATACCAAATCATATGTTGCACCTCAGGCCTTGGGCGCGACCATGCAAGGCGCCACGGTCGGCGTCGTGGTGGAGTCCCGGCACGCCAAATTTCGCGAAGGGGATGCCGTTCGCGGCATGTCCGGTTGGACGGAATACGGCATCGATGATGGCGCTCGGCTGGAAAAAATCGAGGTTGGCGCCGTGCCGATGTCGGCGTATCTCGGCGTTGCCGGCATGACCGGTATGACCGCTTGGTACGGCTTCAACAAAATTCTCGAACCCGCGGCAGGGCAGACGCTCGTTGTCAGCGCTGCATCCGGCGCCGTCGGCGGCGTCGTGGGACAGCTTGCAAAGTTCGCCGGCATGCGCGCCGTGGGCATTGCAGGCGGCGAGGAAAAATGTCGCTATGTTCGCGACGAGCTCAAGTTCGATGCCTGCATCGATTACAAGGCCGCCACGGGCGTCGAGAGCCTTGCCGGGATGATCGCTGCAGCTGCGCCCGATGGCGTGGATGCCCTGTTCGAGAATGTCGGCGGCGATTGCCTGAATGCGGTGCTGAGCTTGCTGAATCCTTTCGCGCGCGTCGCGCTGTGCGGATTGGTGAGCGATTACAACGTCGCGCCGGGCGAGGCGCTCACGAGCGCCATCAAAAATCCGCGAATGTTTCTGGTTGCGCGCTTCAAGATGCAGGGGTTCATCGTTTCAGATCATATGGACCTGTGGCCGCAAGGTTTGAGCGAGCTGGCGGGCCTGGTAGCCTCAGGTCGGCTGAAGTACCGCGAGAGCGTAGCGCATGGGATCGAGTCGGCGCCTGAGGCCTTTATCGGCATGCTGAAAGGCAAGAACTTCGGCAAGCAGCTGGTGCAGCTCGTCTAGGGTTGTGACCAGACGCGAAATCCGCCGCTGAATGCAAATTGATTGTCGCCGAGCCGCACGTATGACGGCAGTTTTTTGAGTTTGTTGGCGTTACCGCCGCCGACCACCACGTAGTCGACCTCGAGCGCGGTGCGAAACAATTCGATAACCTCCTTTACCGCACGCCGCCACTTTTTGGACCCAAGCCGCTTGCGTGCCCGCTCACCGACAAAGTCCTCGTAGGTGCCGTCAGATTTGAAGGGCAGGTGCGCGAGCTCCATGGGCGCAATCACGCCGTCGATGATGAGCGCGGAGCCCATGCCGGTGCCGAGGCCCAGGAACAACATGCGGCCGCCTGCATAACTGCCGAGCGCCTGCATGGCGGCATCGTTCATGACGTGGACCGGGCACGTGAAGGCCTTTTTGAAATCGAAATCAACCCAGCCACGAGCCAGATTGTAAGGCTCCGCCACGATCCGGCCGTTCATGACGAGGCCGGGATAGCCCAAGGAAACGACGTCGTATCGCAAGTCCTCATTGAGCTTGCGCACTTGCCTGATCATCATCTGCGGCGTCATCTTCGGACCGGATTCGAATTTACGGATGTCCTTATGTCCGGATACGCATGTTTTGACGTTGCTACCGCCAATATCGACGACGAGAACGGATCTGGAGCGCCTGAGGGCCATGTTCTTTAGGTTACCGCGTCCCGTGCCGCACCGCGTGTTTCAATGCAGGGGCGGCGTCTCCCGGTCGTCGCTGCGACCGACTTTTCCTGCCTGCAGCGCCGCGTCTGCGCGAGCGTATACGGATTTCCAGTTGCCATCAGACTCCACGGCGAAGGTGAATCCGACGCTGACGGGCGGGTGCCCGGTTTGCGATTCGATGCCGCGAACGATCTGCTCGATCGCCGTTGCGTCCGGGCTTTCCGTACAGAGCACGCCGAACTTGGTTGCGCCGACGCGCGCGGCAACGTCGCGATGTGAGCGCACCTGGCGCTGCAGCATCTTTCCTATTGCGCAAAGGACGTCATCGCCTGCGTCTGCCTCGTTCAGGTCGAGCAGGATCAGCGCATAACTCTCGCCGTATTTCCGGTACGCGAGTTCCGCCGCTTCGCCGCGGCGCTCCAGACTACGTCCGTTTGCAAGCCCGGTTAGATGATCCATCGTCGTATCGCTTGCTAATTTTGCGTTGGCCGCATCCAGCGCGAGCTGCGCGTCGTGCGCGGCGGTCATATCGGTGGCAAGCACGTAAAAGCCGCGTGTGAGGTTCGACTCATCGCGATCCGGTACCAGACGGACGTCGATGAAATTGAGCGTGCCGTCCCGCTGGGTCACATGCAACTCGAAGCGTTGTGCATGACCTGCCAGTGCCATGGCGACATGGGGTTCATGCGCGTCGAAGGTCTCGAGGGTCAGCAAGTCGTGCATCGACTTGCCGACGCAATTCTGAGCGTCGCTACCAAAAGAGCTGCGATAGGCCTTATTAGCGAATTCGCATTGCAGGTCTCGATTCCAGTAGCCAATCATGGTCGGCAGATTGTCCGTGATGGTGCGCAGCCGGGTATCGAGACGCTGCATGGCGAGATCGGATTCGAGCAATGTCTTGACTTGCTCGCGCAGTGCTTCGTTGTTCGCGCCGAGTTTTTCGGTATGCAGGGCCATCTCTGCGGCCATCTCAGCCTGCGCCCGTGTCAGGTTGTCGGTCATGCGGTGCTGCACGGTGATGTCCTCGATCACCGCTATCAGGTACTCAGGCTCGCCGTCCGGGGTGCGTTTCAGTGCGACCGACAGCCGGCACCATGGAAACGAGCCGTTGCGGTGCCGCAACCTGGCTTCGATACTGTAATGATTGAGCTCACCTGAACTGAGCTTGCGGAACGCAACGGTGGTACGGACGAGATCTGCCGGGTGGATCACGTCGACCATCGAGGTCTGGTCCAGCTGATGTTGTTCGAACCCGAGCAGCTCACAAAGATGTTGATTGGTGCGCAGGAAGACTCCCGCCAGGCTCGCGTGCACCATGCCAACGCTCGCCAGTTCAAAGGTGTCGAGGAAAAGCTTCTCGCGATCGCGTGCGTACTGCAACGCGGCCTCCGTCTGTACAGAAAGCTCGATGGCCTGGATCGCATCCTGTGCCATGTTGGCAAGATCGGTGAGCGAATCGATGTCGGCCGCCGAGAACTCGCGGGGATCCTGGTCGATGACGCAGAGCGTGCCGATCGCGTGACCGACTGTCGTGAAAAGGGGCACACCGGCATACGCACGGATATGCGGATACTCTGTGACCAGCGGGTTGGCGGCAAAGCGCGCATCCACGGTCGTGTCGCCGACGATGAGCGGTCGGCGCGACATGACCGCGTGGGCGCAGAACGATACTTCGCGCGACGTTTCCGTCGTCTCAAGCCCGTAGCGCGATTTGAACCACTGGCGTGAGCCGTCGACCAGTGACAGGAGGACGATGGGGACGTCGAGGATTTTGGCTGCTAGGCGCGTAATGCGGTCGAACGACTCCGAGGGCGAGCTGTCGAGCAGGCCGAGACTGCGCAGCGCGGCGATGCGCTGCGTTTCGGACGACAGGTAAGCCGCCGGTGAAATGGGCATCATGGTAAGTACGTGCGTGCAACGTGAGATACTGTATTTGATCCGTGATTCCGCTTCGTGGCGGTGTCACAGTCTTGGTTTTCGCAGGATGGCAGTGCAGCAATCAGGGGATGTCGCGGTGCAGGGTCGGAAGCTACGTTATCTATTCATGGGTGCAGTGCTCGTTGCGCTGGCCGCCTGTACCACCACCCGAAATTTCAGGACCGACGACATTCCGGCGGCGTTGAAAGCGTCCGGGAAGGTGCTGCTCATGACGCATGCGAAGGGGGTGCAGATCTACCAGTGCAAGTTGCTGACGGACGACGAAACCCGGGCAGACTGGGTGCTCAAGGCGCCCGAGGCCGCGTTGTTCGATGCGCATGGCCGCAAGGTGGGTTTTCATTTTGCGGGTCCGACCTGGCAGTTTGAAGACGGCAGCCAGATTGTCGGGGAAGTGAGCGCGCGTTGGAAAAGTCCCGATACGGATTCCATTCCGTGGCTGCTGCTCAAAACCAAGTCAACGTCGGGTCGCAATCGCGCCGGCAAGATCGAATCGATTCAGCGACTGCATACTGCGGGTGGCAACGCGCCGGCCGGATGCATGCCAAACCAGGTGGGTCAGGAGGCGCGGGTCGACTACACCGCTGACTACTACTTCAGCGGCGCTGCACGCCCGTAGCCATACGTGTGACGGACGAAGATCGGGAATCGCTGGAGATCAAGATCGCTTATCTCGAGAAGGCGAGCAGCGAGCTGAGCGAGGTGTTGTTCCGGCAGCAGCGCAAGATCGAACAGCTGGAAGCGCAGATCGGCTCTTTGCATGCCCGGCTGGTTGCGATCGTCCTCGCCGATGCGCCATCGTTGGAAGACGAGAAGCCGCCGCACTATTGAAAAACCCGTGCGAACCACGGATTAATGACTCGGGGGCAGCGTCACCATGGTCACGGTGCGTTGGCCCAAGCTCGCACCACCTTCCGCGGTTTGGTCGATCATCACATAGAAACTCTTGAGCTGCGCGCGCAGCGTGCTCACCAGCGGCACACTTAACACTACGGCGTTCTTGCCGTCTTCGAAGTGCTCGACGTGCGCACCCACCGGCGCGAAATCAGTACCCGGTTTTGCCGTGCCTGATTCGGTCCACCAGGAAAAATCGGTCTTTGCATGCAGATTGCCGCGGCGTCGCACGGTGATGTGCGCAACCGTGTCCTCCGGCGCAACGTCGACCGCGTCCAATGCCATCTCGATACGCACGGAACCGGGACGCGCCGGTGGCATTGCGGCGCTTGCCGCAGCGGCTGCTGCGCTGCTCGGCGCCGTCGACTGCGTGGTCGCAGGAGCGGCCGGGACGATGCCGCTTGCGGCAGTGGGTGCGGGGGAAGTGGACGGCGCGGGGACGGCCGGCGCAGGGCTTGGTGTCACGGTCGTTGCGTTGCTGCTCGCCGGCGCAGGGGTCGTTGGTAGCGACGCCGGCTCCGGAGTGGGGGCCGGCGGCGCCGCGTCACCCTCACGCGGCCGCTTGATGGCGAAATTATGGAAGTCGTTCGGGTCGGCACCGGGCCGCAGTTTTTTGCTCCACCCCTCGAGGTTTGCGCCGGCAGTGCCGCTCCAGGCAGTGGCGGTTTGACTGACCACGTTCCAGTGAGTCGCGGTCCATGCTCCACCTGCCAGCAACAGCAAGCCGAGCAGCGAATAGGCAACTACCGGAACGTACTTACGATAACTGACCGTCTCGAGATTGATCATTTCGTCGATCGGCCCGAGTCGCGGCGCAGCGGCGTTCAGATCCATTCTGGCGAGCCAGGCGGCCACGTCGCTGGGTCGCTTGTCGCGCTTGAAACGCAATGCCGACTTGAGCGCCTGCCATTGCCCGCTGCTCAGGCCGCGCGGTCGGCGCACCCACAGGCGCGATTCGCGAGCCTCGATCGCGGTGCGCTGTTTAAAGGGATGCGCGCCCGTCAGAAGCAGGTAGGCGACGCAGCCGAGCGCGAAGACATCATCGCTCGCGTCGGGACGTTCGCCCTCGAGCACCTGACAGCTGGCATACGCGGGCGTCGCAAATGGCATGCTGACCGGGCCGCTATCTCCGCCGGGCAAAGCGCCGAGGAAGCGGTGCGATGTGCCGAAGTCAAGGACGCGCACTGCGCCGTCGTTCGTGATGAAAATGTTCTGTGGATTGATATCCCCATGCACGACGCCGGCGCCATGCGCATGCGCGACGGCTGCGCCAGTGTCGCGCAGGATGGCAAGCGCCTGCGGCCGATCGAGAGCCACACCGTGGCGCGCCGACAGGATCCGGCTAAGGAGCATGCCATGCAGCATCTCCATGGTGAAAAAAGCCACGGGGCCATCGCGGTCAAATTCATGCACGCGCACGATGTTTGGATGCGACAGCATCTGCAAGTGTTGAAACTCGCGGCGCAGCTCGTTCAGCAATTCGCTACGTTGGGTAACTTCGGTATGCAGGATTTTCAGTGCGATCGTCCGGCCGTTCGGCGGAACGTCGAGCCGATAGTCGTCGATCGCTTCATAGACGGTACCCATCCCGCCCTGACCGACCAGACCCTGGATGCGGTAGCGGGCGCGCAGCACATCTCCCGGTCGGCATTCGCGCGGCGGCTCGGGCGGCACCGGCGGCGGCGCAGAGGCTGTTTCCGCGACACGCTGCCGCACCTCCGAGTCGGACGCGTCACGGGTTCCCATCGCGGAACTCGACAGGCTGCTTTTGATGGCGAGAAATATTTCGGCCCGAATCTTGCCGCGCCGGTAATACTGGTCGAGCAGCGACAACACTTCCCAGTTGCCGTCAGGATCGCTGCGGAAACGCTCCTGCATGGCCAGCAAAAAGGCTTCCTGCGTACACGCCCCGGTGGCAAGCGCGTCCAGCCACTCTCGGACCGTATGTTCGGTGGTGACGCGGGGTAGTTTTGTGCCGACAGGCTGGGTCACGGCGCCCAAGATCGTGTCCTCATCGAACCAAGAATACCGCGCTGTGGGCGGGTTGCCTATGGGCTATCATGTCGGCTACGAGAACCGACAGGAAATAGCCATGAATTTGTATCCGAAGCTGATTGTTACCGCCGCGATTATGTCCGTCTGCATCGGCGGTTGCGCCCAGATGGGCGGCAGCTCCGGCACCAAATCGAGCGCAGCGGAGTCGCAGAGCGCCGCCACCAGCACGGGCCCCGGGATGGACGCAGACGGCAACGTCACGGATGCGACGAAAGTGGAATCCGGTCATGGGCAGAAGGTCAAGGGCATCAACGACTACGAGGGTGAAATCACGGGCAAGCCTGCGCCGGGCAGCAAGTTTCCCCAGCTGCAGATCGGCATGGGCATGAAGCAGGTGACCGACATCGTGGGTCCGCCGACCGATCAGGGCGCTTACATCACCGGCAAGGCCTTCATCCCGTTTTATTTCGGCAGCGATCGCCATCGCTACGAATTGGTCTACAAAGGGATGGGGCGTCTGATATTCGCGGGCGGATCCTTCGGTGATTTCAACAGCGGAAATCTGATCTGGGTGATCAACGCGCCGAACGAGCCGGGCTATCGTTAACTAAGTCAGAGCGCCTTTGACGAGTCAGGAGCTCGAGACTCCCTGCCTGCTGCTCGATCGGCGTGTGCTCGATCGAAATCTTGCGCGCATGCGCAAGCATCTGGCGGCGTACGGGGTGCGGCTTCGTCCGCACGTCAAAACGGCCAAGTCCATTGATGTCGTGCGCCGCGCCATGCAGCCGGGCACCGCGGGTATCACCGTGTCGACGCTCAAGGAGGCTGACTATTTCCTGGGCCACGGGATCGACGATATCTTGTATGCCGTCGGGATTGCGCCGAACAAATTGCCGCATGCGATCCGGCTGATTCGCGCTGGCGCGGATCTCAAAATAACACTCGACAGCGTTACGGCCGCCGAAGCCGCGCATCGCGCAGCGCTCGCGGCCGGTGTGGTCATGCAGGTGCTCATCGAGATCGACGTCGACGGTCATCGGGCGGGTGTGCAACCAGAGTCCGATTCACTGCTGCAGCTTGGCCGTTCGATCGCCGCACTCTCAGGTTTGCAGCTGCGCGGCGTCATGACGCACGCCGGTGGCTCGTACGATTGCAAGTCGAGCGCCGCAATCTCCATGATGGCGACGCGTGAGCGCGAGGGTGTGGTGACGGCAGCGCAGCGTCTGCGGACTCTCGGCTGCCGCATCGATGTGGTGTCACTGGGTTCGACGCCCACGGCGCTGTTCGGAACCACGTTCGAAGGCGTGACCGAAGTGCGCGCCGGCGTTTATATGTTCAATGACCTGGTCATGGCCGGGCTCGGTGTCTGCGGGCTGGAGGACATCGCCATGTCCGTTTTGGTTTCCGTCATTGGCCACCAGTCGGAGCGGGGTTGGATACTGACGGATGGCGGCTGGATGGCGCTGTCGCGTGATCGCGGCACCGCGGGGCATGCACTCGACCAGGCCTTCGGCCTGGTGCGCGATGCGACGGGCGCCGCTCCTGCCGATGATTTGATTGTCGTGAGTGTCAATCAGGAGCACGGCATCATCGCGAAGCGCGATGGCGGCAGCATTGATACACGCGCCTATCCCGTTGGCACGACGCTGCGCATATTGCCCATCCACGCGTGTGCCACCGCCGCGCAATACCCGGCCTATGTGGTCACCGAGGACGACGCGGTGGTTGATTCATGGGAACGCATCAATGGCTGGTGAGATGCGCGTGCCGTCTTACGCCGACGTCGTCGCCGCTGCGCGCCGGCTCGAAGGCCACGCCGTGCGTACGCCGGTCCTGCGTGCGGAGCCGCTTGGCACGGTGCATGGCGCGACGTTGTGGGTAAAGGCTGAGAACTTGCAGATCGGCGGTGCATTCAAGTTCAGAGGCGCATACAACCGGTTGGTGCAACTCGATCGCGTCCGCGCGGCGGCGGGCGTCGTGGCTTTTTCGTCGGGTAATCATGCGCAGGGAGTTGCGGCAGCCGGCAAGCTGCTGGGCGTGCCTGCGACCATCGTGATGCCGGCGGACGCGCCTCGCATCAAGATCGACAACACCCGCGCTTTGGGTGCCGACATCGTCTTCTTCGACCGCTTCACGGAGGACCGCGAAGCCATCGCGCGGCGCCTGGTCGATGACAAAGGCGCCACCCTCGTGCCGTCCTATGATGATCCCGACATCATTGCCGGCCAGGGCACGGCGGCGCTCGAGTTCCTCGAGCAGGTGCGGCAGCTCGGGTTCGAGCTCGACGCGATGGTCGTGCCGGTGGGCGGCGGCGGCTTGCTTGCCGGCTGCTCCCTGGTCATGCGGGAACGCAGTCGGGCAACGGCGATTTACGGTGTGGAGCCGGCGGCGTTCGACGACACGCGGCGCTCACTGGCGAGCGGCCGCCGTGAAAGCAATCCGCCGCGGGCGCGCACGATCTGTGATGCGCTGATGAGTCCGACGCCGGGAGCGCTGACTTTTCCCATCAATCGTGAAGCCTTGCGTGAGGTCGTCACGGTCAGCGACGAATTGGTGCTGGACGCGATGGCGTATGCCTGGCGCGAACTCAAGATGGTGGTCGAACCCGGCGGTGCGGTGGCATTGGCAGCCGTGTTACAGGGGAAGATCGACGCGCGCGGCAAAGTGATCGGCGTGATCGTCAGCGGCGGCAACGTCGATCCGCTGCAGTACCAGCAAATCTTTGCCAGGCGTCGCGACGTTTTAAATTAACGCGATCGACATCTGAATTGTTTTCTCAGTCCCCGCTGCAACGCTGAACACTCCGGGTTTGGCCAAAAAGTCACCGCTGAAGCCTTGCGGGTCCGCAACGCCGTGCCAGGGTTCGATGCAGATGAAATTGGCCTGCGGCTTGGTCCACAAGCCGAGATATGGCGAGTCGGGAAAACGGATTTCGATGCGTCGCCCCGTGTCAGCGCCGTACGATAGCGAGCGGCTTCGCACCTGATCGAAAATGATCACGTCGTCGACGAACAGTGAGTCGGCGAGCGCCAGGCGGCGCCCGACGATGGGCGTCTCATGCGCCTGCGCGGTCAAGAGACCGTTCGGGTCGAGACGCCGCATGGGTGCGGGCTCAGGGAGTGCAAACTCGACGAAATGTTCGGCGCGTCCGGCGCCGTAGGGAAGGGGCCAGCGGAAGGCGGGGTGGTGCCCAAAGCTTGCAGGCATGGCGTGGGTGCCGACATTGCGTACCGTCGTGGTGACGCGCAGCGTCGCCTCTTGCACGACGTACTCCACATCGAGTTCAAACTCGAAGGGATAGTGGTCGCGCGTCGCCTGACCGGCCGCCAATCGCAGCAAGGCGCGGCTCGCATCGCGCTCGAGGACGGTAAAGCGGCTGCCGCGTGCGAAACCGTGGCGCGGCAGTGAATAGTGTCGATCGCCCAGCCGATAGTGGCCCCCTGCCAATGAGCCCACGATCGGAAAAAGCAGCGGCGCACGTCCCGCCCAGATCGCGGCATCGCCGTTCCAGAGCAGGTCGCGACCGCTTTCGTCGCGCAGCATCGAAAGCTGCGCGCCTTGCGGGTCGATTGCGACGGACAAGCCGTTTGAACGCAGGCGCAGCCAGTCCGCGTCGGAGTCGGTCACGTGCTCATGCTCCCGGCGAATTGCTTTGCCTGCAAGAGCCGCCTGCGTGCGGGTTTCAGCACCAGCATGGCCAGCAGCGCGGCAAGCAGATCGAGGCAGATGGCCGAGATGAACACCGGAAGCCAGCTGCCGGTCTTTTCATGCAGCAGGGCCGCGAGAGGGCCGCCAAAGACGGCGCCGACCCCGAAGGAGATATACAGCCAACCGTAATTCGCCGTTGCAAAACGGCTGCCGAATGTGTCGGTGAGCGTTGCCGGGAACAGTGAAAAGATTTCCCCCCAGCCCAGGAATACCACACCCGACAGCAAGACAAAGAGCGTGGGATCACTTCGCAACAGCAGCCAGAGCGTCATTGCGATCCCTTCGAGACCAAAGGCAACGAACATGGTGTTCTCCCGTCCCAAACGGTCGGAGATGAAGCCGAACAGCGGGCGCGTGAGTCCGTTGCAGAAACGATCGATGGTGAGGGCCAGCGGGATGGGCGCGAGCCCGAAGACGATGGCTTTGGTCACACCGAAGTCGGCCGCGAAGGTGGCCATCTGTGACGTGACCATGAGACCCGAGGTTGCCATCATGGCCATCATCGCGAACATCAACCAGAAGATCGGCTGGCGCAGCACCTGTGCCGGCGACAGATCGCCCGGCGAAGAACCGAGCGACGCCGGCGCCGCATGCGGCGCCGCTGCAGCAGGCGGCATCCGCAAACCCTGCGCGGCCAGCAACCCGACCACCGCGAAAATAATTCCGTACAGCCACAGGGTCGGTTCGACGCCGTCAACCTTCAACGAGTTGCTGATGGGAAAGGTGGTGATGATGGCGCCCATGCCATAGCCCGCCGCGGCGATGCCGGCGGCGAAGCCGCGACGATCCGGAAACCAGCGCACCACCAGGCCCACCACGCCGACATACACGGTGCCGGTGCCGATGCCGCCCAATACACCGTATGACAGGAACAGCTGCGTCTTGGTCTGTGCGTAGGAGGCGAGCGTCCAACTCAGGCCGGCGACCACCGTGCCGATGGAGATGAGGGTGCGCGCGCCGAACCGGTCGATCAGACTGCCTTGAAACGGTGACAGAAATGCCTGCAGGGCGACCAGCAGGACGAAGGTGATCTGCAACTCCGACAATGGCACCCCGTATTTGGCCATCAACGACTTCGTGAACAAGGTCCATACGTATTGCGGACTGGATATCGCCATCATGCAGATCAGGCCCAATAGCAGCTGTAACCAGCGCTTTTGCATTTTAAACCTCCTTCATCGGTTGGTGATCACCAACCAGCTACCGCGCCGTCGCTGCGTGGATCGCTGCCCCCCTCCAAAATTCCGTCCGGCGAACGAACGATGGCGCCGGCGTGGCCCATCGTCTCATCGTAGGACTGCATGCGCTCGACTTCATGGCCGAGTCTTCTGAGTTCATCGAATGTCGCCTGCGGAAAACGGGCTTCGAGTTTCAACGTGTCGCTTGCCTGGCCCCACGTGCGGCCGAGCAGCCAGCGCGGCGCGTCGATGGCCGCTTGCGGGCTCATGCGGAACTGCGCAATGCGCGAGAAGACCGCCGCCTGCGATTGGGGCTGACCATCGCCGCCCATGGCGCCGTAGACCATGGCGCGGCCGTCGGCGAAGCGCGCTGCGGCCGGATTCAAGGTGTGAAACGGCCTGCGACCGGGTAGCAACGCGTTGCGTGAGGAGGGGTCGAGGGAAAAACTGCATCCCCGGTTTTGCCAATTGATGCCCGATTCCGGCAGCACGATCCCGCTGCCGTACTCGTGGTAGATGCTCTGGATGAAACTGACCGCCACCCCATCGCGGTCGCAGGTGCCGAGCCACACCGTATCGGCCGGCGCGGTTGCAGCGCCCCACGGGGCGGCGCGGGTCATCGATATTCTCCGCGCCAGGGAATCGAGTGCCGCGGGGCGCAGCAAGGCGGCCGGCTCGATGCTCATGTAATCCGGATCAGTCACATGGGTGTCGCGGATTTCAAAAGCCAGTTTGGTGGCCTCGACGCAGGCGTGCACGAACGGCGCCCCTACGGGATCAAAATCCGGCCGCACCAAGCGGTCGGCCAGCCCCAGTATCACGAGCGATATCAGGCCTTGCGTGGGGGGCGGCAAATTAAAAATCGTGCCGGTGGAATGCGCCATGGCGAGCGGCGCGCAATGCCGCGCCCGGAACGCCTCGAGATCGGCGAGCGTCAGGGGGCTGCCGGCATGCTGCAGGTCGCGTGCGATGCTGCGCGCCAGGTCACCACGATAGAAGTCATCGAGTCCGGCACGTGCCAGCTGCTCCAACGTTGCCGCCATACGGGGTTGCATGAAACGCGCGCCTTCGCGCGGCGCTTGCCCGTTCGGCAGATGCACTGCGCCGAAGCCGGCGATGCCTTCCAATTCTGCGCGCCGCGTAGCGATGCAACGCGCCTGGCTGCCCGTCACCGGAATGCCTTCGCGTGCATATCCGATGGCATCGGCGAGCAGCCGGTCGAGCGGCATCGTGCCTTGCAGATGATCGTGCGACCAGCGCTGCGCGAGCGCCCACCCGGAGACCGTGCCGGCCACCGTGTTGGCGGCGAGCGGGCCGCGGCTGGGAATGGCATCGAGGCCGCGAGCGCGGTACAACGCCGTCGTTGCGGCTGCCGCTGCGCCGCCACACGCTTCGATGCCGACCGGCACCTCGCCCGGTTTCACAATCAGCCAAAAACCATCGCCACCGATGCCGTTCATGTGCGGATAAACCACGGCGATCGTGGCTGCCGCACTCAGCATGGCCTCGACTGCATTACCGCCGTCACGCATGACTGCAAGGGCGCTCTGCGCGGCAAGGGCTTGAGGCGCCGTGGCCATGGCGCGTGGCGCGCGTACCGAATTCATGTTCTGTGCGGCCGCATCCACAGCAGCGCTCCCATGGTCAACGCGATCACCAGACCGAGTGATATCGCAACGGTATTGACAGGCATGGCGGCATAGGTCACGGCGGTGTAGGCGCTCATGGTCAGGAGCATGCAGAGGTTCTCGAATAAATTCTGGATGGCGACGGCGGCGCCGACGCCAATACATTCTTCGCCGAGCTTTTGCAGAAGTGCATCCAGCGGTACGACGAAAAAGCCGCTGCAGATTCCGGCCATCGCCATCAGTCCGAACGCGACCGTCAACGAATGCGCGATCGGGAGAAAGCATACCGTGACGCCCAACAATACACCGGCAGGCAGAGCGATGTGGACAGATTCGAGCTTGACGAAGCGTGCCGCCAGGCCTGCGCCTACCACGATGCCAGCGGCCACCATGCCGGTCAGGAATCCAGGCATGCGGTTATTGGTGATGTGCAGGCCCACTGGCGTCCACGCAATCACCAGAAATCGTAACGCCGCGCCGGCGCCCCAGAACACCGAGGTGCCGATGATCGTCAGACGGGCTTCGGGAAGCTTCAGGAACTGCCGCATCTGCTGACCAAAGGTTGCAAAGCTGGTTGCGAAAGAAAATTTTTGATCCGGCATCGCAGGTACATGCGACGGAATCAAAAGCGTGCTCAACGTAGCGGCCGCATAGCCGGCCGTGATGACGAGCAAAGCGCCGGAGACGCTCCAATCGGTCAGGGCACCGCCAATCACGGCGCCGAGCAGTATGGCGATGATGGTGGCCGATTCCATCAGCCCATTGGCTTTCACCAAGTGCTCCGGTTCGGTCAGCTCGTTGAGGATGCCGTATTTTGCAGGCGAGTAGCCGGCAGCGCCAGCGCCTACCAATGCATAGGCGATGAACGGGTTGACCTTGAGACACAGGCAGACGCCACCCAGCAGGCGTGCCACATTGGAGACCCGCATCACACGCGCCCGCGAATGCGTGTCCGCGAACGCACCGACGAAGGGCGCAAGCAGGATGTAGGTCCCGACGAAGGACTCCTGCAGGAGTGGTCCCGACCAGCTTGGATAAGATTCCTGGCGGATGAGACCAAGTGCCGCGAAGAGCAGCGCGTTGTCTGCCAGGGCTGACAGGAATTGGGCGACGAGTGTGGCCAGCATGGCACCGGACCAGAGTCCGCGCGGTGAGGTCACGGCGTTATCGACGGAAGATTTATGCAGCAAGCGGCGCGTTCTATGTCTCAAAAACGACATATTAGAGGAATACGACCTTTGCTTTAAGACGCAGCTGCGCTATTAAATAGCCTTCATCTGGCAGCGCGTGCGAGGCGAGGATGGCGAAGCGAAGCGACAAGCGATTGACGCTCCCGAAAGCGGGTGCGCGCGCTGTGCCGACCGTGATCGAAATCGACCAATGGCGTCGTTACGAACTCGGCGTTGAAGCATTGTGCGAACTGATCTGCGAAATCCTGGCATCGCTCACTCAGATGGGGGAACTCGAACAAGCTTCTGCCAGGAAAGTCTCGCCTGCCTTCGCGCAGCGTTTCTCGGGCATCAGCCTGGCGGTCGCCAACCCGGCGGTGATGTTGGACATCGACGGCTGGGTCCCGCCGATGACCACCGGGCGATTGTTATGGATGTGTTTGAAACGCGTACTCGAGTTTACCCAGGCTCTGTCCGATCGCGATCCCAAAGCGTACTGGCATCAGCTGCACGAGATCGTCGAGGCGTGGCGCGACGCGTGGGGTGACGACCGGCGCGCGCAGATCGCCCAAACCCGTTTCAGCACGCTGACCGGCATCACACGCCGGCACCAGAGCAAGCTGCGCTACATGCACGAGGCACTGGTGAAGGCGCTGTCGGAAGTGCAAGCGTAAGTCCGCCCGCAGGGAGAGTTCCCCGGCAGATACTGCCGCTATTGGCACTCGGCTACGGCGTGGCGTACATCGACCGCGTCAATATCAGTTTCGCCTCCCTGCAGATGAATCAGGCGTTGCACTTCAACGCCGCCGTCTACGGGCTGGGTGCGGGGCTGTTCTCACTCGGCTACTGCCTGCTCGAGATCCCCTCCAACCTTGTTCTTGCGCGTCTGGGGGCGCGTCGCTGGATCAGCCGGATCATGTTGACGTGGGGATTGCTCGCCGTCGGCATGATGTTCGTGCGGACCCCACGCCAGTTTTACGTGATGCGTCTGCTATTGGGTATGGCGGAAGCGGGGTTTTTCCCGGGTGTGCTCTATTATCTGCGGCAGTGGTACCCGCCGGAACATACCGCGCGTGCCGTCAGCCGTTTCTATGTCGCCGTACCGTTGGGCGCGGCATGTATGGGTGCCATCTCTGGAGCGTTGCTCGATTTGCGCGGCGTCGGCGGATTATCCGGGTGGCAGTGGTTGTTTTTGATCCAGGGCATCCCGGCATTGTTGCTGAGCGTCGTCATCTTCTTCTGGCTGCCTGACGCACCGACGCAGACGCGTCGGCACGAGAGTGTCCGCGCGAGCGGCGCGGGCGTGCGTGCCGCGCTATCCGAGCCTTTGGTGTGGCAGCTGGGCGCGTGCAATTTCCTGATCATGGGCGGAAGTTACGCATTTGCCTTTTCGGCGCCGGCGTTGCTGAAAGCGGCGACTCAATGGGCCACGATCGACGTCGGCTTTTTCATGTCGGCGACGGGCTTGATTGGCGCGATCGCGATGTTGACCAACGGCTGGCATTCGGACCGCACAGCTGAGCGGCATCTGCATGCGGCGGTACCGCTCGTCATCATGGGCGCCATGCAGTGGGCGATTGCGTGGTCGAATTCACTCGAGGTTTTGTTACCGGCGTATGTCATCTACTACCTGTGTGTTTACGCAGTGCAGGCTGCTTTCTGGCCGATTCCGAGCAATGCGCTGCGTGGCGAGCATGCGGCCGTGGGCCTCGCGGCGATCGGTTCGATCGGCATATTCGGCGCCTTTCTGGGTCCGTACCTATGGGGCCTCGCCCGTGAGCACAGTGGAAATTTTCATGCGGGTCAGTCGTGCGCGGGCTTCGCATTTTTGTTGGCGGCGGTAATCGTGCTACGGTTGCGGCGATGAGTGATCGTGTACTGGTGTTTTATGGGTCGTACCGCACGGAGCGCATGGGCATCCGGCTGACCGACTTCGTGGTGCGGGCCTTTCGTGCGCGCGGCAATGACGTGGAGTTGATCGATGCCAAAGCCGTCGGTCTGCCAATCCTAGATCGTATGTACAAGGAATACCCGAAGGGACAGGCGCCTGCCGCCATGGCGGCGCTGGCTGAGAAAATCCGTGCCGCCGATGCGTTCGTGTTCGTGGTCGGTGAGTACAACTGGAGCGTGCAGCCCGGGCTCAAGAATTTAACTGACCATTTCCTGGAGGAGTGGTTCTGGCGGCCCGCTGCGGTGGCGAGTTATTCGGCGGGTCGATTGGCGGGCGCACGCGCCGCCACGGCCTGGCATCCCATCATTTCGGAGATGGGCATGGTGCCCATCTCGAGCACTCTTAGCGTCGGTCCGATTGCCAAGACGCTCGATGCGCAAGGTGAGCCGATCGGCGAGGCCGGTGACGCCTTACAACGCGCCTTCCCAAAATTTGCCGATGATCTGGCGTGGTGGACGGCAGCGGCGCGATCGCAACGGCAGAGGACGCCGCCGCCTTTTTGACCTGAGGGGCGTGGGGGCGCGCAGGCAAGCATGCAAATTGCCGCTTTTCCCGACAGATGGCGGGAATAGCCATAACTTGTGGTTCTTCCTTGTTCACACTTCGAAAGGAGCTGCCGTGCCTCGACGCATTGCCACCTTGGCGGTGCAAGGGCTAGCGCGTGCCATCCGGGATGTCAGGACGAGAACCATTCAGTTACAGGAAGGACCCTGCCGTTCCGGCGTTCCCTGATGATCGTCCGATCATCATTTTTGATGGGCACTGCGTGCTCTGCTCGCGTTTCGCCCGGTTCATATTGCGACAGGACCGACGCGGCGCTTTCCGTCTCACGGCTGCCCAGACTTCCTTGGGTCAAGCGCTGTTCCGGCACCTGGGACTGGATCCGGTCAACTTTGAGACCAACGTTTTGCTGGATAACGGTCAGGCCTATTTCAAATCCGATGGCGCCATCAGGATGTTCGCCCATTTAGGGTTCCCCTGGGCGCTTGCCCGCGTCGCGCGGGTCGTTCCCACCGGGTTGCTCGACAGGCTGTACGATTTCGTTGCGAAGAATCGTCTCAAGTGGTTTGGTTCTCATTCGGTTTGTTTCCTGGCCGACCCTTCGCATCGGGATCGGTTTCTGAATTAACAGCCTGAATGCGGATTCTGATCGTCGGCGGTTATGGCACCTTCGGCGGCAGGCTCGTCGAGCTGCTGGAAGGTGATGCGCGACTGACGCTCTTGATCGCCGGACGATCCCTCGAGCGGGCGCAGACGTATTGCGAGCAACGGGTATGGGGCGCAGCCACTCTCGTACCCACCCTGTTCGAGCGATTAGACAGCGATGCGCGCGTACTCGCGGAGTTGCGAGTGACGCTGGTCGTCGATGCGAGCGGTCCGTTTCAAGCGGGTGGGGATCAGCGCTATCGCCTCATCGAGCGCTGTATCGAATGCGGGGTCAACTACCTCGACCTCGCTGACGACGCCGATTTTGTAACCGGCGTGGCCCGCTTTGATCAAGCCGCGCGTGCTGCCGATGTCTACGTCTTGTCGGGGGTCTCGAGCTTTCCGGTCCTGACCGCGGCTGTGGTCAAAAGATTAGGCAGCGGTGTGTGTCGGATCACGTCGATACGCGCTGGGATTGCGCCTTCGCCGTATGCCGGTGTCGGATTGAATGTGATTCGCGCAATCGCGAGTTACGCCGGCAAGCCCATCTCCATCTGGCGCGCCGGCAAGGTCGTCACGGCGTACCCCATCACCGAATCCATGCGCTTCACCATTGCGGCACCTGGCCATATGCCGCTCAAGCGCCGCCGTTTTTCCCTGGTGGATGTTCCGGACCTGCGAATCCTCCCGGTGCTCTGGCCTGACGCGGAGGAAATCTGGATGGGGGCAGGTCCGGTTCCAGCTGTCTTGCACTGGACCTTGACGGGCTTTGCGTGGCTGGTGCGCCTGCGGCTGATTCCCCGCCTTTCGTGGCTGGCTGCGGCGATGCATTTCGTGATCAATCACGTGCGATGGGGTGAGCATCGGGGCGGCATGTTCGTTCAGGTCCGGGGTCGGGCTGATGACGGTTCGACCATCACGCGTGAATGGCATTTATTGGCGGAAGGGGAGGACGGTCCGTTGATCCCTTCGATGGCGGTCGAAGCCATCGTGCAGCAATCCCTCGCGGGCCGCGCCCCGCGTGCGGGTGCAAGAACGGCAGTCAACGACGTCGACCTTGCCGCTTATGAAAATCTGTTCGCGCGTCGCACTATTTTCACGGGTATCAGGCAGATCGAACCGATCGAAGCGCAATCGCCGTTTCAGCACATCCTGGGATCGGCGTGGAGCTTACTGCCGCCACCGATCCGGCAGCTCCACTCGACCACGTCCGTTTCAATCTATGCAGGAAAATGTACCGCGCACCGAGGCAGGAGCCCGCTCGCGCGAGCGGTCACAGCCCTCGTCGGTTTTCCGAAGGCGGGAGTGGATCTACCGATTAGGGTAAAGCTCACCGTCGATGGCGCAGGTGAGCGATGGGTCCGGACCGTGGCCGACAATACGTTTTCGAGTACTCAGCGCCTGGCGAAAGGCCGGTCAGCGGGTTTGATTCGGGAGCGCTTCGGCCCCGTTGCGATTGATATGGCGCTCGTGTTGCAGGGGCCGCGCATGCACTACGTGATCCGTCGATGGTCGCTGTGCGGTCTCCCTATGCCGCTTCGCCTGGGCCCGAAGACGATCGCGAGCGAATTCGTGGATGCCGACGAGCGTTTCTGTTTCGATGTGAAACTTTGGCAGCCCTGCGTTGGTTTGCTCGTGCATTACGCCGGCTGGCTGCAACCTGTCGAAGCCCGCGGAGCAGTGATGTAAGCGATGGCGGGATCCGTTCGGCATTTGGGTTATTAAGGTTCGAACAGGGAACACCTGTCCGACACCAAATTAAAAAGGGATTCAAAATGTTTAAATTTAGAAAGGCACCTGTGCTTCTGATGCTTGGACTCGTTGCTCCTGCCTGCTATGCAGGCAACTTCTGCGTCGCCGTGGACAACGGCTTTGGCAAAGGCGGTTCCAGCTTCGTGGGTGTCAGCTTTTCACTGCCGGCTGCGAACGCCTGCAAGCCATGGTCTGGCTTTACGAAGACCGGCTCGAGCGTGGTTGCCTTCACGAGTGGCGTCGGCTGCCTGTCCAGTAACAGCAAGGTGCTGACCTTGAGCGTTTTCAGCACTGATCCGGACTACTTCAGCGGCAGTGAGTCGAACTACATTACGATCTGTCCGAAGGGCGTAAGTGGTTGCCCGATCAGCGGCTTCTCATATGGCGATCAGTTCTCGGGTAAAGCAGTCGAACAGACCTGCACGACGACATTGGACACCCTGCCTGCCACACATGACTAAGCTTGCTGTTATGGCGTCGTCCGCGGCGATGGCAGTAACGCTCTTCGTAACGCAACTGACACATGCTGCGGATGCCGATTTTTGGAAGACTCACGTCGGCATGGAAATTCAGCGGGGCGAAGGTGTCTCGGGCGAATGTGCCGGCCATGTATTACGCGCCAGCGAGTTCAATACATGCGTCACTTCGCTGCAGGACAAAAATACCCAGAAAGGCGGCGATACATCTGGCGCCGCGATTCTTCAAGCTGTATCGCGAGAGTCAGCGGAAGCTGGGCGTACCGGATGACCGGTTCCTGGTGGCGACACACTTCGACGACATCAAGCCGATCAAGGCAAGGGTTGCCGCAGCGGACGCCGCCAAGTGATCTAGCGAGTGATGGCGCCGCTCACAGGAAGTGGGCGGCGCACGGCTCAATAATTTAGCTGCTCGAGCTGCGACATTTCGGAGTCGAGCGCACCGCTCAATTCTACGTAGGTCAGCAGCGGCAGAAGCAGTAGCGAGATCACACAGGATATACGCACGAAGCGCGCAGTGAGCGGTGTTTTGCAGTTGGCAGCACACCGGTAGGTGCCGACAATCACGTAGGCAGAATAAGCCGCGCCGCCAATCGTGTAAGCCCGCAGCAACAACGCGTTACCCGGATTGATGAGAAAGCCGAGGCATCCATAGACGAGCGATCCCACGACACCGTAGAGCACGAATACCCTTGAGACCGATAGGCTCCCTTCCAGCGGGGCTCGAAAGAATTGCGCAACCGTGGCCATGATGTGAGTTTAGCAACGGCTGGTCGTACATTTCGGAAACCGAACGTCTATTCAGAGACGACCGCCGATTTCTGTGGCGAGCAGTGGGTAACTACAAGAGTTTCGTGCAGGGCTCCCCGCCCACTGGGGTGCGCTTGGGCGACGATACCGATGCGTTTGCAGACGGGTTTCGTGTCTGGCGAGACTCCTTTCACGGCTTTTAGATACGGTCAGGCGCGCGCTGCAAGCGAACGATCGTAAAATTCAGAAACGCGGCAAACGCCACCCACAGCAGATAGGGCAAGAGCAACCAGCTCGCTTTGCTGGACAGTGGCGCAAGTCCGATCATCAACGCGAGTACTGAAAACCACAAAAAGGGCACTTCAATCAGGGCCCAATCCGGGCGCTTCAGATTGAAGAACAGCGGACTCCACAACAGGTGGAAAAAGATATTGCACCCGAACAATATGACTATCCGCAGGTGTTCATTCGCGGTCTGGGCGTGTTCCCAGGCCAGCACGCCGGCCCACGCCGCAAGGCCCAGGATCAGCGTCCACGCTGGACCGAATAACCAATTCGGCGGATTCCAGGTGGGTTTGCGCAGGTCCTGATACCACTGGCCGACATCCGTCGCCGCGCCGCCGACCGCCAGCACGGCGAGCGTCACTCCTGCCGCAACAATGACGGGGGTGTTCACAGTTCCAACGGATCCACGGCTTCAGCATCGCCGGCAACCTGGCGATGCGCCCGTCGCACCACCCAGATGACCATACCTGCGACGAGGGGCAAGGCCACCCCTTCCACGATTTCGGGTTCGATGTGCAAACCGCCGGCCAGCATTGCCTTGGACAGATAGCCCACCAGCCCTACCACGTAATAGGTGATCGGGACGACCGAGATGATCTCCACCGTCTGCTGCAGCCGAAGCTGCAGCCGGGCGCGTCGATTCATCGAATCGAGCAGTCTGTGATTCTGCTTCTCGCGCACGATGTCGACCCGCGTCGAGAGCAGCGCACTCGTTTGCGCCACACGTTCCGACAGATCATGTAGCCGTTGCGACACGCTGGCGCAGGTCGCGACGGCCGGGGAGAAACGC
>CAZZZU010000029.1:0-40963 GCA_964658805.1 uncultured Steroidobacteraceae bacterium
GCACTTGCATGGGGTGCAAGGGGTCGCAAGTTCGAATCTTGTCGCCCCGACCAATAAATTCAATCAGTTATCAAGTGAGTGCGATCAACCTGTTTGTTCCGGGGTACCAACGGGGGTACCAGCCGCCGGGTGCTGAAGCTATCCGAGGTCGGCGGCTGTCAGCTTATGTCTAGCAGTGCGCGCCTCGCCGAGCACGACCGCGCGAATCGCGAGCGCGAGCTCGCAGAACGCCCCAACGAAAGGCGTCAGATCGCGAAGTACCGGCGCGAGCTCACGGAGCACGTGGGATCCGTCATCCCGATCATTTATGTGCCGGGGTTGATCGCAGATGCCATACATCCCTCGTTCGAGGTTGAGGTGAGCGAGAAATGGGAGGAGGCAGAAGAGAAGTGGGATGGCGAAATGGAGAAGGCCATCCGTACCGGGAAGCTCACGGTGCGCAATCCAGTAACGCTTGCGTGCATCGATCCAAAATCCCCTTCGGTTGATGACGCGTGGGTTGGTAACGCGTGCGTGTCGCTCACGGATCTCATGATGTGGCTTCAATCTGCCGGTGGCGTCGTCGCCGCGCGGCTCGACGCGAGTTTGAGCCCGTCCGCCGGCGAAAGGTCCTCGATACCCGCGAAGCATGTGCCACGTAGCCAGCATCACGAGCAGCAGATCTTGGGGGTCATTAAGTCACTCGGATTAGATCCGCAGGCGCTACCGCCATATAAGCCCGGCAGCAAGGGCGGCGTGAAAAAGCTGGTTCGGAGTGGTCTGCCTTACACCAAGGATGTCTTCAACAAGGCCTGGCAACGTCTCCGAAAGAAAGGCGCCATCAGTTAGAGGCGCTCGTCGTAGCGACCGATAAGCGATCGGGTGCGGGGGAGCTTGTCGCGTGAGTTTTCACAAAGTCACTTCAGGCCGCCCTTCGACGCGATAATTTTGGCTCCACGCCGGACGCGTGATGTACATGGCGGTTCGCTAACCCGGGATCATCTCGAGCCTGTTCCGCCGAAGTGTGCGCTCCCCGTGTGCGCCGTGAGGTATGGGCCAAACCGGCCCATAGGCCCACACTTGCGCGGCCCATAGTCACGAACCCTATGATCGGTACAGAGATTCCGCTCATTGCCGGAACCAAAGAAGGGGCCTACCGTGACCGACAGTGTTGTGAGCGACAAACTGATTCCTCGGACGTTCATAACGTCAGATCGTGAAATAACCGATCGCGCTCTTCGCAAGCAAATTCGATCGAACCGATTCCCACCACCGGACGCCAACATAAATGGGCGCAACTACTGGCTTACTTCCACGTATTTGAAGTGGAAGGAGGCGGCGCTCGCGGGGAAGTTCGCCAAAGTGAGCCGCCTGTCTGCAGGGGGTCGCGCACTCGAGCAGCGCGGCATGTCAAAAACCGATGTTGATTCTGAAGCGGGGGTTCCGACCACCACGCACGGTCGCAACCAACGCAACCTGGCGTCAGCCTCTGTTGCACGCGATCGCAAGAAGCCGCGTAAGCACTCGTGAAAAGGCGAACGGCGCGCTGGTGAACACAGCCGCGCCGCTCTTTGTTCCATCCACGACCACGAGGATCCGAACGCCGATGACTTTAATCTCCTTGCGCCGCTTGGCGCAACTTTCGCCCGATCAACTTGAGCACCAGATTTACATCGCACATCAGGCGCTCACCCACGCCCACACCTGCAGCAAAAGGCCGCTGCCTGGCGGAGGATGGTTACCCTGATCAAGGCGCGCACACCCGAAGCTATCGCCCAGCTGGAACACGCACGTGGCTTGTCCACACGGGGGAGCCAGCAGCAGCCGAAACCCGGAACAGCGTCTCTCACCAAGCCGCAATCCGCGTTGAGGATTGCATAACGATGAGCCGGCGCCGAGGCTTTCGTATAGGCGGCGCGCACTTTGCGATGATCCCCGTCGAGGTGCTGGAGAGCGAAGCATGCCGGACGCTGCCGTGCTACGCGCACCGTTTGCTGATTGCGATCGCCGCTCAATATCGCGGCCGCAACAACGGCGATCTTGCAATGACGCGCGTGATCGCTCGTAGGTTCGGGATCAACTCGCAAGACCATTTGGTATACGGCCTCGCGGCGCTCATGGAGCGTGGACTCATCCGCAAGATGCGCCAGGGCGGCAAGAAGCCGATGGGACCGACTCTGTATGCCGTGACCTGGCATCCGGTTGATGATCTGAAGGGCAAGATCGAGCACGGCCCGACGACGACCGCGGCGAATCCTTGGGCGTCATGGAAGTCTCCAGCGTCGGGTCTGCCGACGGACCAGACGAAAATAAAACATCAGGTCTGCCGGCGGACCGCATCGGGTCTGCCAACGGACCAGAGACGCTCAAAATTGGGTCTGCCGGCGGACCAGCAACCTACATTTATCGGGTCTGCCGGCAGTCCTCCTTCTAATATCTCCCCCCTTGGGTCATCACCGAGAGCAGCGCAGAGGGGTCGATTGTGAGCCCGCCCAAGCTACAGGCGAGGTTGACGTTCGGCGAGCAGGTAGCAGTTGATTCGGCTCGTGCGATGCCGGGGGATTGGCTCGATGTGCTGCCGGCTTCGGCGCACTGCCTCCGCGCGTACCAGCGCGATACCTTGGTCGAGACGGCGCAAGCGATGCACGAGGGCTATCGACGCATCCTGGTACAGGGAGCTACGGGTAGCGGCAAGACGCACTGCATGAGCGCGATGGCGGCCGCGGCTGTGGAAAGCGATCTGCGCGTCTTGATTCTCGCAACACGCTCGCGACTGGTTCGACAAATTCACGAGAGACTTGCAGCGTTCGGCATAGCGCATGGCGTGATAGCCGCAACTCTACCGGAGCTGCGCAACAACACTTCGATGGTCCAGGTGGCTTCCGCCGACACGCTCTACCGGCGCGCGATATGCGACGAAAACATGCCGCTTCCCGCCGCCGAGGTTTTGATCTTTGACGAGTCCCACTTGTCGATCGCGAGAACGCGGCTCGCCCTGCTGGATCGCTATCCGGAAGGCGTCCGCATCGGTTTCACTGCAACGCCGGCGAGCAAGTCAGGCCGCTCGCTCGGGATGGCGTTCGACGTGCTGATCCCTGGGCCATCCATCCGCGAGCTCACTCGAGCCGGCGTGCTGGTGCCGGTTCGAATCTTCAACACGCCGCTCGTGAGCACCGCCGAGCTCAAAGCGCTGCCGAAGGATAACGACAACGACTTCCAAACCCAGGCGCTCGGCTCGCTAGTGGGCCGGCCGAAGCTCATCGGCGACGTGGTGAGCAACTGGCTGCGCATTGCCGCGGGTCGACGCACGCTTTGTTTCGCGGTCGACAAAGCCCACGGTGTCGCCTTGCTCGGTGAGTTCAATCGCCAGGGCATCGCCGCCGAAATGCTCACCGACGCCGATGACGAGAACACGCGCGAGGAAGTCATGGTGCGCCTGCAGACCGGCGCGACGCGGGTGATCATCAACTGCTTCCTCTTGGCGTATGGCGTCGATATACCGGAGGTCGATTGCATCATCCTCGCGCGGCCGACGCGTTCGCTCACGATGTACCTGCAGATGGTCGGCCGCGGCCTGCGTTCATCGCCAGGGAAAACGCACTGTGTCCTCATCGATCACGGCCACGTCGTCGAAACCCTGGGCCTGCCCAACAGCGACTTCAACTGGACGCTTGATCCGAATCGCAACGTAAGCGCGGAAGCTCGAGACCACCAAAAGCAACGGAAGCGCTCGAGCGAGTCGGCGCGCACATGCGGCGAGTGCTCTGCGATGTGGCTCGTTTCCGAAGACGGTCGTTCCTGCCCGGATTGCGGATGGACGCCGGCGCCAAATCCCAGGGAAGTGCGTGTAGAGGAGGCGGACCTTGCCGAGATGGCGGACGAAGTCGCCGCGCTGTCGCCGCACGATATTCGCGTGATCGAGTTCTTCCGCCAGGCATGCGCATGGGGTGCACGCAGGAATCAAAACGTGTGGGCGCAGAAGCCGAGCAAGATTCGATGGGCCGCGTGGATGCGAACCATCGAGAGGTTTGGTTTGCCGAAAGCGATGAAGATGCCTTCAGGGTTTTGGAGCATCGAAACGCTCACTCCATCGGCAGAGGTCGCTGGGTGGCTCATGCATCGCTGGATCAAATGGACACGTGGGCAGAAAAGGCGGCTCGCGGCGAGAGCAACGCTATGAGCGCGCAGCCGTCACGGCGGACTCTGACATATCTGCGAGCTGCTGACATTCATGTACGCCTCGGCAACGGCTGGCCCGCGATCCTTGCGCAACTGGGAGTACCCGAGGAGTACAGACGCGAGAAGGTTCGCAACCGAGAAGTGCATGGACCATGCCCCGGTTGTGGCGGGCATGATCGCTTTTTCTTCGACAACCACCGCGGGCGCGGCGACTACTTCTGCCGCGCCTGTGGGGCCGGTGACGGCTTTAAGCTTCTCGAATTGGTCCATGGCTGGTCGTTTTCGGAAGCGCGTAAACGCGTCATTGCGGCCATGGGACTCGTTGAGTCGGCGCCCAAAATGCAGACTGCCGCCGTTCAGGTGCGGGAGCGGGATCCGGCGGAGGCGTCGCAGCCGCCAGACCGCGTGCGTCGGCTTCGTCGGGGTTGCTGCAATGTCGAGCTCTGCACGTGTGCCGTCGATTATCTCGCGAGCCGCGGCTTATGGCCGTTGCCTATCGGTTGCATCCTGCGCGCTCACGCCACCGTTGAGTATTGGAACGGCGAGGTGCGGATGGGTCGCTTTCCTGCGCTCGTCGCCGACGTTGTTGATGTCGCAGGCGAACTCGTCACCGTGCACACGACTTACCTCGAGGCCGGCAAGAAGCTCGCAGGCTACGAGCCCCGAAAGATCTGGAGCAAAATGAGCGGCCACGAGGGCTGCGCGGTGCGTTTGATGCCAGCTTCTGGTGATGTTCTCGGCGTCGCCGAGGGCATCGAGACCGCGTTATCGGCCGCGCTCCTCGACAGCATCCCGGTGTGGGCGGCGTTGAACACGTCCCTCCTTCGTCGATTTAAGCCGCCACCGGGCGTCACCAGACTCCGCGTGTACGCCGATCGCGATCTGGCTGGACTCCTGGCAGCGGTCGAGCTCCTGGAGCGGCTCCAAGGCCGTATTCGGCTGGAAATCCGCACTCCGCCCGGCGAACCCGGCACGGACTGGAACGACGTGCTCATGACTCGACGTGGGCTGATCCCGGCAAGCAAGCAGCCATGAGCAAGCCTGCCACTCTCCCAACAACGTCAGCCGGAGTATTGCTGCCTCAGTGCTATGAGGCGGCTCGGGCAGCCATCGCCGATTGCGAGCAAATCGACGAATGCAAGAACTGGTCAGACAAGGCCGCGGCGCTGGCAAGTTATGCCCGCCAGGCGAAGGATGATTCGCTTCGCGTCATGGCGGTGCGGATCCAGGCACGGGCAGAGCGTCGAATGGGAGAGCTGCTGAAGTCGATCGAGGCCGGGCACGGGGCACGTGACGGCAAACGGGGGGCCGCCGCCGTCCCGCCGTTGACGCGGACGCAAGTTGCCTCTGATGCCGGGCTCTCCGAGCGGCAACGGAAGACGGCAATTCGCGTCGCATCCATTCCGGTGGCGGATTTTGATCGCCAGGTTGAAGGGCCTGCGCCGCCCACCGTCACGGCACTTCCGCGGCAGGGCACTCAGCGCATCGACCGACCCTCCGCAGTCGTCTCTTCGCCATGGGTCGCAATCGAGTGCCCCGACACCCGCAGGGCCTGCGAAACCCTGGAAGGCTTCGCAAGACTTTGCGCGGCGCACGATCCCGCCGGGATTGCCAAATCGTTGAGCGCATCAGAAGCCGCGGCATTGACGCAAATGGTCGAGATGGTCGATCAATGGCTCGACAGGGTCATGATGGCTCTCTCGTCGGAATTTTAAGGCTGTGTCGTAAGCACAGCGGGAGTTCGCAGGGTCGAGCTCATCACCCAAGTGCCGGCCGGCGAGCGCTGGTCGAGCCATCGGGAGGCGAAACTCGTGTACGCGCCGGCGAACGATTGGAACGAGGGTAGTAGTTTTCTCTAAGCAACAATTGGAGACCGCAATGAATGACGTCGATGCCGCTTCAGATGGGAAGCCGTGCTGCGCAATGGGAGGTGCCTAATGCCAAAGGTCGTGTCCCTACCTGTAAGTAACAGGAAAAATACAGCCACGCAGGGTGCTAATTTTCGTCCTGACGGCCGTGACATGCCCGCGCTTCGCAAGGGGCAGTTTGTTCGTGGAAAGAGCGGCAACCAATCTGGCCGTCCCCGGGGAAGTCAGAACAAGAGCCACATGCGATTGCGAGCCATCCTGGCAGAGGACGCAGAGTCGGTTCTACAGCGCGTCATCACCGCCGCCCTCGAGGGAGACATGCTTGCGGCGCGTCTCATTCTGGATCGCGCCTTGCCCCGCCGCGTTTGTCGGCCGCCGATGGACCTCAATCTGCCGGCGTTGAAGACCGCAGCGGACGCGGCGGCATCCTTAGCCAAGATCACTCACGGGATAGAGAACGGGTATATATCCACAGCAGAGGGAGTCGACCTCGCGACGATTGTGGGCGGCTTCACCGAGACGCTTCTCGCTCGGACGATGGCAGCGCAGATAGAGGCACTCCAAGAGCAGCTGAGCGAATTACGCGGATGAAACTTCGTGCTATGGAAAAGCGATTGCGCAACCTGCAGGCGCAGCTTCCGGCTCCCAAACCTATCCTCAAGCACATCTCTGATGAGGACATGGCGAAGTTCGAGGAGCATTTATTTGCAGCCTATGATCGGCAACGCCGCATCGGCAAAGCCCGGTCGTTGCCGTCTTGGATCCGGCGCGAGCTCGACCAGCACGATGGCCCGATGCGAAGCTTGTCTCATGGAGAGATCCGGCGAATCTGCAAGAGCCCAAGCGGTGCGACCAAGTCCGCAGTGCGCGCGCTTAAGGAGCTCCAAGACTTTGCCCTCGCCTTGTCGCCAATGCGGCAGGCTCGCTCACGGTCGCCTCGGGTCTCGGTGCGCAAGCAGAAGAGTCTCTGCGGTGGCCCGGCGTGTGGCTGAGAGCCGGCCATCACCAACTACTGGACGCAGGGGCTCGATCCTCGGGTCTCGCTGCACTTGCCGAGAAGCTATAGGCCGACGCGACCTCAGCGTCCAAATACATCAAATCCCCGGCTTTTCGAACCGGTCACGTTGAGTTCAGAAGAAGCGCTATTATTGCGTGAAGGCCCGCTCCCAGGTCGGCACGCCCAAACGTAGGGCCGGCTTGCGTAGCCCCGGTGGCTGTACGAATCTCCCACGGCCGCATCGGGCCTCCTTCGTTAGTCCCGTCAGAAGCAACGTGCGATTCTTTCAATTCGTGCTTGTAGAAGCGAGCACCGGCCGACATGTGAAGCAGGCTCGATTTTCAGTGTCTGGATTTATTTTTACAGAATAGGTATTTCGAGATACGCTGCTTTGTCATTCCCTTCATACGGCAGCGCAAGTTACCGATGCGCAACGGCCGAAACAGCAGTGGAACAGGTTGCGAAACCTCGCCTCCGACTCGGCACGCGTGCCTTCCTCCCGAGTTGCCGCATCGACGGTGCGCACAAGAACCGAATAGAAGAGATCAGAGGTTTGGACATAACGGGCTCCTCGCCGGTGTCCCGATTGACTCCTACCAACAACTGGCCGACACTGGTTTCAAAGCCGGGTGGATGTACGAAGAGAAAGTTGCGCTTGAGTGAGGCTGAGATTTGGCTATACGCAGGGCATCGAGTTATAGCCCTTTCAATTCGTGAATGGAAGAGCGCGAAGGCAATGTTCAAGCGTTGCATCGGGTACCTAACGGCGGATGCGATTAGCCGATCGACGCAGCGCGTGCGGCGGTATAGTCAAGACTGTATCAGGTCTCGCGTGGTGGCATACTTCGTTCATAAGCTGCCGGCACTCGTGGGTCACCGCTTATTTGACGGATTGGATGCCCGGTATCGCGATCGTACTGATTCCGACCGGTGCGCAACCGGGGCTGCGGCGTGTCCTCTTAACCTTCCGGGCGCACGGCACCAGCAGCGTGGCGACATCTTGTGATGTCCAACCCTCAGAGCGTTCACATTCAGGCTTTGATGCAGGCATTACCCGTTTCGGGGCTGGAGCCGCAATCGCTGGCAACCATTCGAGGTTTGATAGAAGCTCCTAGAGATCAGTCCTGGCAGGAAAGCATTGAACTCCTTGAGCCGCCGGCCGGCAGGCGCGTTCCCTACATTGATCCCGCGAAAGCATTGGAGAAGCTGCTGCGTCGCCAGGGCATCTCAACGGATGACGCGCAAGCCCGGGCATGCGAAGCCGTGCTTCAGATGAAGAAGGACATATCGAAGTGCCACTGGGTAAATTTCTTCGATAATCTGAACCCGGAATCACCCGAGTGCCTGCCGGTGCCCGACTTCGTCGCCTGGTTGCGCGACGAAAGCCGGCGCCGAATTCACTTGCCTGGTGATTTGAGCCTCGACGCACAAGTTTGCTGGAAGTCCGCCTGGGAGCCGCTGCTGGTGCCGTCTGATATCACGGATTTTTTTGAGCAAGCGGCGGATGCAGCCACCAGCAGCTCGATGTTCCGTGGGCGGGACAACTGGAATGAGCCATGGTCCTTGGAGACTTTACCGACCTCGTCGCCGCCAAACGCGATGATCGAATTCGTCCCTAGGGCACCGTGGGTCAATATCGACGACCAGGTCGACCGGAGCGCTCATGACAGTGCGTTCTTGCGCTGGCGTGAGAGTATGCGTCCCATTGCTCTCGAACTTCAAAGAGTGCTGGGTGAGTCGGTGTATCACTTCGCACACCCGAACGATGATACCGACGACGATTGCGTGCATCGCTTTCTCGTTCTGCACTGGTGCTGCACATGGAAGCCGGAATCCGCGTTCGTCCGGTATCTACTAAAAGTCACTGCAGCTAGCGATGTCGACGAACTCAAAATGGCGCTGATCGATCCGGCCGCCTATCTCCAGCCATTCAAAATGAACGACGCCAGCGTCGCGCTGGAGACGCTGCCTTTCCACATCGACTACATACTGCCGCAAGCACGAAAAACGGTCGCAGTGGCGTTCTTGACTCCACAGGCTCGCGACGTTGCCCGGTCCGTGATATCACAGAAGATTGGTGCCCATCTGCACATTCTTGCGCCGAAGGAACTGGCGACCGATGACTGGATCAGGCAGGCGACTCGTCACTGCCGAGGTTGGAGCATCCGCTATATATATGAATGCAAGTTGAACGATCCCATTGAAATCCTGGCCATGACCGATGAGCTGTGCGTGATCGCCGATGAGCATGTGCCGCTGCCCGGCTTCGATTTGAAGCTGTGCGACTCGCTTGAGGACCTGCTATGGCTAGGGCTCAC
The DNA here is from genome assembly GCA_964658805.1 of uncultured Steroidobacteraceae bacterium. Classification (GTDB taxonomy): domain Bacteria; phylum Pseudomonadota; class Gammaproteobacteria; order Steroidobacterales; family Steroidobacteraceae; genus Bog-1198. The sequence goes on from CAZZZU010000029.1 coordinate 9,342, forward strand.
CAGTAATATCGAAGCGGCGTACTTTCATATCGAGGGGACGCAGCTGATGAACCCCGATGTTTGCCTGCAAAAACGGGGCGTGCCGGAGCGCGTCGCTGCCCGACAGGCAGAGCGCGCGGCATTCACCCGGCAACTAAAGGAAGTCCGTCTTGAAGATGATTTTGGGAGCAGCGGTTTGTGGGATGCTAAAGGACGGAATCTGGGCTTCGACCTCTTGGATTTGCCGTTCGCGCTGGCCAGACGCCTCGCCGCTTGGCAACGGGACCACGACGAAACGATGAGCCCGCCTCAAATGGGGGACAACGCATGGTGGCAACACCATGAGCAACAAGCGCTTGCAATCGCCCGCGACCTTCAAGCCAGCTTGGGCAAGAGCATCTCCGTAAAGCTGCACGATCGAGACGCTTGGCTTACCGTCGATGAAGTCGATCGCTCGAACGATAGTCGATGACGCTGATGCCATCATTCCGGTGCCACACCCTCAAACTACTCAGCGTACCCGCCGCGGCTTTTTCCGGCTTATAAAGTTCCGCGCCCAAAACTCGTGCAAAATCATGGCCAGGACTTGCGGAGTGTTGGTCACATCTCTGTCCGCCAATATTTCCATTCATTAAAGAACAGCATCAACATTGTGTGCCGCCTTCTGCCACAGGTGTGAACGACCGAGTAGCCAAAAGATTACGGGGTCTACTCGCCGGAGTTGGACCGAGTTGACGAATTGCGCAGGGGCGCGTTTTTAGGCGGGAATCGCAGCACCGTTGCCGAACATGTCGATCTGGTCTGGTACAGAGGCGACAGATCGATCATTTCGAGACGAGCAACGAGATGTATGACGCCCCCATACGGCGGCGGTGGATCCCACGTTCTCAGATGGCGAACGAGATTTGCGTTCAAATATTTGCGAGGCACGGTAGGTCGCATCCTGTCCCAAGTTTCCCCGCCGGTGAATAGTTGCCGGTTAGGTTCAATGCTGAACTCCGTTTGCCAGTCAGCCTGCCTGCCGAGATAAGGTCATCCCAAATTCTACGCAAGGCGAGTCCGTTCTGCGCCATCAATGTTTAGCAGGTCAGCAGAATTGAGACGGCATTCCATGCTAACGAATGGTTAGTCCATATCATTTGGACCTTCGACAGCGTTACTGAAACCGCAAAAGCTACTGCTGCAGTTGCATGACATCGGTTCCGACAAACAGGAAGTTTTACATGCTTAAATTTTCAAAGACCGTTGCCATAATCACTTTAGCTGGCGCTGGGTTGGTCGGTTGCCAAACCTCGCACGTCCTCATCGGCCAAGCACGTCCGCCCATATCCCCCGACCAGGTTGTGGTTTACCTGCACCCACCTGCCGACAAGTACGAAGAAATTGCGTTACTCGATACGTCCAGCAAGAACTCGTTTTCCATCACAGCTCAAGGCAAAACCAATGTAGTCTTAGATAGGCTGAAGAAGGAGGCGGCTTCGCTGGGAGCCAACGGCATCTTACTCAATGGTGTTGGCGACCAGGCTTCCGGCTCTGTCGGCTCCGGATTTGGAAGCGCCACATCCAACGGCCGCACGGCGTTTGGTACTGGCTTCGGCGTCTCCGGGACTGTGTTCCAGAAAAAAGGGGATGGCCTGGCAATCTACGTCGCCCCGGCCCAGGTAGCAACACGCTGATTTCGCGACGAGGTGAAATGACTCATCCCTCGCTGCCGACGGCATCGTTTATCTAGCATCTTTTGTTTCTCGCCTAAGGGTCGCCGTACACCGTCGGGCCTGGCATTTCGAAAAGCGGTTTGCTACAGAGCCTCGTTCGGTTTTGCCTTTTTGACCTAATCAGTACTCTTTGATCGTTCCGCCCGGAATTGCCAGGCGGACCTGCGTCACTTTATAGCCTAACTTGAGCAGCGGTTTGAGCCTATATGGCAGGCGGCCACCAGCAGGAAGAGCGAATCCCGTCCCGTGCGCACCGCGCCTGATGTTGTAAAGCGCAGCTTCAGCAGCCGGAAGATCGCCTGCTAGCCCGTAGCTGAATCCCATTCCATAGAGTTCGGTCATTACGCCGTCGGGGCGTGTCATCTGGGTTCGCGCACTTGAAAGCATATCCAGCGCATTTGAAATCCGGGTTCTTAAATCGAATCGAGTCTTTGCATGTGCAACGAAAATGTCTCCGTATAAATATGCGACGCTGCTAGGCATGGCCTCTTGGAGTGCGGCCCCAATGGCTTGCAAGTGTCGTTCGCACAGGGCACGAGCACTCTCGTCGGCGAGGCACTCAGGCCCATCTGCATCTATCCAGGCCAGTGCCAAACCCTTTTCCATTTCGTTCCAGGCCCGCCGATTTGAAATTCGCGTGATGGGATCCACGAGCAACTCCTGTAATATCTCATCCTCTGTCAACTGGTTGACCGGCTTTCGTGGCGTATCGCTGGGGCGGCACCTCATTGACTCAATCCTTTGCGGCTTGACTGGCCCGCATCCGGAGATACGAATCCCGCGGGGACATTGCGCTTCGTCCCGGCGATGCCACCCACTTTGTTAGCGTGCTGTCCCCTATGTTGACCAAACCAAAGCCAAACCGGCTGAATAAGTACACCCATCCTCATACTCGCGCGTGCCTTCTCGATTTGGTTCATCTCGCACGCGGCATTTTTGGATCGATAAGTGAAACGAAAATTGCAAAAGCAACAACTCCGATAATGACTAGACCGATTATCGCAGCGACACATAGGGCAATCAGCTTCCAATTAAAAATGAAAGATTGAAAGATCCCTACTAGCGCGCCCATCAGCATAATCGTACTGAGGGCTAGACAGACAAACGCAAACCTATACCCGGCCACGTATCCGATTGGGCGAAGGATCTTCCCCATCCAAGGATTTATTCGCCAGCCTGCTTCCCATCGACCATGAAGAGCGGCTGTTAAGCCCACTAAAGAGCCAACGCAAAATGCAGCCAAGTTTTCTTTGTAGGGCTGCCAATGACTCGCCAACGCATAGATTCTCCAAGCGAGTACTGCGAGGATGAAACCTGCCACGACCAGATTTCTTGTGGAAATGAGGCGATAAGTTACGGTCATTCCATCGCGGCGTCCAGAACCGTGCGCCAGGAGCCAACTTGCTACATAAGCAAGACAGAAAGTGCCGATATTTTCCCAGTATGGCCGCCACGCGACTATCCACTCGTAGGTCAACCAAGCTATCGCAGCTATCGCAACGCAAAGTGTAATGAATGCCAGAAACTTAGCAGTCAGCGCGCTCAACCGGGAGAGCAAGGCTCTCATGTTCATGCTTCTACGCTTCTACGGAGGTTGTGCATTTTGGGTATGGACTACGCGTTTGTCAGCGCCGCATAACTTGGCCTACATGTCCGAATTGCGGTTGGACGTGTATGTTGGAGAGCATTCAATCGCGATTGTTTGTAAGCGCTCGATTCAGCCCCAGTCCTCCGGAAAACTCAGTCTGACGAGGTGCATCATCTCAAGCGGACAGCATCAATAATGAATTGGCACCCAGTAGGCAATCTACACACGTATGACAATCTGGGATAATCCTGTTTTCGGATTATATGACTTGGCTCTCACCTTTAGAGGGCTGGTCTCTGAAATCCTTACGCAGTCCGCAGCACCGGGAGCTATTACGCAGACTGGTAGCGGCCCGACATAGTGCCGACCTCACGCAACACGATTTGGCGGATCGCCTTCAGCGACACCAGTCTTTCGTGGCCAAGTACGAAGGTGGCGAGAGACGGCTGGAGATTATCGAGTTTGTGCAGATCTGCAGAGCCATTGGCGTGACGCCGGAAGCTATGTTGCGCAAGTTACCATGATGGCGAGCAGCTCGATCTTCACATGAAATATTAAATCGCTTCAATCCATCCAGATGCCTTTGAATCGGTCTGGCGCCATTTCCGTGTAACGCACGGTATGCGCGACGTTTTCGTGACCCAAATAATGTTGGAATGAACGGGTGTCGTGGCCCTCGCTGGCGAGTTTGTAGCCGGTCAAGTGTCTGAGCATTTCCGGGTAAACAGGGAAAGGAAGCTTCGCCGACAGGCCAATCCGTGCGCCAAGCGGTGTAAAAACCTCCTGTGCTCGCAGCGCCATGGAAACCCCCCTATGTTCCGACATGATGATTTAGAAGTGTAGGTCACATTTTGCCGGAGATGGCAAGAAAGGGCTTACTCGGCGCATTTGCAACGACATTGAAATCAAGCGCGCCGAGCTTGGGCTGTCGCAAGAGCAACTTGCTGACAGGTCTGGACTGCATCGAGATTACATTGGCATGATAGAAAAGGGGCGAGCGATCGCCGACGCTCGCCGCCATCGAGGGCATCGCCATTGGGCTGGACGTCAAAGTTTCTGAGGTTATTGCACGGGCGGAGAGGCGACTAAGGTAAATTAGCCGTATTCATTGGAGCAACGGGCGTTGAGCTTCGAGGTTCCTGCCTCGCATGCACCTGCCTGAGAGAAGGGACGCGATGAGCTTTGGCGAGGCAAGTGAACTTTTCGTATTGGTGCTCGGAGGTCAGGCAGCCGTTCTCGGAATAGCGGCATGGCTCGGCAAACAGGTCGTCGGCGTATGGATCGCAAAGGATCTCGAAGGCCATAAGGCGAATCTTGCGGCGCAAAACGAGACGGCGAGATCGACACTGAGTCACACGCTGGCGCTCGCCGCGACCGAGCACTCGGCGCGTGTGCAACATCTTCAAGCGCGGCGCGCAGAGGTCTTGGCCGAGGTTTACAAAAGGCTCGCCGCGGCGGTACGTGCGGTCGATTCCTACGTGAGCCCGATGCAGTGGGTGGGCGAACCGACGAAGGATGAGAAGGGAAAGGTGGTGAACGAGGCGCTTCTACTTTGGTTGGTGTACTTTGACGAGCATCGAATCTTCATACCACAGGATCTGTGCGATAAGCTAGAAAATTTCGCCAAAGAAGTTAGGTCCCAGGCCATTTTCTTTAGTACGTTCAGACCTCACGACCTGGGCCATCGACCGCAGCATGCGGTTGAGGAGGCCCACAAAGTTTGGGCGAAGGTCGCGGATAAGATGTCTACCGATGTGCCGGCCATGAGGCGGGCGTTGGAAGATGGGTTTCGCTCTCTGATCGAAGTGCGCCCGCCGTAGTTCGCCTCGGATTTGCAGAAGCATGCGTACTCACACGCAGGGCATCGACCGCCCGAACCGTGCAAGGTTTAGGTTTAGGAAACCTATCGTCAGGGCTATTGAGCAAGCCCTCTGGCGCAGCTTGGCGCATCGTTGAGATGCCGATGCCGCGTTTCGCGTCCGATTCCCCGAGCACGCCGAACAGCTGTCCAGCGTGTTGCCGCCGGGTAGGCGCAAACCGTGACATTCTCTTGGCAGTCGCAGCCAACCTGTCTGCGGCGGACAAGTTACAGAGCAATCTCTTTTTTGCAACTTCGCGGTAGCTCATCCCATTTAAGAAATCCGACCTCTAGGTTGTTTAAACCCCAGTCTTTCTCTAGCGCGTCGATTCCCGGATGCCGGCACTTCGATAATTTGCAATAGCTCACATTTCCGTCTGTCAAGTTGATGAATTCGATCACGACACGTTTGCCATGACTAAAATCATGCTTCACCGCTCGATCGAGTGATTCATGAAAAGGAGCTACTGATGCGGAAATTATTGCCGTTCATAGTCGTGACAGGCGCACTCGCCGCGTGCGTGACCATTCCATCCAAAATCGTCTCAGTCGGTCCGAATACGTATTCCCTGAATATGACTGGCGTTGGCTTCGCGACGCAGGGCAATACGAACGTCAAGGCGCTTTCCGAAGCCAGCGCATACTGCGACGCGCTACACCAGCATCTACTCGTTAAACAATCCACCGAGAATGGCGTGTACGGATGGTCGCCTCGCCAGGCCAACCTCACCTTTCAATGCCTAAATGGAGACGATCCTGTGTACACCCGAGGCGGTCAAACGCCTCCAGTGGCCGCCGCAAACTAGAAGGATTGCCACAAGGGGTCGCTACCGGAGGCCCGGCTGGCGTTCAACTTGTTCACGCTTTTAGTTGGGGCACGGACGTAGCAGCCAGCGCATCGAAATCGCATCCCCGATATACGCAAGCTCGATCTCGAACGCTCCTACCGGTCAAAAATCATCACATTTTCTACTCAAACGCGACAGCAGTCTCAATTCCACAGGATGCAAGGAGACGCCGAACGTATTCCGATTGATGACCAAGTAATAACGTTGCGATGAACATAACACAGCCGATCACTCGACGGCGCTAACGCTCGCAGGCACATTCATTTGAACAGGCAAGGACGCTCGCCGGCAGGAAAAAAGCCCGCTAAGGCATCTACTACCAAAGCCCGGGACCTGCGCAGCAAAGTAATACGCTCCGCGCCGACGCCGACCAAGATGTCGGCGAAGCCGGGTCGCATTAGCAAGAAGCAGCCGCAATCTTTCAAATCGGAATCACGCAATCCCCTTTCTTTACAACGCTTTTTAGACGATGTTGCGTCGGTTCGTCGTACGCGCGCTGGCGCGCCGGAAACGGCTTATTATCCGGCACTTTCTAATTTGTTCAATAGTGTGGGGAACACGATCGTACCGAAAGTGAGGGCAGTTACGACACTCAAAAATATGGGCGCCGGCATGCCCGATGGAGGATTTTTTACCCCTGACCAATTCGACCGTAAGACGGATAATGCCAGTTCGAAACTAGTTCCGGCACGCGGTGTCTTTGAAGTGAAATCGCCGAGTCAAGCGGTTGATGACATTGCCACCAGCTTACAAATCGACAAGTATTGGAATAGGTACAAGTTGGTACTTGTGACTAACTTACGCGACTGGTTACTTCTCGGCGCGCGTAATGGAAAGAGGGTTATTCTGGAGCGGTTTGTGCTCGCAGAATCGGAGATGGAATTCTGGCAACTTGCTGCGCAGTCGGGCGAGGGTGAGAAGCAGCACGGTGTTGTTTTCTGCGACTTTCTTGCTCGTGTCATGCTTCATGCGGCACCACTTTCGGACCCGAGAGACCTCGCCTGGTTTCTTGCTAGCTATGCACGCGAGGCTCGGCACCGTATCCAAAATGCGAAGCCCGCAGGCGTACTTAAGCTCAACGCTCTTAGGGAAAGTCTGGAAACCGCTATCGGGGCGAATTTCGAGGGTCCTAAAGGCAATCATTTTTTTCACTCTACGCTTGTTCAGACGCTGTTCTATGGAATTTTTGCTGCATGGGTACTTAAGCATCGTGCAGGGCAAGCCGGCCGCTTCGATTGGAAGAGTGCAGCCTGGTACCTTCAAGTGCCGATGATAAATGCCTTATTTACGCAACTCGCTCAGCCAACGCGGTTGCAGGCGCTCGATTTAGAGCAACTTCTCGATTGGGCGAACGATGCGCTGAATCGAGTGGACAAAGTGGGGTTCTTCAAGAAATTTGAAGCGGAACATTCGGTGCAATACTTTTATGAGCCATTTTTGCAAGAATTCGATCCGGAATTGCGTAAACAACTCGGCGTTTGGTATACGCCTAATGAAGTTATTCGCTACATGGTGGCGCGCGTAGACCACGCGCTGGAGTCCGAACTTGGAGTGGTGAATGGCCTGGCAGATCCGAATGTAGTTGTGCTTGATCCCTGTTGCGGAACCGGCGCATACCTTGTCGAAGTGCTACGCATAATCGCCGCTCGACTTAAAGCCCGAGGGGAAAATGCGTTAGCCGCTCACGATCTTAAACTCGCAGTTACAACGCGATTGTTTGGATTCGAGCTTCTTCCTGCACCGTTCGTAATCGCCCATCTACAGATCGGCTTGTTACTCGATGATTACGGCGCGTCGTTGGGCGTTGATACCGATGGCGCGCACGAGCGCGCCGGCGTGTACCTATCCAACGCGCTAATTGGATGGGAGCCACTGAAAGATCCCAAAAAGCGCGTAATGCCATTCCCAGAATTTGCCCAGGAAAAGGATGCTGCAGATTCCGTTAAGCAGACTCGTAAGATACTGGTCATTCTCGGCAATCCGCCGTACAACGGATTTGCGGGCATCGCAGCAGGAGAAGAGCGCTCCCTCAGTGAGGCTTATCGGAAAGCCAAACAGGGGCCTCAGCCCCAGGGGCAAGGTTTAAACGAACTGTACGTTCGCTTCTTCCGCATGGCTGAGCGGCAGATTGCTGAAAAGACGGGCCACGGCGTGATTTGCTACGTTAGTAATAATTCGTGGCTTCAAGGCTTGTCGCATACCGCTATGCGCGAGCGTTTCATGGAGGCGTTTGATAGCATCAGGATTGACAACCTGCACGGTGACAGGTTTCGGACTGGCAAACTAACACCTACGGGTGAGTCAGATCCCAGCGCGTTCTCAACGTTGCAAAATCCCGAAGGCATCCAAGTCGGAACCGCCATCGCTACATTGATACGTTTGAATCGGCCCGTTCACGCTACGCGAGGGGTTTTTCTACGTGACTGGTGGGGCCGCGCAAAACTTGCAGATTTGCGAGAAGCCAGCGGGCACGTGAATAGCCTCAAGTACACAGTTTTTGCGCCGCAGGTTGAATTGGGGCGAGCAATTGGTGGCAAGGCTACGAGCGGCAGTTACTTGGCGTGGTTGAAGTTAACGGATTTATTGCCAGCTTCGTATCCGGGTGTTAAGACTAGCCGGGATGGCGCTTTAGTGGACGTGGATCGGCCGGCGTTGGAGGCGCGACTCACGCGATACTTTGATGAAACCGTGTCAAATGCTCTCATCTCAGCGGAGTCGCCCGAGCTAATGAAAACGACAACTGAATTTGACGCGCCGGCTGCTCGAAAGGCATTGCTGTCTATGGGCTACGCATCTGGAAAGTTAGTGAGGTTTTGTTATCGGCCTTTTGATATGCGTTGGCTCTATTGGCACTCCGAATGCAAACTCTTGGATAGGTCACGACCGGACTATTTTCTTCAGGTTTTCGAGGGAAACAACTGGATCGCAGCAGTGCAGCAAAATAGGAAGGAGTTCAATCCGCCTGCCGCCGCAACGCACCTCGGATCACTACATGTTATCGAACGCGGCGCAAATTGGTTTCCGCTCAAGATCCGCAGCGTAAGTGACGATTTGCTCCGTGACGATCTGTACGAGCGCGACAATCTGAGCGCGGCTGCTATCGCCTATTTAGGCGCCATTGGCGTCAAAGCGGAGGTATTGTTTTTCCACATTGTTGCCACATTGCATGCTCCTGCTTACCGCATTGATAACGTGGACGCTTTACGTCAAGACTGGCCTCGGATCCCACTACCTGCGTCCGCGGAAGGGCTACATGCATCTGCAGCATTGGGCAGGGAAGTCGCTGGTCTTTTGAATTGCGAAGTCCCCGTCGCGGGTGTGACAAGCGGAATCCTGCGAGCTGATTTGAAAGCAATAGCCCCAATTACACGGGTTGGTGGGGGCGCCTTGCAGGCGCACGAATTCGCGCTGACCGCTGGTTGGGGTCGTGTTGGGAAAAATGGCGCGACGATGCCAGGACGAGGCAAAGCCATTTTGCGGCCGGCACAACCGGGCGGCTCAACACGCGACGGCTTCACAGAAGGCCGCCAGCAAACCTGGGACATTTGGCTCAATGAGGCGGCTTACTGGAAAAACATCCCAATGGCTGTCTGGGATTACACTCAAGGAGGATACCAAGTCATAAAGAAGTGGCTTTCGTACCGCGAGAGGTCTGTCCTTGGACGGTCGCTAACGATCGAAGAAATAAGGGAAGTGACTGCAATGGCTCGCCGAATTGCCGCTCTTATTAACCTGCAAAGCGACCTAGATGCCAATTACCGTACGGTGACCGCAAACCCGTACCATGTGGCGCGTAAATAATTTCGCGGGCGGAGAGCTCAAGCTGCGGAAGGATGAGATCATCCCGCCGTCCACTGGGGCAGCGTGGTGATGTTCGACTTCCGCCCGGCGATGATCTCTGACAGTCGAGAACTCCAGCGCTCGAGCGCGACGCGCTTCTCTGGCAGGTAGTCGTGCCGGTCATACACCTCGGCGATGTCACCGGTTGTGTGATTGAGAACCTTCTCGACATGCAGGCGCGGAACGCCAATTTTCGTCATGAAGCTTGCAGCAGTCCGCCGCAGGTCATGCGGGGTGAAGTGAGCGATGCCGAAATGATCGGCGTTCTTGCGGACTGCACGCGACAGGACACGTTCAGAGTAGGGCGCGTCTTTTTTCTTGTCGGCATGCGCAGGGAGGAGGTACCGACCTTGACCGGTGATCGCCTTGAGTTGGCCGAGAAGTTCCAAGGCAAGAGGGGGTAGGGGTACGGCGTGCGCCTCAGCCTTCATTCGCTTGGCGTGGCTGTTTTTGAGAAGCTCGATCGGGATCGTCCAGAGCTTGGCGTCAAGATCGAAATCCGACCACTTGGCGAAAGTAATCTCCCCGCGGCGCTGAGCGGTCACGAGCAGCAATTTAAGCGCGAGTTTGGTGGGTTCGGCCATGTCGGCACCGCTTATCGCGATCCAGAAGGCATTGATCTCGTCGGTCGTGAGAACACGCTTTCGCGGAGATTCGTCGCCGCCCGGCCGCTCTATGCCGGCCATGGGGGAGGAGGGGATCAAGTCCTTGGCCGCGCCCCAGTCGAAAAGCTGCTTCAGTAGGGCGTAGACCCGGTTTGCGTGGACGGGCGCACCGCGATCAACCATGGAATCCAAGAAGTCGATGAGTTGCCGCTTCGCGACGGCGGCGGCTTTGATTTGACCTAGCTGCGAGATGAACGTCGGGAGGGTCTTCTTCCGTCGCCGCTTTGGTTCGGCAGGCTTACGATCCCGGTAACCCAGCAAGGCGGCGGCCGCATCCGGACGCTTCCGGGCCTTGGATTTGGCTTTTTGGTCGCGAACCCATGCTTTCGCCTCCGTATCCCAGCGCTCGGCGCGAAGTTTGCGATGAACAAACTGCTCTACCAAATCGGCGACGGTACCGGCGCCGGCGCGTTCTTCTCGCGCTCGCTGCGCGAATTCGCGCCGTTTTTCCCGCTCTTCGATGGGATCAAGTCCCTTTTCCAATTCTCGCTGCGCTTGATGATGCTGGTCAAAGGCATCCGCCAGTGACAGGCCCCTGTCGCCAAACTCTCCTATCACCATCACCCGTCGCTTGTCGCCGCTCGTATAACGAAACCTGAACGTCACCGTGCCGCTCGGGAACACCCGTGCCATCAAGCCCTCCCGGCCGTCCACGGTCACGTCATAGCGCTCTGTGGGCTGATTGGCGCGTTCCCGTCGTGTCTCCAGCCAAGTAGTCGTGATTTTCACGGTCGTATTTTCGGGGTACCAGCAGGGGTACCAGGAAATTCGTTCTCGTGGATTCCCGTGAGAGCCGGCTGGTTCCGAGATAGAATGTCACGATTACCAGCGTAATAGCGGTTTTCCGGCATCATTAGAAAGGAATACACCGGAACGGACAGGAACGCAATACGAGCATGGGGTGCAAGGGGTCGCAAGTTCGAATCTTGTCGCCCCGACCAATTAAGACAACGGCTCAGAACTACTTCAGTGTCTCCTAAAGCTGCCGGACATCATGATTAACCGCGATCTCCCTGTCCGTCGTGCAGAAGGGCGCTCATTGACTAAATCTGAGTGAAGGAGAGTCATCTTACGATGGCAGAAGTAATGGACAAAAATGTCCATTCGGGGCCGACCGACGGCTGGAATCCATATGATGAATACGATTGCCGCTCGGAGACAGAAACTCTGGAGCGGAGGCTGCGCTCGTTTAACGATGCTATCGCCAAGCGTCAGGGCGAATTGAAGGACGAAGCGCCTGAAGGCGTTCCCAACGCGACCGATTCAGACTAGGCGCCTGGGTCGTTACGGCGATCCTGCGGTGATCTTCGACGCGAGGACGCCGGCGCGGGACATCACTGTCATGCCGAATCCGGTAGAGCGACATCATCAATGCTTCGGAAGTGCAGGCCCGTGGGCCTGGAAATCGGCCAATGACTTGGCTTGTTCCGCAGGTGTGCCCGATTTTAGTTCGGTGCCGCTGATTCATACCATCTTCGCCGAGCGAACCGGCATTCATGTCGACGTTATCGACGATTCAATCTCTGATTATCTTGCAATCAGGGGCTCGATGTTTTCAGGCGTATTGTTCTTGGGAGAATTGACGGCCGTCGTGACCTGATAGGCAACCATCAGGCCCGGGTCGTAGGGCTGTAAGACTTTGCGAGCATCGTCAGCCGAGCCGTTGAGCCAGGTGTCGATGTCGCGTCTGTTCAGAATCGCGGGCATGCGAAATGGATTGGCACCGCCGTTGTGTACATGCCTCATCAGTTCGTTGGCGGGCAGGGTGATGTGTACGACGCTCTCGACGACGCTTCTATCCGGTTTGAAGGATCGGTCCCATAGTCCTGCAAAAGCGAAGACCGGCTGATCGTTCAAATGAATGAAAAAGGGATTCTTCTTTCCTTCTGCATCGTGATGCCATTCGTAGAATCCAGAAGCGATCTGCAGGCATCTTTGGCCACGTTGCCAGGGTCCGCGATAAGACGCCGCCGTCTCGACGGTTTCGATCCGCGCATTGATCGTCGAATACTTCGGTGGCTCACCCCTGGCGAAAAATGGGATCAGACCCCACCGAAGCAGAGCGCCTTGCGCCTGGCCGTCGACGGTCCGAATGACGGGGACTGACTGAGTGGGGGCGACGTTGAACGACGGTGGAAACTTCCACTCCGTATGCACGAGACTGAACTCGCGCTCGATGTCGAGTTCATCCGGACTCACGTATCTTCCGCACATGAGCGGATGGTACAGAGCGACTGTTTTTATGTACAGTTCGCCGTATGGGGTCGTCTATTGATTGCTACGCTCTTTTTGATGTGCTGTGATGTTTGCATGATCAACGCCCCGAGCGCGCGTGCCTGACGCAATCCTCTCAGGTAGAAGCAATCAGAAACTGATGGGGCTCGAGGTAGTGAGATTCGTCTCCGCCGTTGCAGTCCTGTTTTGGCACTACCAAAATTTCTGGTATGTCGCGCCTGACGACCTGCAAGGTTTCGTTAGGGAGCAACAGCCGCTCTACCACCTGCTCAGTCCCTTTTATGAATTCGGTCGGTATGGCGTCCAGGTATTTTGGTCGATCAGCGGGTATATCTTCTTCTGGAAGTACCGCGAAACCTTGGCCGCGGGCCGAATGACCGGTGCCAAATTTTTTCTGCTGCGTTTCTCACGCTTGTATCCGCTGCATTTCGCCACCTTGTTGCTGGTGTGCCTGCTGCAGGTCTACTACATCCACCACACCGGATACGGCTTTGTTTATCAAAACGACGACCTGTTCCATTTTGTGTTGCAACTGTTCATGGCGAGCAACTGGGGCTTTCAGCACGGTGCAAGTTTCAACGGTCCGATTTGGTCGATTTCGATAGAAGTATTGATCTACATCGGTTTCTTCTGGGCGATGCGAATATTGGGCGCAAAGCTCTGGGTACCCATCTGCGTCGCGGTGGCCGCCGCAGTGGCGCACCAACTGAGCGATCACAATCCCATATGGCAATGCGTGGTCTGTTTTTTCGTCGGCGGCACGGTGGCAACGGTGGCGAGTATGCCGGTGGCGCAGACGCGGCGAATCGCACTGCGCAATATTGCGGTGGTGTTGTTGTTGGTCGTTCCCGTAATTCTGCTGCTGTCACACGCCTACGAACGTAAAGCGGTGATGCAGGTCGCGGCGATCGGGTACGTCGCCGTATTACTCTATGTGATGGCAGAACATGTCGTCGTGCCACAAAAGTTTCACCGTGTGGTCGAAGCGGCGGGCAACATGACTTATTCGAGCTACCTGATTCATTTTCCGATCCAGCTTGGCATCGCCATCGTCTGTTTGATCGAGGGCTGGGCCATACCGAAGGAATCGCCCGTGTTTCTTTTGAGTTGGCTCAGTGTCGTATTGGTACTGGCCGTATTGGTGTATCGCTGGTTCGAGATGCCGGCGCAGAAATGGGTGCGCAGCTTTGGTGCAGTACGCAAGGTGCCCACGGCGGCGGCTTCGATCTCACAGTGAAGACCCGCCTCCCTGCACATCGACTGTGCCTTCACGTCGTTCTGACGCTGTTGTTGGCGGCGTGTGCGCAGCAACCGCCGCGGGCGCCTGATCCGGCGCAGATACCTCCGCCGGCCGCACCGGCGGCGCAGCATCCGGTCCCGCCGACGCCGCCTCCTGCGACGGCGTCTCCTTCGACACCCGCAATGCCACCAGCGACCGCGACGACCGACAATGCCCCCACACCGGGTGCCGCCCCAAAGGCAGCCGCGGGAAAGGTGCCAGCAGCCAAACGCGTGCCGCCGGCGGTTGCGAGCAATCAGTCCACCAAACCGAAGCCGGCACCGACGCCACCAGCAACTCCAGCGAAGCCGGCCATCGCCACACTGAATCTGACGGATTTGGAGCAGCGGCTGCGGGACACGAAGGCCATTGGCGTGTTCACCAAGTTATCCCTCAAAAATCAGGTGGACGATTTGCTCGGCGACTTCAGGGCGCTCTACAAGGAACAACGCAAAGAGCCGCCGGCCGAATTTCGCGCTCGCTATGATTCATTGCTTGCAAAAGTTTTGAGCCTGCTCCAGGGCGGTGATCCGCAACTGGCGCAGTCGATCGCCTCGTCGCGCGAGGCAATCTGGGGAATACTCTCGGATCCGGATAAGTTTTCCAAGATCTGATCATTCGAATTTCCAAGGAGCCATCGATGTCCCGCCTGGTCATTTTTTCAGCACTTCTGGGTTGCATCCCCGCATCGGTGGCACTGGCGGCGAATCCGGATTTCGCAAGAGATCTCAAAGCGTCCATTTCACTGCAAGGTCATCCCTGCGACCAGGTCGTCAACGCCAAGCGGAACGCCGACAGTGACTACGTCGCCACCTGCAGGGATGGCAATCGATATCACGTCTGGGTGAATGCTGAAGGCAGGGTGTGCGTCGACAAGCTGTAATCACCGTGACGAATGACATAAGAATGCGAGGGTTGGACAATAATCGCGCGGCCTTGACACTTATAACGTCTTAATTTGCTGGCCGATGTTTGCTTCGGTAGAGTGGCGCGCTAACAATTAAAGTCGCGAGCGTTTCACTCTTGAAGAGTCTGCTTCGAATTGCCGGCGTGATAGCGGCGGTCGTCATTGCGATCGAATTTATTTCGTCGTACACGATGTGGCGCTATTACTCCGCTACGAGCAGTGAATACCGCCCGGATGGTTTTGCCACCTTCGCGCTGGCCAACAGGTTGTGGATTCGAATTCACGGTTCACGCAAGACCACTGAAGTTACAGTCGACCATCGGCCACTATTCGACACCGATCCGAAGCTGGGTTTTCGAGTGGTGCCGGGCTCGTACCGCGTGGATGAAAAGTTCGACAACGTGCGGCATCAGTTTCACGTCAACATCAACGCACGCGGTGAGCGAATTACTTCGTATTTCGACAACGACGCCGAGCGACGCGTATTCATCACCGGCGATTCGGCTATTTTCGGCTGGGGACTCGACGATGAGCAGACGATCGCTTGGTTGTTGCAATCGAGGCTGCCGAAGTATCAAGTCGTCAATCTCTCGCTGACCAGTTATTCAACCCTGCAAACTGCCATGCGCTTGCAACAGGTGGAGCGTCCGTTAGGTCCTGACGACTCCGTCATGCTCGTCTATCACAAGATGACGAATGACTTTAACGTGGTGACGCAGCTGGTCACGAAGGGCTTCAGCATCGGGTACGAGTTGCAGGTGGGTAACGAAGCGCACATCCGGGAGATGCAGCTTCCATATGGCGACCTGGACGCGGCCGGCAACCTCGTGATTCGCCGTTACGATCTTGCCTGTCAGTTTGGCAAGCAAGATCCAGGTTGCATGCACCCGGATCCGCCGCTCGAGAAGCAGATCGAAGTCACGAAGCGCGCATTCGATCAGGTATTTGCCCTGCACCCCGGACATGTTTTGATTGCGTTTGTGGGTGGCTCCGATTCGGATCCGGTGATTCAATATTTGCGGCAGAAAGGTGCGGTCATCGTCGACATGCGCATCGAGCACGATGATCCCGACGGAAGAGATATCATCCCGACGGACTCGCATGCGGGGGCATTCTGGCATCACACCGCTTACTTGCGGCTCCTCGACGCCATGCGTCAGGCCAAAATGGTCGATGAACGGATGACGGCTTTGTAATAGTTCTGTGGAGACCCCGAAATTAGTCTGAATATCGAGTGGCGATGTTTTTTATCGCTTTGCATCAATTTTGTCGCAAATTGCAGACGCTTTAGTGGATCGCAGGACAGCTATGGGTGACTTAATATCGCGTCAGATTTTTCCTGCATGGGAATTATGGGCGTGATACCACTGGTTAGTGTTTCAATAGGAACACTAACCGTTTTCAGCAGTGCTATCGCGTGAACGCTTGTTTGATGTGAACGCTTGGCATATTTTTTGCAGCTTGGTTAGTGAACTTACAGACAGCGAGAAGTATGAGAATCCTGGTTTACAGCGCTAATTTCGCACCTGAGCCCACCGGAATCGGTAAGTATTCGGGCGAAATGGCTTCTTGGTTGGCTGAAAAGGGCCATTCAGTCCGCGTCGTAGCGGCGCCCCCGTACTATCCCGCCTGGAAAGTCGACCCCGCGTATACGTGGCCGCCGTACCGTCGTGAGCAATGGAAGGGCGTTGATATCTGGCGTGCACCTTTATGGGTTCCGAAAGCGCCTGGAGGCGCTGCTCGGGTGCTGCATTTGCTGAGTTTCGCGATCAGTTCGTTTCCCCTAATGATTCGTCAGGTCTTCTGGCGTCCGGATGTAGTGGTCACCGTCGCGCCCGCTTTCATGTGTGCGCCAGCCGGTCTGTTGACGGCGCGATTGAGCGGTGCCCAGTCCTGGCTGCATCTGCAGGATTTTGAAGTCGACCTGGCCTTTCGGATGGGCCTGCTGAAGGGCAAGTTCTTGCAGCGACTGGTTTTGCGCATGGAGCGCGGATTGCTGCGGCGTTTCGATAGCGTGTCTTCCATTTCGGCGCGTATGGTCGAGTTGCTGCTCAGCAAGGGCGTACCAGTGAAAAATACGCGTTACTTCCCGAACTGGGTGGATATCGCGCATGTGAAGCCGTCTGCCACGGGAACTCGCTACCGCGATCAGCTGAACATCTCGCCGGAAGCGACGGTTGTGTTGTTCTCCGGTTCGCTGGGCGGCAAACAGGGCCTGATGATCATTCCCGAGGCGGCCAAGTTGCTCGCGTCACGGCCGGATGTGGTGTTCGTTGTTTGCGGTGATGGCGTCATGAAAGCCGAAATTGAAGCCGCAGCCAAAGAATTGCCGAACTTCCGAATGTTGCCACTGCAACCGTTCGAGCGTCTCGGAGAATTGCTGGCTGTGGCCGACATTCACTTGCTGCCGCAAAGTCCGGGTGCTGCGGATCTGGTTCTACCCTCCAAGTTGTCGGGCATGCTGGCGAGCGGTCGACCCGTCATTTCTTCCTGCCGGGCCGGCACTGAGCTGGATACCGTCGTGTCGAAGTGCGGGTTGGTGGTGGCCCCCCAGGACAGCGTCGCCCTGGCAGCTGCCATTACGAAACTTGCCGATGACCGACCGTTGCGACAGGAGTTGGGCCGCAAGGCGCGCGCCTATGCCGAGATCAATTTCGAGCGTGATGCCATCCTTGGTCGCATCTTCAATGCGCTCGAAGGCGACGTGTCGAACGTCGCCAATGACGCTATTGCATAAGACATCGCCGTTTGAGACGCAGCACTTAGCGTCTGCAGTTTAAGCCGGGTGTAATAGTCGGCGCGGTAAGATGCGGTGGTAATAGGTGAAATGTGCAACGGAATCTGCAACAACTGGTCCATCATCGTCGGCGTCGACGAATTCATCCCCCGGCCGTTGTTACGCCTTTAAAAATCGTGAATGCGGTGAGCTGATATGTTGAAGACGTTGATCCGTAAGTCTGGAATGGTTCGTTGGGCGTTATTTTGCCTGATGATTTGGGGCGCCGTGGCGTCCCGACCGGCTCTGGCGCTCGAAGAGTATCTGCTGGGGCCCGGCGACATCGTCAAGGTGACGGTGTTCAAGAATCCCGATCTGACCGTGGATGCGCGGGTTTCCGAGTCGGGTTCCATTGGTTTTCCGCTGATCGGCAACGTTCCGGTCGCCGGCCTCACCATGCCGGCTGCGGAGCGCAAAATCGCGCAGCTCCTCAAAGACGGCGGTTTCGTCCTGAATCCCCAGGTGAATATCCTCCTGACCCAGGGTGTGGGTAATCAGGTCTCCGTACTCGGTGAAGTCGGCAAACCGGGTCGATACACGCTCGAGGCAACCGGTGGCCATGTGTCGGGCATGCTGTCGACCGCCGGAGGCATTTCCGACAAGGGCGGCGATCTTGTGGTCATCACGGGGACGCGGGCGGGTAAGACGTTCAGACGCGAAGTCGACGTCATGCGTATGTCCCTGGGCAATGCTGCTGATGATCCCGATCTGGTCGGCGGCGACACGGTATTCGTGCCGCGTGCCCCGATGTTCTATATATACGGCCAGGTCCAGCACCCGGGTTCATTTCGTCTGGAAAAGAGCATGACGGTGATGCAGGCACTGGCGTCAGGCGGCGGCGTAACCGGCAAAGGGACGAGTCGCGGTATCGTGGTGCATCGCCGCGAGGCTGATGGAAAAGTGAAGGAAATCAGTGTCTCTCTCGATCAAGACGTCCAGGACAAGGACGTCATCTATGTCAAGGAAAGTGTGTTTTAGTAACGGTAGTAATGAGCTCTTATGACACTTAGACAATTTATTCTCGTATTGCGGGCTCGCTGGAAGACTGCGCTGGGTTTGTTTCTGGCCGCGGTCATCGCGGCTGTGATCATCACCATCCTTTCACCGCGATTGTATACCGCGTCCGCTTCAGTCGTGGTCGATGCCAAGATGGATCCAGTGGCGGGCGTGGCGGTCAATGCGCTGAACTCGACCGGCTATATCGCCACCCAGGTGGACATCATCTCGAGTCAGCGTGTGGCTCAGCGAGTCGTGAAGATATTGAAGCTCGACACGGATGCGGACTGGGTCGAGGGCTGGAAGAACAACACCGGTGGCAAAGGCAACATCGTCGTGTGGATCGGCAGCAAGTTGCAAAAGACGCTGAGCGTCACTCCGTCGCGCGACAGCAGCGTCATCGATATCGCCGTTACCTGGACCGATCCCGACACCGCGGCGGTGTTAGCCAATGCGTTTGCCGAGGGCTACGTCCAAACCGACATCGAATTGAAAGTCGATCCTGCCAAGCATTACGCGAGCTGGTTCGACGAGCAGTCGCGCGCCATGCGCGCCGATCTTGAAGCGAAGCAGAAGCGCTTGTCCGACTTTCAACAACAAAACGGCATCGTCGCGACGTCCAATCAGTTGGACATCGAATCGAACCGTCTGGCTGAATTGAATACGCAGCTGACGACCATTCAGGCGCAACGCCAGCTGGCACAGTCGCGCCGCCCCACGGCGGCGGAGTATGAATCGCTGCCTGAGGTGTTCAGTAATCCGACCGTGGTATCGCTCAAAAGCGACTTATCGCGTGCGGAAGCCAAGCTTAAGGATCTGGCATCCAACGTCGGGAAGAACCACCCGGACTACAAAAACACGGAGTCCGAGATCGGTGCGTTGCAGTCACGCATTGCTCAGGAGAGTGCGCGCATCGCGGCTTCCATCGGAAACGGCGCAATGGCGACGCAGGCGCAAGAGAATGCGGTGCGCGCGGCGCTCGAGGCACAAAAGAAGCACATGGCTGAATTGCAGCATGAGCATGACGCCATCGCGGTGTTGGTGAACGACGTCAATACTGCGCAGCGAAATCTGGATACCGTTTCGCAACGCCTGGTGCAGCAGAACATGGAAAGCCAGTCTCAGGCGACGAACATTTCGGTGCTGACGCCGGCGGTGCCGCCGCTGTTCAAATCGAGTCCGCGTCTGTCGCTCAATGTCCTGGTGGGTGGTCTGCTTGGCGCGCTTTTGGGCGTCGGTGCTGCGCTGGGCATGGAGTTGACCGATCGACGCATCCGCGTTGACGCCGAATTACTCCAGTTGCTCGGAGTGCCCGTGCTGGGACGAATCCCGGGGATGAAGCCGGGTCCGCGCGCACCGCGTCCCGCTTTGCCGCGTGTGGCGGCTCGGGTTGAGTCGCAGACTGCCCGCGTCGAGCCGTCCGTCATATGAGTAGCTCGAACGATCTGACCACTGATGTCGTGTTGCCACCGCGCGACCGCAGTCGCGCGTTCGGTGCGATTCTCGTGGAGCAGGGCCGATTAAGCCCGGGCGATGCGGAGGAAATTCAGCGCTTCGCCGGCCAACACGGCATGCGTTTCGGAGACGCGGCAATTCGTTTGAAGCTGCTGACGCAAGACGACATCGATTTTGCGCTGGCGCAGCAGTTCAATTACCCGCTGTTGCCGCGTGTTGGCGAGGGCAGCGTCGGCGAAGACGTGGTTTCCGCCTACAACCCGCAAAGTGAAATGGTGGAGCCGTTGCGCGCTTTGCGCAGTCAGCTGACGATGCGCTGGTTCAACGATCCCAATCACAAAGCGTTGGCGATCACGAGTCCGGGTCGCGGTGAGGGCCGCAGCTGGTTGGCTGCCAACCTCGCCGTGGTCTTTGCGCAGATTGGTGAGCGCACCTTGCTGATCGACGCCGACATGCGTCATCCGCGTCAGCACGAGCTGTTTCATCTCAAGAACGAGGTGGGTCTATCGGCCTTGCTGACCGGCCGGGCTGGGAAAGAAACGGCCTCGCGCATTCATCCGCATCTGCGGCTGTTCGTTCTCCCGGCGGGGATATTGCCGCCGAACCCGCAGGAATTGCTGGGTCGGCCTGTGTTCGATCTGGTGTTGGAACGCTTCGCGACCCAGTTTGACGTGATCATCATCGACACGCCGGCTGCCAACGACACGGCAGACGCACAAATCATCTCGGACCGCGCTGGGGCGGCGGTCATGGTTGCGCGACGGAATGTCACGCGCCATGCGCAGTTGAGCTCGTCGATGCAGAGCTTGACGCAGACGGGTGTGAACGTGATCGGAAGCGTTCTCAACGAATATTGAGCGGCGTTCTTAGGCATGCTGCGCAGTTGCCGGGCGATCCGGCAGCTCAAGGGCTCGTTGACGTGAACAATGCCGGACTCTCAATACTTTATTTGGGCGCCAGTGAAGGCACGAGTCTGGACCGCGCCAATGCCTTGCGTCGTATCGGGCATCGCGTTCAGCACATTGACCTGCGAGAACTTTTGCCGAAGTCGACCTGGACATATCGGGTCACCTGGCACTTGGGTGGTCATTTCCTGAGTCCGTGGGTGATGCGGGCGCTTCCGCCGTTGCTCAAAGAAACGCACTACGACCTTTGTTACGTTGACGGCGGTGAATGGGTGACGCCGCAAGTGATCAGGTTGCTGCGCAAACACACCAGCAAGATCATCAATTACAACATCGATGATCCTCTCGGCATGCGTGATGGGCGTCGTTCGCATGCATACCGACGCAGCCTCTCTTCCTACGACCTTTGCATCGTCGTGCGGCAGGAAAATGTGGCGGAAGCGGAACATCTCGGTGCGAAACGCGTGCTGCGCGTATTTCGCTCGGCCGATGAGGTGACGCACGCGCCACGTTCTTTGCAGAATGCGGCGTGCGAAGCGTGGCATTCGGAAGTTCTATTCTTGGGAACCTGGTTCCCGGAGCGCGGCCCGTTCCTGCTGGATCTGGTAAGGCGCGGGGTTCCGCTGACCATTCGTGGCGCAAATTGGAACAAGGCGCCGGAGTGGCCGGAACTGCAGGGCTTGTGGAAAGGCGGCCAGATTCAGGGGGACGAATACGCCTACGCCATCCAGTGTGCCAAGGTGAATCTCGGTCTCGTCTCCAAAGGCAATCGCGATCTGCATACCACGCGTTCGCTGGAAATCCCGGCCCTTGGCGGCTTGCTATGCGCCGAGCGCACCCCCGAACACGTTGCCATGTATGTCGAGGGCGAGGAGGCGCTGTTCTGGAGCGATTCAGCCGAGTGCGCGCAGGTGTGCCTCAAAGCGCTCGCTGATGAGCCCTGGCGCCGGCAAGTGGCAGCAGCCGGGCAGGCCCGCAGTATTCGCAACGGTTACTACAACGAAAAAATCATGAGCATGGTGGTCAACCAGGTTTTCGCCGCCTCATGACCATTCGTGGCGCCATCTTCGGCATGCTTGCGGGGGCGACCGTGGTCGCCACGGTGCTGCAATTTTTCATTGATGCCTCCGCAATCAATATGGTCTGCGTCTCCATCGTCGCGCTCGCCAGCTTGCTGACGCTGACCTATCTGGGGCGCACGCAAGCCGTGTACAGGCAACCGCTGTCGTCATTTGCCGTGCTCGGTTTTTGCATGACCACGCTGACAGGCGCGCTGCTGGTGCAGACGATGCTGTGGACGCCGATCCGCTTCTCGCTTTACGACCCGATTTACACGTTTGGAACTTTGTCGCTGTATCTCGGCATCGCAATCGCAACCCACGCAGCACTGCGTTTCTTCGCCGCGCCGGGCACAGAGTCTAGTCAGTCCGCTCTGCCGAAAGCAGGATTTGGAGAAGGACCGGTGCGTGGCTTCCTGGGCTGGTGCGGCATCTATCGGTCGCCCTCAGTCAAGGAGCTCTGGTTCATCGGTCTCGTCGGCCTGGCCAGTTTTTTCGTACCACATCGGGGCGGCATCGTCGGTCAGATCAGCATGGCGTTCAACTTCCTGACCTGGGCGCCGTACCTGATTCCCTTCTACTTGCGCGAGATAGGTCCGGAATATTGCAACCGCCATCGTAATCGCATTGGCCTGGTTTTTTTCACGGCGGGCATCGTCGTGCTCGGTATGGGACTCAACCAGCGCCAGTTGATGTTCGTCGGCTTGTTGACGATCGCCCTGTTGTACTTGCTGACCGGTATGCGCAGTCGCGCCGAACTGACTTTGACCGCCCTGGGTAAATTCACCGTGCTCGTGATGGTGCTCGGCGCTGTGTCCATTCCCGTTTCCGATCTCGCGACCTCCATGGCGATTGCACGGGAGTTGCGCGGCAAGGTTTCGCCTATCACCATGATCAGGACCACCTTGGACGTGATGCGTCGACCAGGGTTGATTGCAGCCTATCGTGCGGCGGGAGCATCGAGTTCGAAGTACCTGGCCTACGACGAAAATTACATCATGAATCCCGGTCTGGCGCGTTTCGTCTCGACCAAGTATCACGATAACGCATTTCATTTTGCCGCCTCGCTCTCTGAGGATGGCAAGGCGCGTTTGCGCGACATCTCCTGGAAGTTCATGTGGGCAGCTTTGCCGATGCCGGTGCTGAACAAGCTGCACATTCAGGTCGACAAGCAGGACTTGAATTTCTCCATGGGCGATTACCTCGTATACCTGAGTCGTGGGGTGCCTCTGGGCGGTCGCAAGATCGGGTCCATGTTCGCGCAAGGTATTGCGTTGTTCGGGCCGGTATTCCCGTTCGTCTACGCAGTGATCTGTCTGGGGCTGTTCTGGCTGATGGACCTCTTGGTGGTGCGTCCCAAGGATGGTGTCGCGGCCATGTCGACCCTGGGTATGCTGATGCTGTGGTCGCTGTTTTCCTCAGGACTCACCTACGAAGCGTTGCAGCACGCCGTGTATTTCTTTGTTCGCAATTTTGAACAAGCGGTGATCATCTACGTGCTGGTGTATGCCATGGCACGCGCCGTTACGCGCAGTGACAAGCGGTCGAGCGGCGCGCCAAAGGTGCCGACGTGGCCCATACCCAGCAGGACGCATCTCTCGCCGCGCGCGCATACGTGACGCGCCGAGGCGTGCTGCCATGAACATCGTACTGTTCTGCCATCCGGCGTTCCTGCCTTCTCAAAGCATGCCGCGCTTCGCCAACATGCTGAAGTCTGCCTACGAGAAGGAGGGGCATTCCGTGGTGTGTTGGTCGCCACGGGCGCGCTTGTTCAAGCTTCTGCCGCGGGGTCGGCTCTCCAAGTGGGCGGGGTATTTCGATCAATACGTGCTCTTCCCGCAGTGGGTGCGCAGGACGTTGCGACAGACGCCCCACAATACGATATTCGTTTTTTGTGATCAGGCCCTGGGTCCCTGGGTGCCGCTCGTACGAGACCGCGCGCATGTAGTCCACGCGCATGATCTGCTGGCGCTGCGTTCCGCGCTCGGTGACATTCCGGAAAACCCAACCTCCCTGACTGGTCGCATCTACCAGCGCTATATCCGGCGCGGCTTTCGACATGCGCAACACTTCATCGCGACCTCTGCCAAGACACGCGATGACCTTGAGTCATTCGGTGGCATTGCGCCGGAGCGCGTAACGGTGGTGCACAACGGCCTCAATTATCCCTACGCCCCCATGGATAGCAGCGTCGCAGCCACAACGCTCGAGCGTGCCGATATGACCCTGCCGCCCGGCGGCATGTTGCTGCACGTGGGCGGACAGCAGTGGTACAAAAACTTGCCGGGCGTCATCGCCATCTTTGCCGAGTATGCGCGGCGAGTGCGCGATCCGTTGACACTGTGGTGCGTCAGCCCGGCACCGAACGCCGCGACGCGCAAGCAACTCGAGCGGGTGCCCGCACATGCCAGGGTGGTGCTGTTCCGGAATCTGGATCAATCGACACTGCACGCGGCCTATTCGAGTGCCCGCGTCTTTCTGTTTCCAAGTTTGGCGGAAGGGTTCGGCTGGCCGTTGATCGAGGCGCAAGCCTGCGGGTGTCCGGTCATCACCACCGATGCGGCACCGATGAACGAAGTGGCGGGCCCTGCCGCTTCGTATCTGCCACGGCTAAATCTGAATGACGATATGACTGTCTGGGCCGCGCGGGGTGCCGACCTGTTGCAGAGGCTGCTGGACGAGAGCGTTGAGTTGCGCGACGAACGCGTCGCCGCCGGCCGGCAATGGTCCAACCGCTTCAGCATGCCGTCCACCATCGCCAAATACCTGGCCGTTTACACACGTGTCGCCGCCGCGGACGCGGTGGGAGCCTTGGCGTGAAACTGCTGCACGTTCTGGCGAGTGTTGACCCGCATGGCGGCGGCCCGACCGAGGGAGTGCGCCAACGTGGCCTGCGGTTGCGCGACTGGGGCCATACGGTGGAGGTGGTCACCGTCGATGATCCGCTGGCCGATCACGTCAAGGACTTCCCCTTGAAGGTGTATGCGATGGGACCGCCGCGTGGCGGCTATCGCTACAGCGATCGCCTGGTGCCGTGGCTCACGCAGCATGCCGGCGAATACGATGCCATCGTGGTGAACGGTATCTGGCAATACCATAGCTATGCTGCGTGGCGTGCGCTGCAGCCGCGCCGGATCCCGTACTTCGTATTTACGCACGGCATGCTGGACCCATGGTTCAAGCACGCTTACCCATTGAAGCACGTCAAGAAATGGCTCTATTGGCCGTGGGCCGACTATCGCGTCCTGCGGGACGCACAGGCGGTGCTGTTCACGAGCGAAGAGGAGCGCCTGCTGGCGCGTCAGTCTTTCTGGTTATATCGCGCACAGGAGCAGGTGGTGGCCTACGGCACGCGTCCGCCGCCGGCCGATTCAACGGCCTTGCGCGAAGCTTTCCTCAGCAAGCAGCCGCAACTGCGTGAGCGGCGTTTTATCCTGTTCCTGAGCCGCATACACGAGAAAAAAGGTTGCGACCTGCTGATCGAGGCATTTGCCGCGGTGGCGGCGGAGCACCCGGACCTGCACCTGGTGATGGCGGGCCCCGATCAGTCGGGATGGGTGGCCCGATTGCAGCAACAGGCGGCAGCGGCAGGGGTCGCCGGTCGTATCACCTGGCCGGGCATGCTGCGCGATGACGCCAAGTGGGGCGCCTTCTATTGCGCTGAAGCTTTCGCGTTGCCCTCGCATCAGGAGAATTTCGGTATTGCGGTCGCCGAGGCGCTTGCCTGCGGCCTGCCAGCGTTGATCTCGGACAAGGTCAATATCTGGCGCGAGGTGCAGGCAAGCGGCGCCGGCCTCGTCGGCCCCGATACGGCCGTGGGCACGACGCAGATCCTGCGTGAATGGCTCGCCATGCCGGCCGCGGCGCGCCGAAGCATGGCCGAGCAGGCGCTGCAACTTTTCGCGCAGCGTTTTACCGTCGACGCGATGGCCAGCAGTCTGCTCGAAGTCGTGTCGCGTAAGGTCGTCGCGGTGGCTGCGAGCGCATGATGAACGAGACCCGCATCGAATTGCAGAATACCCGCTCGGGTTGGCCGCTCAAGGTCAAGATCAAGCGCGTCCTATGGGGTCCATTCAAAATTTTATTCCTGCGCGGGACGGGACGCTGGTTGTCACCGCTGCGCATTGCAGTGCTCCGACTGTTCGGTGCGCGCATCGAGACGCCGGCTTTGATCATGGATGGGGTGCTCGTCTGGCATCCATGGAGTTTGACGATGCAGCGTTACTGCACGCTGGGTCGCGGCGTCGAGGTTTACAACTACGCGCACATCACGATCGGAGAGCAGGCTACGGTTTCGCAAGAAACCTATCTTTGCAGCGCGTCTCACGATGGTGAGGACCCCAACATGCCGCTCATTTACTCGCCCATCGTGATCGGTGCACAAGCCTGGGTGGCGGCCAAGTGTTTCATCGGGCCAGGCGTGACGGTCGGCGAGGGAGCGTTGGTCGGTGCATGCTCCGTGGTAACCCGGGATGTACCGCCATGGACGATCGTGGCAGGCAATCCTGCGCGGACCATCCGGCCCCGGGTCCTCAAGCGCAAGACGTCATGAAGGTACTGTCGATTACGCCGACTTTCTTTCCGCAGCGAGGTGGCATGGAACAGGTCGTCCTCGAACTGGCGCAGCGCGTCCGTAGTTATGGCGTGGAAATGGACGTGGCGCATGTTGCGGTCGATCTGACGGCGGGCGAGGACCAAGTCGAGGGCATTCGGACCTTCCGCGTCCCGCTGCTCGGCAATCGCTTTCTGGGTTATGCGCCGCGCTTGCGAGGTCTCGCCAAGGGCTATGACCTCCTGCACGTGCACGATCCGCAGTTGCTGTCGATCACAGCCAACGTGCGTACCAGCTGCGCAAAGATTCCGGCGGTCCTGAGTACGCACGGTGGATTCTGGCACACGAACAAGGGCTACTGGTTCAAGAAGGCATACGAGGCGACTTTGCTGCGCGGCGCGGCCGGCCACTATCGTCGCGTGCTGGCCACCAGCGTCGGCGATTTCGAGTATTTCAAGAAATTCGTCGAGCGGCTGTCCCTGTGCAGTAACGGTGTGCAGGTGAAGCGCTTCAACACGGTCGTGCCGCGCGCGCAGGCGAATCTGCGTCGCTGGATCTATTGGGGACGGCTGTCGCGCAACAAGCGTGTCGACCTCGCCATCGACTACGCGGCGCATGCGCGTGAGTTGGGGCATCGCGTCGAGCTGTTGATCTGCGGCCAGGACTTCGACCAGATTCTTCCTGCCCTGCAAGCGCAGGTGAAGCACCTGAATCTCGAAGACCGGGTGAGTTTCGTGCCGTTTCTCGACGACGCCGCGCTGCGCGCCGAGCTGGCCGACCGTAGTGTCTACATCACCGCCAGCGAGCACGAGGGCTTCGGTTTGAGCGTCGTCGAAGCCATGGCCGCCGGTCTCGTGGTGGTGTGCCGGGATATGACCCCGCTAAACGGCTTCATCCGCAAGGGCGAGTCAGGCTGGTTCCTGCGTTTCGACTCCAGTGCCGGCGATCGGGCTTCCCTGAACGACATCCTGGCGCGTGACGAGGGGCAGGTCAGTCGCCTGTCCGGCGCGGCCCGCCAAGCCGCCGGCGAGCATGACTGGGACGTTGCGACCCCGCGTTTCGTGCAACATTATCGAGATGCGGTGCAGAACTAGATGTTGCAGTGCAAAACATGTCAATATCAATTTTAATTCTGACCAAGAATGAGCAAAAGGACTTGCCTGAATGCCTGCGATCCGTCGCTTGGAGCGATGATGTCATTGTCTACGATTCATACAGCACGGACGAAACCGTTCGAATCGCGCAGGCCGCCGGGGCCCGTGTAGTGCAACGCACATTCGATAATTGGGCGGCTCATCAGAATTGGGGATTGCGCAATCTACCGTTCAAAAATCCGTGGGTTTTTTACATAGACGCCGACGAACGCATGACCCCGGAACTCGTGCAAGCCGTCCGTGCGGTGGTGCAGTCGCCGGGCGAGCACGTGGCATTTCGCGTGCAGCGTCGGGACTTTTTCATGAATACGTGGCTTGCACACGTGCAATCGTCGCCGTTTTATCTACGCTTGTTTCGTCCGGAAAAGATGCGTTACGAACGCTTGGTGAACCCTGTATCGATCGCCGACGGTCCGGTCGCGCCGGTCGAGGGGTACCTCGACCATTTTCCGTTCAGCAAGGGTGTAGGCCATTGGTTCGAGCGGCATAATTCGTACAGCACGCTCGAAGCGCGCCAGATTATGGAAAACCGGCGCGGAAAGACCGAATATTCAGTGGTGAAAGCGTTCACCGCCAAGGATTTTCATGAGCGGCGTTACAATCAGAAGGAGCTTTTCTATCGTTTGCCGCTGCGGCCGCTGGTCAAATTCCTCGTGCTGTATATCGGTAAGGGTGGATTCCTGGATGGAAGGGCCGGATTGCGGTACGCGGCACTGCAATCGATTTACGAATACATGATAGTTCTGAAAGTACGCGAGATGCAGACGGATGAGTAAGGCGGGTATTGGTATGCAAGTCGACCTCACGACCGAGTTCAACAGTTTGCTCGACGGACGAGTGCAGCTGACTGATTCGGTCGAGGAACTGCGCGCGCGCTATCAGAGTGCCAAGCCGTTCGCGCATGTCACGATCGACAACCTGTTTCCCACCGCGCATCTCGATGCGCTGCTGAACGAAATGCGGGAGATGGGTCGAGAGAAGTGGTCCAAGATCGAACAGGACTCGCGCGAGCGCACGATGCGCATGCGTACTGCCGCGGAGCTGGGTGCCGCCGGGCAGCAGCTGCTGACGACGGTTCATTCCGCCGCGTTTCTCTTCCTGCTGTCCGAGATCACGGGCGTGAGCCAGCTGCTGCCGGACCCTTATCTGCAGGGCGCAGGCTATGCGCAGATGAAACGCGGGGATTATTTCAACGTGCATGCCGATCGCACGGTGGCCTATGAAACGGGGCTGACCCGGCGGCTCGCTTTGATCGTCTTTCTGAATAGAGACTGGAAGGACGAATATAACGGCAAGCTCGAGCTGTGGAACCACGAGGCTACCCGCTGTGAGGTGGAGGTTGCGCCGCTGTACAACCGCACCATCATCTTCGAAGTTGCGCACCCAAACTATCACGGCGTACCGCTGGCCATCAACTGTCCGCCGGACCGTCTGCGTCAGTCTTTCATCCTCTACTACCACACCGTCGGTGGTGAGGGGCAGACTGTCCCCAAACCGCGTACGACGATGTTTGCCCCGCGGTTCTACGAATCGAACCGGGTGACGTTCAAGTCGTTGATGCGCGACGTGACGCCGCCAGTCCTGGTCCGAGCCTTGCGGAAGCTCACCGACAAGTAGCTCGGCGCTCCAGCCGGAAAGGTGACGATGTACAAGCTGACGTTTACGCCGGTTGCACTGGCGCTCTCCCTCATTGTTTCGCTGCAGAGCGCCGCGGTTCATGCCGCTGCGGGGTCGAAAAAGTCCATACGGCAATGGTCGCGCTGCGACGGCAAGAGCGCCGACAATGATGCGCTGGTGCGGGCCCTGGCCGCCGCCAGCCATCATGCGTTCACCTTGGTCATCGATTGCCCGATGCATCTTAAAATCGGCCAGGAGTACGAAAAGTCGGTTTATATCGATGATGGTACTGCGGTTGAGTTCAGCGGCGATGGCAAGATCACCGTAGACAACGTGATGGTGCCGGCCTTCGTCATCGCCAACTCGAGCGGCATCGATCTGATCAATTGGAACATCGAGTACGACGCAGGTCTGCCCATCGACGGCGACGTGCACGGCTTCATGATGCACGGTCAGTTCAAAACAGCGCCGGGTCGCGTGCAGCCCGCCGGCGCGTTCAACAATTTCGGCATCACCCCCTATCTGGCCAGTAACCGACGTGTGACTTTCGACAAGAGCGACGGCGGCGTTACCGGCATATGGAAAGGGGGCCTCATTCCAATGGCTGTTTTCCTCCTGACGGGGGACACCACGAAAGTGGCCATCACGGGTATGCGTCTGTATGCCCCCAAGAATGCGGGTGTCGATAAATTCATTCCAGTCGCTTTCTCACTCAGCCCCAATTTCAAGAGCAATCAATCGGTGTCCCGCAAGACGCCGATCACCGCACAGTACGTGGGTGTGCCGCACGGCCTGACGTTTTCCAACATCGAGTTGGACGGTACCTACATGGGTTGGCTCGGGAATACCCGTGATACCACGTTCGAGAACATCCGCTCGCATCGCTATGGCGATCTTGAGGACGCCGGTGGTACTCAAAACGGCGGGGTGAAAAAGTGGTTCGCACCTCCGCATCTGTTCTACCTGAATTACGACTTCGACGGCGATCCGGAGCTCGCGAATACCCATATCAAAATCATGGATGTCGTCGACGATGGGCCGCGGGTGGGTACAGCACGTGACAAGGGCGGTGGTGACACGCTCAGTGGGTATGCGCTGTCGCTCAAGATCGGCTGCAATGACTGCAGTGTCACCAATTACAAGAGCTATCGGCCGGACGGCTTCCTCGACGTGCTGCCCTCGAACGGGCTGACTTTCTCAAACGTGGAAGTGACTTACGATTCTGCATTTCTCAACGGCGTGTTTCCCGGTTGGCGTTTCCCGAGTCCGTCCTATAAAAATCTGACCTTTGAGAACATCACGATCACCGACACGGCCGACACCGCCATGCAGGCGCCCATCGGCAACGTAGGCTCGGCTGCCAACGAAAGCTTGGTGTTCAAGAACGTGACCGTGCGGCTCAAGCAATGGTCTGGCAAACATGCGCCCATCCCCAACATCGGTGGTCAGGGTATCGAGGCGCACATCGATTACGCCTATGACCCTGGCGTGCGCGTGGCATTTGCTCAGAAAGAAGGTGTGGCGGTGATCCTGCAAACCTCGCCCGCCGGGATCGAGTGGAGTTCACGCAACGCGACAGGTTGTATGGCGGGCGGCGGATGGAGCGGAGCATTGCCGCCCGGTGGCAACAAATCCCCGCCGGCGCAAGGCGATTTGACGTTGCAGTGTGACGGCGTCGGCGCGAGCGCAACGGCGTCCCTGCGCAGCCGGTGACGAGTAGGTCGCATTTCTAGAAAGCGCTGAAGTTCTCGCGCTTGCCCTGAATCGAACCATCGGCGTTCTGAGCGTCGCAGCACGGACAGCCGTGCTTAAAAAACTCAAAATTTGCCTAGAAAAATAGAGCGCGCGCATTTTCGACTGTGACGCGCTCAGCAATCACCCCGAAGCGGCTGTCGCCGTTTCTCGACAGTTGGTGAGAACTCCTACGGCTGATTAATCTGCGCCCTACTTCAAATAGGCGCAATTTCCTATGGACATAATGCTTTTTCGCGAGAACGGATTACTTCGGACCTCCAGCAGCATGATGGCGATCTGCGCCGGCATGAGCCTGGCATTGGCCGGATGCGGCGGTTCGTCCAGTGACACGAGTAGCAGTGCACCGGTCAGCAGTACGATGGCGGCAACCCCCGTTCCTGTGTCCGGGACGACGTCTGGCAGCACGCCCAGTGCGCCCGCGACGACCCCGACCACCAACA
>CAZZZU010000030.1:0-39699 GCA_964658805.1 uncultured Steroidobacteraceae bacterium
TGACTTCACGATCGATGTCATCGAGGGCGGTGGCGTGGCCGGTGCGGGCTGGCGCTGCAGTGTGTAAGCGGGATCAGACGCCGGCTTGATCTGCACGCTCTGGATGGTCGTTACGGAGACGTCCAACAGATGGGGTTCGATCCACGTATGCGCATCGGTGTCGACGCTGATTGCCGGCCGCACGATGAAGCTGCGGTTTTCACCGCTGCGCCGTACGAACGTGCCCTCGCCCGCGGGCTTACCGACGATTACGCCCTGCTTGCCCTTACCGGCGCTCACGAGGACTTCGATGCCGGCACCGTCGGGCGCAGGGTCCGCAACGCCAATGGTGGCGAAATTAGCCGGATTCGACGTCTTCTCTTCCACCACTTTGGCGTCAGTGAGCGAAGTGAGCAAGGTCCGCAGTTTGCTGAAGTCGGCCGGATAGTCACCGCGCTCGGCCACGGTCCACTGCTCAGCCTGCTTATGCAGTGTGACCACCGGCGTCGCGGCGCCTTTGCGAATCGTCAGTGCATCGACTTGGTTGAGTTCCGCGGGCAGCATTGGCAGCAGGGGTGCATTCACCGCTTCACGCGGACGGTTGCGCAGCACGCTCAACCAGGTGGCGAGGGAAATCACCGCTATGGCTGCAATCACGAGCGCCGTGAATCGACCTGACTTGCTCATGAGGTCGCCACGCCGGCGTGCGGCAAAGGTTTGGGTTTGCGCCGCCGCCGTAGCGCAAGAATGACGACGCCGGCGATGGCGACGAGCAGCGGTGCCACGGCGATGTTCAGAACCTTCAAGAACAGTTCCAGGCGATTGATGTCCACATCGAGGCCGCGCTGCGTTTCGCGCAGTTGCTTGCGCACCCGTGTCTTCTCAGAGGTGAAACGTTTCAGCTCTGCTTCCTGTTCCGGCGACAAGGACAGCGAGCTTTGGTCGTTGCGTTTGGTTTGCAGTTCCCCGAGCTTGGACTCGGTCTGCTGCAATTCGGTCTGCAATTCGCGTGCTTTCGCGCGCAACTGATCGTCGGCAACCCGGCGCAGCGCGTCGATTTTTTCGAACGGGCGCGAGAAGGTCGCGCGACCGCGTACGCTGATCAGGGCGCTCGAGCCGCTCAGGTTGTCCAGTATATTTGCGACGAAATCGCCATTGCTGGCGAAGGCCTGCGCGACGCGCTGACCGAAGAGTTCGCGGGTCTGCACCCACAGATAGTCCATCAGCAGGTCGGTGTCCGCGACGATCACGATGTTGGCGGGTGTGCTTGACTTGGTCAGATGCGATGTCGGCGCGGCCGGTGGGCCGGCTGCGGCAGGCTTGGGATCGGCGGGCGCGCCCTGCGGATAGGCTGATTCCACGTCTCCGGTAACGCGTGCGGCAATTGCATAACGCTTGCCGGTGGCCTTGAAGCCGTCACGCAAGGTTGCAGGGTCGCTCAACATGCTGAAGCGCTGCGCAGGAATGGGCCCGGCGCTCGCGGAGCTGAACAACAATGGCTGAAATTGGGTCTTGGCACCCGCATGCGGCGCCACCGAACCCACGGTGGCCAGGTTGATGGTATCGAGCGATGCGGTCACCACATCTTTCGGATCCATGTCGGCGTGATGTAGCCCGAGGATGCCGATATGGCGCGTCGGTGGCGACTGCGCGCTCGTGCGCACCTCCAGCCCGCGTTCCAGATCTCCGATCACGCTGCCTGGGTCATAGTCGACGCCCCAGGCCGTCAGCAAGGGCTGCAGGTCCGAGGAATGATTTGCCATGGCGGCCGCCAGCGGATTGGAAGGATCCTGACCACTCAGGTCGGCGCCGGCGTTTGGATCGAGAAACAGCAGGACGCGCCCACCGCGCAACACGAATTGGTCGATGGCGTACAACGCTTTCGGCGGCAGGGCTTTCGGATGGACCAGCATGAGGACGTCGACGTCCTTGTCGATGTGGTCCATATCGTTGGTCAGGGGCTTGATCGTGAACAACTGCTGCAGCTGGGTATAGATCGGCCACGCTTCGCCCATCTGCCCGGTCTGCGGGTTGAACTGGCCCGATATGCCGATGCCGCTCAATAGCCCGACCACGGCTTTCTTCGGCGTCGCCAATTCCTGGATAAGCTTGGCCACATCATATTCCAGGAACTCTTCCCGATCGGCCTGAAAGCTCGGAATGGACGAGCGACCATCCGTTGAATTGGTGCCGGCAAGCCCAAAGTACAGCGCATCGCCGCTGCCGCCCGGCTCGATCGATTGCAGACCGAGTTCAGCGGCGCGGTCTTCGTCGTCCGAGAACGGTTGCGGATCGACGACCTGGAGATGGATCTTGCCGTCGGCGCGCGCGGCAATTTCCTCGACCAACTCCCGCACACGCGCGGCGTAGGGCAGGATCAGCGGCGCCTGCTTCGAGGCTGCCTCACGCGAGAAGTAAAAATACAGATTCACGGGCTCTTTCAGCCCACCGAGAATTTGCTGTGTGCCGGGACTCAAGGTGTAGAGTTTGTTGTGCGTCAGGTCCACGCGCATGCCGCGCAAGCCCACGTTGGACAGCATCACCACGCCCAGGAACAAGATGGCCAGCGCCACCAAGCCGCCCACACCGAACCAGATATTTCGCCCGCGTCTGCTGTTCACTTATTCCGCCTTCTTCATCTCGAGAACGACCGCCGTAGCCGCCAGCCAAAAACCAATCAACGCGCCGAAATAAACCAGGTCACGCAGATCGATGACGCCTTTCGAGATGGCGTCGAAATGCGAGAAAAAGCTCAATG
Organism: uncultured Steroidobacteraceae bacterium; assembly: GCA_964658805.1. Classification (GTDB taxonomy): domain Bacteria; phylum Pseudomonadota; class Gammaproteobacteria; order Steroidobacterales; family Steroidobacteraceae; genus Bog-1198. The sequence goes on from CAZZZU010000030.1 coordinate 2,738, forward strand.
AGGCGATGGCATCGACGATGCTCTGGGGGAACACGGCAGACACGACGTTCAACACCAGTGGGAACCCCGCCAGCAGGAACACGAACCCGACCAAAGCCGCCGTGATGAAGGCAATCACCTGATTGCGCGTCGCTGCCGACAGGCACATGCCGATGGCGAGAAAACCACCTGCCATCAAAAAGCTGCCGATGTACGCCGCAAAGATCGCACCGTTGTCCGGTTGGCCCAGATAATTGACGGTGATCCACACGGGGAAGGTCAGCAACAGCGCCACGCCCGCAAAACACCATGCGGCCAGGAATTTGCCGATGACCGCCTGTGCCAGAGTGATGGGCAAGGTCATCAGCAATTCGATGCTGCCGCTATTGCGTTCCTCGGCCCACAAACGCATGGAGATGGCCGGTATCAAAATCAGATACAGCCACGGATGCCAGCGGAAAAAAGGCTGCAAATCAGCCTGATTGCGTTCGAAGAAGCCACCCATCTGAAAGGTAAAGACCGCCGCCAGCACGAGAAAGATCACGATGAAGACGTAGGCCAGGGGAGTCACGAAGTAACTGCGCAGCTCGCGCCGAAAGACGACCAACACTGCGTTCATATCGAAGTCTCCGCCACTTGAGTCAGGGAGCGGAACACCTCGTCGAGTCGTCCGGACTCCAGATGCAATTCGGGTACGTCCCAATCGTTATGGATGATCAAGGCACTGATTGCCGACAGCACATTGGCCCCCGGCCTGGGGAGCGCCGTGAGGCGCAGGTCACGCTCGTCGCTCTCGATACCGGCGACTTCCGGCAGCGCCGCGATGGCGCGCGCCGCAGCAGCCTGATGCTCTGCCCTGCCAAAACGCAGGCTGACCGCATGGTGATAGCGCGAACGGGATTCGAGCGCCGCGGGCGTCTCGTCGGCGACGATGCGGCCTTCCGCGATGATGATCGCGCGGGTACAGACTTCGTGCACTTCCTCGAGAATGTGAGTCGAAACGATGACGAGCTTGTCTTTGCTCAGCTCGTTGATCAGGCGCCGCACCTCGTGTTTCTGATTCGGATCGAGGCCGTCGGTCGGCTCATCGAGAATCAGCACTTGCGGATCGTGAATCAGGGCTTGTGCCAGGCCGACACGGCGGCGGTAGCCTTTGGACAGCGTCTCGACCATCTGTTCCGTCACCGATCCAAGGCCGAGACGATCGATGACGACGCTGCGCCGCTGGCTGCGCTGCGTGCCGCGCAAGCCGCGCACGTCGGCGACGAAATTCAGAAACTCGTTGACCGTCATCTCGCCGTAGCTGGGCGCGCCCTCCGGCAGGTAGCCCATGCAGGACTTGGCCGCCACCGGTGCAGCTTCGATGTCGTGGCCGCACACGGTGACCTGGCCTGAGGTGGGCGCGATGAAGCCTGCGATCATGCGCATGGTGGTCGACTTGCCGGCACCATTGGCGCCCAGAAATCCCAGCACTTCGCCGGGTGCAACAGAGAAAGAAAGCGCGTCGACGGCGAGCTTGTTGCCGTAGCGCTTGGTGAGACTTTTTGTCGTTATCATGGCCGCCTTTGAGCGCACAGAAGAGAGAGTGGTTCCTTAAACTTCGTTTTTATTTTAGCGCGCTCATGTTTTGCCGGCCTTCACGTCGATGTCGTGCTTGTGGTCATTCAGTATGCGTCGCACCTCGGGCAATGGCGGTCGGTCCGCCATTCGCGCAATCAGCTCGGGCAGCTCGTACCACTTTCGGCCCCATTGCACGAGTCGCACCGCGTCGGCCACCACCTTCTCGCTCACGGCGTCGCTCGTGCGCGGCGTCGGCGGTGGCGTCTTCCGCGCCGGCTGCTTAGGCGCCGCTTTCGCCGCGACTGCCGAAGTCTTGCGCTCGGAGCGTGCCACGGTGGGCGTCGCCACGGGCGCCGCTGCGCGCGGCGGCGGCGTGAACTTCGGCATCTCGCGAGTCGCGGTCACGGCCGTCAAACCCGGCATTTCGCGCGTACCGGTCGGCGCTGGATCGGACGTCACCGGTTCGCTGGGTGCCGCGGCGGGCTTGGACGCGGCCGCGACGACGGCGCCGAGCGGGCGCTCGCTCTCGCTGTCCGCTGCCGGAATGAAGCGCTCGATATGCTCGGAACCAATGAGGTTGGCGAGAAACGTCATGAGCTCGAGCGAATCGGCGAACATCGTGTCACCGGCCTCGATACGGGCCTCCACCTGGGCGCGCAGCGCCAGCGTCTTCTGCCGTGCCAGATCCAGGATCCAGCGCGTCGGCCGCTGGTGTTCGACCCATGGCTGTACGCGCCAGTATTTCTCATCATCGAGGGACGAATACCCGACGTGCAGATCGAGGCTCTTGAGCCACTTGTCCAGCAGTTGTAGTAGTCGTTCGTCGGCGGGTGTTGCCATGTGTTCAGCTCCGTTGCGCACCCTAAACGAATGAATAGCCCATGGCTAGCGCCAGATGGCGTTGGGCCGCGCTAGACTGCGCGCCATGTGTGGAATCGCCGGAATCATCGGCTCGCAGGCCTCCGCCGAGCTTGCCACGCGTATGGCACAGCGCTTGCGTCATCGCGGTCCCGACGGCGAGGGGTTGTGGCTGGACCTTGGCAGCACGCCGCGGGTCGCATTGGCGCATCGTCGGCTGGCCATACAGGACCTGAGTGACAGTGCCCGTCAGCCTATGCAATGGGACAGCCAGATACTGACCTACAACGGCGAGTTGTATAACCACGAGAGCCTGCGTGCCACGTTGCCCGGACCCTGGACCTCGAGCGGCGATACCGAAGTGCTGTTACATCTCCTCGCAACCGAAGGCGCGCAATGCCTGAGCCGGCTTGCCGGCATGTTCGCCTTTGCGCACTGGGACGTCGCGCGCAAACGACTGCTGTTGGTGCGGGATCGACTCGGAATCAAGCCGTTGTACTACAAGCCATTGCCGGACGGCATCGCGTTTGCGTCGGAACTGAAGGCATTGCTCGAGCTCGGCACACCCGAGGTCGACCGCAGCGCCGTGCGCGATTACCTGTTTCACGGCTACGTGCCCGCGCCGAAAACCATTTACAACGGCATCTCGAAGTTGCCGGCCGGCCACATGCTCACTTGGGAGGCCGGGCGCATTGCGCTCACGCGCTACTGGCAACCCTCCGCCGCAACAGTGTTCCGCAACCCTGAGCAGACAGTCGAGGAACTCGACGCGCTGCTGCGCGTGGTGGTCCCGGCGCATACGCTGTCGGACGTACCGGTCGGCGTGTTCTTGAGCGGTGGGATCGACTCAGCGCTGACAGCTTACTACCTGCAAACACCGCGCACCTATACGCTCGGATTCGAACAGGAATCACGTTCTGAAACGGCCGCCGCGCGCAGCGTCGCTGCGCATCTGCGTACCGCGCATCTGGACATGACGGCACCGCGGGCTGACTTCGCGACGGCGTTGCGGCTGATACCGCAGATTTTCGATGAACCCTTCGGCGACAGCGCGGCCTGGTCGAACTATTTGATCGCGCAATTTGCGCGCCGCGAAGTGACGGTCGCGTTGAGTGGTGAAGGTGGCGACGAGATTTTCTGCGGCTATCCCCGCTATTGGAGCGGTGTAGGCGGCCGTTCCACGCTGCTGAAACGCGCGTTGGCGCGCGTGCTGCCGCCGCTGTCGCGGCTCGGCACGTCGATGCAACGGCGTGCCTGCCGTGGCTTGCCGGCGTATGCGGCAGCAATGGGAGGCATGACGCAGCAGCAGATCGACTACATGCTTGGGCCGGGCTTTTGCGAGAGCGGCTACGATTATCTATGGTTCTACCGACAGTCCTGGCGCGAGGACCTGGCGCCGCTGCAACGCTTACGCTGGCTGGATCTGAACACCGATCTGGCCGAAGGACTCTTGACCAAAGTGGATCGCAGCAGCATGGCGCACAGTCTCGAAGTCAGGCCGCCGCTGCTCGACCATCGGCTGGTCGAATTCATGCTGAGCGTTGACACCGCGCAGCTGGTCGACGTGGCGCAGCGCCGCGGCAAGCTGGCAGTACGTCGGCTCATGCAGCCGCGGCTGCCCGCGGGTCATTTGAATCGGCCGAAGGCCGGTTTTGGTCTGCCGGTGCGCAGCTGGATAAAACGCAATCCGGCACTGCTGCAAAACGCCGTCGCGCGTCTGCAGGAGCGCGGGATTCTCAAACGTACGGTCGGTGCAGACTTCCGCCGCGCCTGGTACCTGCTGATTCTGGATCAGTGGTTCACGGCCTTTGGCTAGCTTGGTGTTCGTGCCCGTGTCGGGCCGGTTCGGCAGGGGGGAATATATGCGCAGCGTTGCGATCGCCCAGGCGCTGGTCGAGCGCGTGCCGACGCTCGAGGTGCACTTCATCCTGAGTCAGGAAGCGCCGTACGCGCGCTCCGCGCCTTTCGCTACCACGCTCCTACCCTCGTCAGCAACGTTCCACTCAGCGGCTGTTATCGGCGTGCTCGAACGACTCCGGCCGCGCGTCGTGGTGTTCGACAATGCCGGCCGCACGGCGCAGCTCAAGGCAGCAAGCCGACTCGGCGCCCATGTCGTGTTCATCAGCGCGCGGCCGCGGCAGCGGCGCCGCGCGTTTCGCTTAAGCTGGATGGCGCTCATCGATGAGCACTGGATTGCGTATCCCGCCTTCACGGCAGGGCCACTGCGGTGGAGCGAACGCTTCAAGCTGCATTGGCTGCGCCGGCCCGTGATCCGGTATCTCGACGTCATCCTGGCGCGCACGGCACCGACTGATGTCGTGCTCGACCCGCCGTCGCTGCCATTGCCTGGATTCGTGCTGCTGGTGCCGGGCGGCGGCACGGGACATCCCGGCGCGCCCGATGCCGTCGGCGTGTTTCGCGCCGCAGGCCTTGCGCTCGCCGCTGGCGGCATCCGTTGCGTGTTGATTGCGCCGCAAGCCGGGCCGCCTACACACGCCGCGGGGCTGCTGCACGAGATGGCCGTGCTGCCGCAATGGCGACTGAACGCGATGCTGGGTATGGCCGACGTGGTGGTCGCTAACGGCGGCTCGACGCTGCTGCAGGCCATTGCCTGCGGCTGTGCCAGCATCGGCGTGCCCATTGCCAAAGATCAGGGAGAGCGCATCGCCCGCTGCGTCCAGGCGGGCGTCGCACTCGACGCGCCGCTCGACGCCGCGCGCATCGCACAGCAGGTGCGCACGGTATGCGCTGACGAGACCGGGCGCGCGGCCCTGTCGGCACGCGCGCGCGCACTTTCGTTGGCAGATGGCGTGCAGGTGGCGGTGGCCGCATTGCAGGGGTACTTCGATGCCTAACGCGGTGCTGTTGGGCTATGACCTGACGCAACCTTCTTTCCGCCACCGTATGCAGAGCCTGGTCGGGCCGCTCCGCGCCGTCGGTTGGACGGTTCGCGCCGAACGGTTTCCGAGCGGCCGGTATGGGTTACGAACCTGGGAGAGGCGGGCGCTCTGGCGCTGGGCCGATGTCGTCATCCTGCATCAGATCAAGCTGAGCGGCATCGAGGCGCGGCTCCTGGCTGCCTACACGCGGCATCGTATCTTCGATGTCGATGATGCCATTTACGTGCGCAAACCGCGCCGCTTGGGCGATATGCCAGATGAATCGGCTTGGCGGCGCCGCAAGTTCATGGCGACCTGCCGCTCAGTGGATACGGTCGCGGCGGGCAACGAGGTGCTCGCCGGCGTCGCGCGCGGCGCGGCTACTGATGTGGTCATTCTGCCGACCTCCGTCGACACGGCACGCTATACGTTGAGTCATGCGGGCGCGTCGGCCGCACCAGTCATTGCCTGGATCGGGAGTCCGGAAAACCTGATTTATGTGGAGATGATCCGGCCTGCGCTTGCGCGGCTCGCCAGGCGTCATGCGGACCTGAAGTTGCGCGTGATCTGCTCGACGTTCCCGGCGTGGGATGACGTGCCCATCGAGGCGGTGGCCTGGAGCAGCGACACCGAAGCCGCGTCGCTCGCGGGCGCCCACATGGGCATCATGCCGCTGACCGATGACGCGTGGTCGCGCGGCAAGTGCGCGTTCAAGCTGTTGCAGTACATGGCAGCGGCGCTGCCATGTGTGGCCTCACCGGTGGGCGCGAACACGGAAGCCGTCATCGATGGCGTGACCGGCTATCACGCGACCTCGCTCGATGCGTGGGAACTGGCGCTCGAGAAGCTGATCATCTCTCCTGAGCGGCGCGCCGAATTGGGCGCTGCGGGGCGCGAACTCGTGCAGCAGCGTTTCGCCATGAGCCGTTATCAGCACGACTACCTAGCCTTGCTGACGCGGCTCGCGGCGCGCTGAGTTAGGCGTTATGCTCGCGCCATGCCCGTGGCGCACGTCTTTCAAATATTGAATCACTACACGCCGCGCGCCGATCTCGACCCGGGGTTCTCCGTGCTCGACAACTCGGCCAATCCGCGGCCGGACTGGTATGAGTACTGGCCAATCCGCCATTTCCTGTTGTCGGAAACGCTGGACGAGGAAGCGTTCTATGGCTTCCTGTCACCCAAGTTCAAATTGAAGACCAATTTGTCGGCAGGTGATGTGAATTCTTTCATCGCCGCGGTGGAATCGGATGTGGACGTGATGCTGTTCAGTCCGAGCATCCATAAGAGCGCTTACTATTGGAACGTGTTCGAGCACGGTGATGCCGAGCATCCGGGTCTGTTACAGGTGGCGACACAATTTTTTGCACGCATTGGCAGCCCGATGCCTCTGGCGGAACTGGTTTCCGATTCGCGCAACACCGTGCACTCCAATTATTTTCTGGCCAAGCCGCGCTTCTGGCGCGCCTGGCTCGACGTCAATGAGAAGATCTTCGCGATAGCGGAGCGCGAGGACGATCCGCTTTGCGCACTGCTGCGTGCGCCGACTCACTATCGCGGCAGCATCAGCGTGCAGATGAAAATCTTTCTCATGGAGCGGGTGGCGACCTGGCTGCTGATCACGGATCAGCGCTTTCGCGCACGGGTGCGCGATCCCTTCGTGGCGCGCACCCGAATCTACAAACTGCCCGTGGCCATCATCTGCGATGCACTGAAGATCGCCTACACGACGGAGCGGCGCGGCCAATACAAGGATGTCTTCATGCTGGTGCGTCGATTGAGCCGTGCATGGGTGTGGCAGATCAAGATGGGCGGGGCAGCGGGGGTGGGCGGCGTGCGCCCGTTCCTCGAGCAGCTGAAGTCGTATTGGCACTGACACAACCCGCGGGCTTGCATCCGGCGCGAGGCTACTTGCCGTTCATCGACGGTCTGCGCGCGATCGCGGTGCTCGGCGTCCTCTGCTTCCACTTCAACCTCGGCCCTGTGCAGGGCGGCTACGTCGGTGTCGACGTATTTTTCGTCATATCAGGCTATCTGATCAGTGGACTGATCCAGCAACGCCTGCGGCTCGGCACATTTTCGTTCGCTGAATTCTACGAGCGGCGTGCGCGCCGTATTCTGCCGCCGTTGCTGGTGACCTGTGCTTTGAGCAGCATTGCGGCGCTGATCTTGCTCGTACCCCACGACCTGCGTGAGTTCGGTAAATCGCTCAAGGGCGCGATCTTCTTTTTCGCCAACGTCGTGTTTGCTCAGGCGACCGGCTACTTCGCTGATCCGGTGTCCACGCGACCGCTGCTGCACACCTGGTCGCTGGCGGTCGAAGAGCAATTTTATTTTTTGCTGCCACCGCTGTTGTATGTGATGCATCGTGGTGCCGGCAAGGCGCGGAGTACGTCGCTTCTGTGTATTGCGTTGCTGTGCGTGCTTTCGTTTGCACTGAGCGTGCTCTTGGTACAACGCAATCCGGAACGGGCGTTCTATCTTCTACCCGCACGTGGCTGGGAGTTGTTGCTGGGCAGCGTCGTGGCGCTCTGGCCGCGCCTCACCGTTCTGCCGCGGCCGCTGGCCGAAGCAGGCGCGTGGCTTGGTGCTGCCGCGATTGCGGTCGCTTATATGATGTACGACCGCAGTACCCGGTTCCCCGGTGTTGCTGCGCTGTTGCCGTGCCTGGGCGCGGCTGTGTTGATCGCTGCCAACGTGGCGCAACCGACCCGTTTGGGACGTCTCCTGGCTTCGCGGTCGCTCGTTGCTGTGGGCCTGGTTTCGTATGGCCTGTATCTTTATCACTGGCCGGTAATCGCGTTCGCTCGCTATGCGCTCGACCGTGAGATGCATCCCTTGGAAGCTTGCGCAGCCTTGGCGTTGATCGCTGTTTTGAGTGTGCTGTCCTATCGGTGCATCGAAACGCCGGTGCGGACCGGCACGGTGCTCGCGGGTCGCCGTCAGGTCTTCGGTGCCGCCGCAGGCGGGCTGATCACGCTGGGCGGTCTCGGCATCGTGATGGTGAACGCGGACGGCTTCCCGCAACGTTTCTCCGGTGCAGCGCTGCAGTACGCCGCGGGTAAGCGCGACACCTGGGACTGGGCGCGCTGCATGCCGCCCGTCGATCGTATCGACGCCTCGTCCGTGTGCAAACTCGGCCCCGACGGCGCGCAACCGCAGTTCCTCGTTTGGGGTGACAGTCATGCAGATGCGTTGATGCCGGGAATCGATGCTGCGGCCAAGCGCTTCGGCACGCCCGGGTGGTTTGTGGCCTACAGTCGCTGTCCCGCTTTGCTGCACGCTGCGCCGGTGCGGCGTGCCGTTGACGATCATCCCTGCGAGCGCATCGGCGACAGCGTGCTGGCGCTGATTCGCACCAACCGGCTACGCAAGGTCCTGCTGGTGAGTCGCTGGGACTCTTACATCGACGGCTGGGAGCGTGGCGGTTCGGAAACACTGCAAGATTTGACGCTCGGGTACTCCCGGGCAGGGTCGGAACCGCTGGTAGGCTTGCCGGCCTTTCGCGCAGCCTTTGTAGGCACCATCCGGGAACTGCGGGCACTGGGCGTGGACGTGTGGGTATTCGAGCAGGTCCCGCCGCAACTCATCGACGTCCCCTCGGCGCTCGCCAAGGCAATCCACTTCGGTCGCGATCCCCTGGAACTCCGCCGTGCCTTTGCTGCGGTGGAGGCGCGTCGCAGCGCCGCCAATGAAGTCATTGAGCTTGGGGAGGCGACGCCCGGCGTGGCGACGCCCGGCATATCGATCATCGACCCGGCCGGTAAGTTTTGCCCGGACGGGGATCCTTGCGCCATCGCGGCCGAGGGTCGCGCTTTATATTCCGACGGCAACCATCTGTCGGTCTACGGCGCGCGCTGGAGTCAATCCGTGCTGGACGGATTTTTCAATTCCACAGCTCCGTCAATTTCTCGCCCTTGATCAGACGCTTGATGGCGCGAAATGACTTGCGAAAGATCGGCGGAATCAAATCAAGGATAAAACCCCGCACGATGCGCGACACGCGCACGCGCACTTTGTTATTGCGCGAGATGTAATACATGGTCGTATGCGCCTGCACGGCCGGCTCCCAGGTATTCGTGTAGTAGTACAACGCCAGCGAGCGCCGCGCGATACCGGGCGGCGTCGCCAACGGCGCCGGATGCCCATGCAGCGATTCCTTGGTGGTGGAAAACACCACGCAGCGATTGAAGATGGGCGCGATCGACTTCTTGCAAGTCATCGTCGGGCGGTCCCAGAGTTCGAGTTGACCGTTGTACTCGTCGTGCCAGTCATCGTTCAGGTACAGGAGCAGGTTGAGGCGACGCTCAAGGTTGTATTTTTTCAGATGATTGAAGTCGGCATGGACCTCAAGAAAGCCGCCATTCTCAATCCAGTGCAGGCCGCCGCCGAAACAGGACGCGTCGGCAATCAGGTTATCGATCCCGGTCAAGGTTTCCATGTAACGCAGCACGGGACCCGAATTCAGAAAATTTACCAAGCGGGCTGTTTCAGGCCCGACAGCATCGGGGTAGAAGGCGAACTTGTTGTGGTCGGTTTTGCGATCCAGGAATTTGGCGTAGCGACGCGAGCGGTCGAGCGAGTTCACTTCGGCTAGAATGCCGCGCAGCACTGTCTGGTCGAAAAAATCGTCGATCACGATATGCGGGAAAGGCGTGTTGTCGACGTACGTCCGGTGCGTTTCGCTGCCCAGCAATTTCAGGGTTTCGGCATCGGATTGGTAGCTGATCATGGCGAGGAAATTATACCTGCATGGCTGATTTTTGGCGGAACCGCCGCGTGTTTCTAACCGGTCACACCGGCTTCAAAGGGGCCTGGCTGGCATTGTGGTTGCAGCAATTGGGCGCCAGGGTCACGGGATTTGCGCTCGCGCCGCATACCGAGCCCAATTTATTCGAACTCGTCGGCGGTGCCGGCGTCGATTCGATCATCGGCGACATTCGCGATACGGCGACGTTGCAACGCGCGGTGCTGCGGGCCGACCCGCAGGTTGTCGTGCATATGGCTGCCCAAGCCCTGGTGCGGGAGTCCTATCGTGATCCGCTGGGTACCTATGGGATCAATGTGCTTGGCACGGGAGCGGTGCTCGAGGCCTGCCGCAGCTTGAGCGCGCTCGAGTGCGCCCTGGTCGTGACCAGTGACAAGGTGTACGAAAATATTGGGCTGGGACGACCGTTCAACGAGACCGATCGACTTGGCGGCCATGACCCTTACAGCAATAGCAAGGCCTGTGCAGAATTACTGACCGGCAGTTTTCGCGACAGCTTCTACCGTGACGGACCGCCCTTGGCGAGTGCACGTGCCGGCAACGTGATTGGCGGCGGCGACTGGTCGACTGATCGCCTCATCCCGGACTGTGTGCGTGCTTTGGCAGGCGGCACGCCGGTGCGGTTGCGATATCCTGACGCTATTCGGCCGTGGCAACACGTGCTGGAACCTCTGTCGGGCTATCTGACATTGTGTCAGGCGATGATCGAGCATCCCGACGCCGTTCCACATGCTGTCAACTTCGGACCCGAGCCGGCCTCTTTTAGCACCGTGAAGGCGGTGGTCGACGCGTTCAGCGCGCGCTTCAGCGGCAAGCCCGGCTGGGAGAAAGACGCCGGTGACCACCCGCCGGAAGCGGGCGCCCTGACCCTCTCATCAGCCCTCGCCGCGCAGACGCTCGGCTGGCATCCACGACTGAACGTCACCGACACGGTGACATGGTCGGTGGACTGGTATCGTGCACACACCGCACGGGAGAACATGTTGGAGTTTTCGCGCAGTCAAATTGAACGCTATCAGGCGTTGCCGAGTCGCCTGACATGAAGTGCGTGATCCTCGCGGGAGGCAAAGGGACGCGCATTGCCGAGGAATCGAGCACGCGGCCCAAGCCGATGGTCGAGATCGGCACCCGGCCCATTCTATGGCACATCATGAAGCTGTACGCCTCGCACGGGGTGAACGAGTTCATCGTCTGCCTCGGCTACAAGGGCTACATGATCAAGGAATACTTCGCGAACTATTTCTTGCATCAAGCCGACGTGACCTTCGACATGGCAGGCAACAAGGTCGAGTACCACGACTGCCGCGTCGAGCCGTGGAAAGTGACGCTCGTTGATACGGGTGAGGACAGCCAGACCGGTGGCCGGTTGATGCAGATCGGCAAGTACCTCGATGCAGACGAACCATTCTGCATGACCTATGGCGATGGCTTGTCTGATGTCGACATCAGCGCCGAGATTGCATTTCACCAGGCACAGGGGCTGAAGGCCACGGTGGCTTGCGTGCGCCCGCCGGCACGCTTCGGTCGCATCGCTACGCATGCGACGCGCGTCGTCGCTTTTGAAGAGAAGCCGCAGGCTGAAGGTGGCCTCATCAACGGCGGGTTTTTCATACTCGACAGGAGTGTCCTGGATTTGATCGACAGCGCCGACACGGTCTGGGAGAAGCAGCCCATGGAACGCCTCGCGCACGACGGTCAGCTGAGTGCCTGGGTGCATCGCGGCTTCTGGCAACCCATGGATACCTTGCGCGACAAACAGGCATTAAACGAACTTTGGGAAAGCGGCAAAGCACCCTGGAAGATCTGGGAGGGTTAGTGAGCAGATGGTTGGAGTTGTAAACCAATGCCGCGCGTGCGGCGGCGCGCTGTCCGTGACCATGGCCGATCTTGGCATGCAGCCCCCGTCCAACGCGTTTCTGGCCTCGCCGGCGGATATCGTCGGCGAGAAGACCTATCCGCTGCGCGCCAAGGTGTGCGTAGAGTGCAAGCTCGTACAGGTCGACTACGATGTTGCGCCGGAAGAACTGTTCGGCAACTACGTGTATTTTTCCTCGTATTCGGATGAGTGGCTGGCGCATGCGGCGCGTTACTGTGAAATGGCGACGCGCCGGTTCGCACTCGGCCCTGAGAGTCTGGTGGTGGAACTGGCCAGCAACGACGGCTATCTGCTCAAGAACTTCCTGAGCGCCGGCGTCCCTGTCCTTGGCATCGATCCATCGGACACGGTGGCTGCCGCCGCAGAGAAAATCGGTGTGCCGACGCTGGTCGAATTCTTTGGCGAAGCCGTGGCGGCACGACTTGCATCTGAAGGGCGCGGTGCAGATCTGATCATCGGCAACAACGTGCTGGCGCACGTGCCGCGGCTCAATGATTTCGTGGCGGGTATCGCGCGCCTGCTCAGGCCTCGCGGCAGTGTGACCATCGAATTTCCGCACCTGCTGGAGCTCATCCGGCACGTCGAGTTCGACACGATTTACCATGAGCATTATTCCTACGTGTCCTTGCACGCCATCGAAAAGGTCTTTGCCCGCCATGGTCTGCGTCTCTATGACGTCGAGAGGCTGCCGACGCATGGCGGTTCTCTGCGTATTTTTGCGTCACACACGCAGCGTGCCGATCTGACGGACAGCGACATGCTGCAAACGGTGCGCGGTGAGGAACGCGCTGCCGGTCTGCATTCACTCGATGTGTACCGGCAGTTTGCGGCACAGGTGGAGACCTGCCGCAGCGATCTCTTGAAGTTCCTTGCCGAGGCGAAACGCGACGGCAAGCGCGTCGTTGCGTACGGTGCCGCTGCCAAGGGCAATACGCTGCTCAACTATTGTGGTGTGAACGCAGATGACGTTACGCTGGTTGCCGATCGCAATCCCAACAAACAGAACAAGCTTTGCCCAGGCAGCCATATTCCGGTGGTTTCGCCCGATGAGTTGCTGCGCCACAAGCCGGACTTCGTGTTGATTTTGCCGTGGAACCTTAAAACGGAGATACAGGCACAGTTGCACATGATCAGCGAATGGGGTGGGCAATTCGTCACGCCGGTACCGACCGTGCGAATCTTGCCTTGACGAGCGTGGCGCGATGAAATTACGCCCGACATCTCTGGGCGGCGCCTACTTCGTCGATATGGAACCGATTGCCGATGAGCGCGGTTTTTTTGCGCGCGCTTACTGTGCTGACGACTTCTCAGGTCAGGGGCTTGGCCCCGAGCTGCGTCAATGCAGTGTGTCGTTCAATACGGTGCGCGGCACACTGCGCGGCATGCACTATCAGCTCGCCCCGCATGCCGAGCACAAGCTGGTGCGCTGCACAGCCGGCGCCATTTTCGACGTGATCGTCGACCTGCGGCCGGAGTCTGCAACCTTCAAGTCCTGGTGCGGCGTTGAATTGTCAGCGGAGAATCATCGAGCTCTGTTCATTCCGCCCGGTATGGCGCACGGTTTTCTGACACTAACCGACGCCGCCGAGGTGTATTACATGATCTCCGTGCCCCATGCGCCGGCACAGGCACGCGGCGTCCGTTGGGATGATCCGGCCTTCGGCATCGGTTGGCCATTCGCGCCTGCGGTCATGTCGCCGCGCGATGCCGCGTATGCATTTCTGGACGGAGCGTCCTGACGTGAAACGGGTGCTGGTGACGGGCGCCCGCGGTTTCATTGGCCGATGCAGTGTGCCTGCGTTGCGCGCATTGGGCTACGAAGTGCACGCCGTCTCCGCGGTCACCCTCGCGCCCCTGCCAGAGTTGGAGGGCGCTCACCTGCATAGGTGCGACCTCCTCGATGCAACGTGCATCGACGCGTTGCTCGCTGCAGTGAAACCCTCGCACCTGTTGCACTTTGCGTGGATCGCGACGCCTGGCGTGTACTGGCATAGCCCGGACAACGCGCGCTGGCTTACGTCGAGTCGTCATCTGCTACAGCGCTTCATCGACATGGGTGGGCAACGGGTGGTGATGGCGGGAACTTGCGCGGAGTACGACTGGCGTCAGGTCGGGGTATGCGACGAGCGCGCGAGTCCGCTGGCGCCGCCCGGTATCCCTTATGTGGATTGCAAGGCGGCGCTATGCCTCTCGCTGGATCAACTCACTGCGCACGCGCGGCGTTCTTCGGCGTGGGGGCGGATCTTTTTCCAATATGGCGCGCACGAACATGCTGATCGGCTGGTACCCGCCGTGGTGAGAAATCTGCTGCTTGGCTGTCCGGCGCTATGTACCCATGGCCGTCAAGTCAGAAGTTTTCTCGATGTGCGAGACGTTGGCAGCGCGTTTGCACATCTGCTCGATAGCGAGGTCACGGGTCCGGTCAATATCGGCTCGGCCGAGCCGGTGACCCTTGGGCAAATCGTCGATGTCATCGCACGAATGGTGAATCGTCGTGATTTGGTGCGGATGGGTGGGCGTGAAGCGCCCGCCAATGAACCGGCAGTGCTGTTGCCAGCGCTCGAGCGCCTTTCCAGCGAGGTGGGTTGGCGTGCGGCCGTGCCGTTGCGGCAGGGACTGGAAGATGCCGTGGCCTGGTGGCGGGCACGACTGCGCAGCGACCGTAGCTTGAGTCCATGAGCGCCATGCCCGCATGGCATCCGATGGTGGTGCATTTTCCCCTGGCGCTGACGCTGACTGCGACAGCGTGTCTGGTGGCTGCGCGTCTGATCCGGCGCGAGACGTGGGCCGCGACACTTGCGACGGTGGGCACATGGAATCTGTGCCTGGGTGCAGTCTCGGTTTTATTCGCACTCGCGACCGGGCTCGCTGCTGTCATCGGCCTCGATGTCTCCGTACCTGCGCGCCAGGCGATTTCGCTGCATATGAAGTGGGCCATGTTGACCGCCTTGCTGATCCTGCTCGTGGCGGTATGGCGCGGCGCTGGCGCAGCACAAGATTCACGCCCGTCGTGGTTGTTTGTGACGGTTTTGCTGCTTGCTACGGGCGCGATCATCGTGACGGGATACCGTGGCGGAGAGAACGTGTATCGCTTCGGTGTAGCTGTCCAGGGGTTACGTTAACCAGTGTCGATTGACATAACTGGCGGCGACACGATGCGCGTGAAGCACATCACGTGCGCCAGTTGTCGAAAGTGCCGGCGATCACTTCCCTGAAATAGGCGCCGCGATAAGGTGTTGGTGACGTTCGATTACGGAGACACCGATGCGCCGCTTTAGAAACAAGATTATTGGCATAGCGTTGATCGCGCTCGGTGGTTGCGCGGCCGCGCCGCCGAAAGTAGCGGCGGTCGATCAGGACACGTACCGTCTGCAGGTTTCTGGGGCGCCCTTCGAATCGCAGGCGGCAACCAACTCCAAAGCGCTGCTCGCGGCGAACACGTATTGCAATGGCAGGGGTCAGAAACTCCTGTTCAGACACTCTGCTGAATCGGGTACGCACACCTGGTTGCCGAAGCAAGAGGATCTGACCTTCGTCTGCGTCGAGCCCGCGGTCATCTCTTCAGGAACGATCATCGCCCGCCAATAGCTATCGATGCGGCTCGCATCGAATGGCATCCCCGGATGGACGTTATTTAGTCATCGTGATGATTGCCGTGCTCTTCCCGATCCCGACCGCGATCGTCGTCCGTGTGCTTATTGCCATGCTTATGGCTACGTTGTTCATAGTCTGGCGAATACTCATCTGACCGCACGAAGTAGACCTGGCGATTGCACGCGTTGTATTCATGGCAGTGCTGGCGCCAATTGCGGGCATGCCCCGGTGGTACGTGTAAATACACCGGTTGCGGGGCCACGTCCCGAGATTCAATCAGCACGGGTTCGGCATAGACAAGGGGTGGCTGAGGCTGCGCTGCGCCAAGTTGAACTTGTCCGTAAATTCCCGGAGCCACCTGTCCCGAAAGTATCACATGAATACCAAGATCTCCGGCCTGACTGCCGTTTGAAAGCCACAGAGCACCCAACGCTACAGAAACCCGTAATAATTTATGGCACATGAATTTTTCCTACGCTTGACCTGGGCAGTAAGCTTTGATTCAGCAATCAGCAAAGCGAAGTGTGCGCGCGGCGCCCATGCTGCCCAGTGATCGAACTCTCATTCTCGAAAAGGATGCCTTTTATTGGGAAACTCTCATGGGCAGGAGCGTCGTGGGCGCGCCTTTTTCCGGTGCCGCAACAACCCACGCGACTGGCAACCTCTACAACATATCCATCATCGAAAGACTTACCGAAGACCGTATTTTTGTAAGTGCTTGTATATGATGGTGCTCCCTACGAGATTCGAACTCGTGTTACAGCCTTGAGAGGGCCGTGTCCTGGGCCTCTAGACGAAGGGAGCGGACTGGACGGATCTATGGGTACAGGTACCCAAGAGGGCTGGTAGTATACGGACCAATTTTTTGGACTCAAGCGCAACCCGCACCGGATTGCACGGAATCGCTATTTGAATTCGACCACCACCCCTCGCGCCCCGATCATCGTCCCTCGGTCGGAGCACCCCATATCGCGTTCTGCGATCTCCTCGAATGCCCTGAAAGTGCTCTATCGTCTCAAGGAGGCGGGCTATCAGGCATTTCTGGTTGGTGGCGCAGTCCGCGATCTGCTTATCGGCGTTCGACCCAAAGACTTTGATATCGCAACGGATGCATTGCCGGAGGACGTGCGGCACCTGTTTCGCAACTGCCGTCTGATCGGACGGCGTTTTCGTCTGGCGCACGTTCATTTCGGCGGCGAAATCATCGAGGTTGCCACGTTCAGAGCGGCTGCGGCGCCGGAGCGCGAAGACGCCGAGGACGACGGCGAGGAGCCGGAGGCCGAGGTGGGTGGCACCCCCGATGACGAGGAAGGCGGTTCGGATGAAAGCGCCGAAGCCGCGCCCGAGCGCGTGCCGCGCTCTCAGGAGCG
This sequence comes from uncultured Steroidobacteraceae bacterium, assembly GCA_964658805.1. Classification (GTDB taxonomy): domain Bacteria; phylum Pseudomonadota; class Gammaproteobacteria; order Steroidobacterales; family Steroidobacteraceae; genus Bog-1198. The sequence goes on from CAZZZU010000030.1 coordinate 19,622, forward strand.
ACAGGGACAGTACGCGCCAGCTGATTCTGAGCATCGGGCCTTCGATCAACGCGGTCGCATTTTGCGCGATAATATTTACGGCAACATCGAAGAGGATGTCTGGCGCCGCGACTTCTCCGCCAACGCGCTCTACTACAACATCGAAGACTTTTCGATTTGGGACTTCGTTGATGGGGTAACCGACGTCAAGGCGCGCCGGCTCAAGCTGATCGGTGATCCTGAGACTCGCTTCCGTGAAGACCCGGTGCGCATGCTGCGCGCCGTGCGTTTTGCAGCCAAGCTCGATTTTACGTTCGATCCCGTTACCGAGCAGCCTATCAAGCGCCTGGCCCATCTTCTCGACGGTGTGCCGGCGGCACGGTTGTTCGACGAGGTGCTCAAATTGTTTCTGGCGGGATTCGGCGTGAAGGCCTTTCGGCTGCTGCAACACTATGGCTTGTTTCAGCATCTGTTCCCGATGCCGGCTGCGGCGTTTGCGCTGCCCCCTTATGCGTATGCGGAGCAAATGTTGGAAATGGGGCTGGCCAACACGGATGCGCGCGTAGCTGAGAACAAACCCGTAACGCCGACGTTTTTGTTCGCTGTGTTGCTGTGGAGCGCGGTGTTGCGCGAACTCAATGAGCGCCAGGCGGGTCCGTCACCCGATCTCATGGTGTTGATGCAGGCCTGCGACGCGGTGCTGCGTGCGCAGCAATCACGCGTTTCGATTCCGAAACGCTTTTCCGGGCCGATGCGCGAGGTGCTGATACTGCAGCCGCGGTTCAACCGGCGGAGCGGTGTGAAGGCGCTTTCCATCATGCAGCATCCGCGCTTTCGCGCGGCATTCGATTTTCTCCTGCTGCGGGCGCAAGCCGGCGTTGCAGATCCGGAGCTTGCCAAGTGGTGGACCGACATTCAGTTGCTGCCGCACGATGATCGAGTCGCCCTGGTGCAGGCGCGGCCGCAGGATGCGGGGGGTGAGGGCGGCGGTGGCACCCGACGCCGTCGGCGTCGCCGGCGTGGCGGAGCGGCCCGCAGCTGACGATGCAGGTCTACTGGCGTCCTGCCTATGTTGCGTTGGGCAGCAATCTTGCCATGCCCGTCGAACAGGTCACCCGCGCGTACGAATTGCTCTCGTTGCTGCCCGACACGCGGCTGGTGCGACGTTCCCATTTGTATGCGACGGCGCCTATGGGTCCGCAGGATCAACCACCCTTTGTCAATGCGGTCGCGGGGCTCATCACCCAACTGCGCGCTCGCGCCCTGCTTGAGCATCTGCTGCGCACCGAGCGCGACATGGGCCGCGTGCGCGAGAATCGCTGGGGACCCCGCAGCATCGATCTCGACCTGATCTGGATGTCGGGCGAAAGCATCGATGAACCCGGTCTGACGGTGCCGCATCCGGGTGTGTCGACCCGCAACTTCGTCCTGTATCCTCTGGCCGATATCGCCCCAGATCTGGAGATACCGGGACACGGCATCGTGCGCGAGCTCAAGTCTCGGGTAGACCCGTCGGGAATTGCATTGCTGGAGTCGCCTTAACTGCATGGCTGCACCTGACGCGCATCGTTTCATCGTTGTCGAAGGCCCGATCGGTGTCGGTAAAACCAGTCTGGCGCGGCGCCTGAGCCAATCGTTCGGCGGCCAGCTGATTCTCGAACAAGCGGAGCAAAATCCCTTCCTCGAACGGTTCTATAAGAATCCGCGCGCGGCGGCGCTGCAGACCCAGTTGCACTTTCTATTTCAACGCACGCGTCAGCTCGAGGATGTGCGGCAGCAGGATATGTTCGGCGAGGTACGCGTCGCGGATTATCTGCTCGAGAAGGACCAGCTGTTCGCGCGCCTCACGCTGGATGACGCGGAGTATGCGCTGTACGACCAGGTGTACGACCGAGTGGTGGTTGATGCGCCAAAGCCGGATCTCGTGGTGTATCTGCAGGCGCCGGTCGACGTGCTGATGGATCGCATCGCCAAACGGGGCATCCGCTACGAACAGCATATCGAGCGTGCTTACCTGGAAAAGCTGACCCAAGCTTATGCACGCTTTTTTCATACCTATGACGCGGCGCCGCTGCTCATCGTCAACTCGGCCGCGATCGACACCGTCAACAATGACACCGACTATCAACTCCTGTTTGCTGAGGTCGCCAAGGCGCGGCGCGGGCGTTTTTTCTTCAATCCTGTCGGGAGCAGCCTGCTGCCCGGAAGCTAACGGGAATGTTGGCTGATGGCCCACTGCACGTGTTCGCGGACCATCGCCGAGTCGTGCCCGCGTCGCCGCTCGAGCGCCTGCAGCACCGCATCGCTGCTCGGCGCATTGCCGAGCGCCACCGCGATGTTGCGCAGCCACCGCTCATGACCGATGCGGCGGATGGCACTACCTTCGGTCCGCGCTGCGAAGTCGGCGGCACTCCAGTCGAAGAGTTCGACCAGCGATGCGCAGTCGAGGCCGTGCCGTACCGCGAAGTCAGGATGCGTGTTCGGCCGCGCAAATTTATTCCACGGACACACGATCTGGCAGTCATCGCATCCATAGATGCGATTGCCGATCGCGCGGCGGTATTCGACCGGAATGGAGCCTTTCAACTCGATGGTCAGGTAAGAAATGCAGCGGCGCGCGTCGAGCTTGAAGGGCGCAACGATGGCGCCGGTCGGACAGGCGGGTATGCAGGCGCTGCAGGTGCCGCAGTGTGCGCTGGCCGGCGAACTCGGCGGTAACGCGATGTCGAGGTAGATCTCGCCCAGGAAAAAGTAGGAGCCGCTGTCCTTATCGATGAGATTGGTGTGCTTGCCGATCCATCCCAGCCCGGCATTGCGCGCCAGCGGTTTCTCCAACACCGGCGCACTGTCGCTGAAGACCCGATAGCCGAAAGGACCTACGTGTTCGCGAATCTGATCGCAGAGCTTTTGCAAGCGTGACCGCATGACCTTGTGATAGTCGCGACCGAGTGCGTAGCGCGAAACGTATGCGATTGCCGGATTCTCGAGTGTGCTCGCTGCGTCAGCGGCTTTCGCCGGCCAGTAGTTCATGCGTACGCTGAGACAGGTCACGGTGCCGGGCAGCAGCGTGGCAGGACGCGAGCGCGCCACCCCATGTCGGCTCATATACTCCATTTCGCCGTGGAAGCCGGCACTGAGCCAATCGTTGAATCGAGCCTCGTCGGGTGACAGGTCGATGCCGGCGACGCCGATATCCGCAAAGCCCAGCGCGTCCGCGCAGCGACGCACATGCTCGAGCAACGCGGCAGGTTCGGGGATAGGGGATGGGGCATTCATGGGATGGCTCGTATAATGTCGTCAGACCGTGCTGCACCTCAACCTGATCGATGATTCGGCCACCATGGCGCTCGGTGCTGCGTGCGCCCGCAGCCTACCGGCACAGGGCGGAGTTTTGTATCTGCGCGGTGAGCTCGGGGCCGGCAAGACCACTTGCGCACGGGCCATGCTGCGCGAACTCGGCGTGACCGGCACGATTCGCAGCCCGACTTACACCCTCGTGGATACGTACTCGGCCGGCGCGCTGACATGCGTCCATATCGATCTTTATCGGGTAGGCTCGGTGCTCGAGGTGGAGGAACTGGGCCTGCGCGACCTCACGGTCCCCGAGCACCTGCTGCTGATCGAATGGCCGGAACGGGGCGGTGACGCGATCCCGCCGCCAGACCTGAACATCTTGGTTGCCTACCGCAACGATGCACGCGAAGCACATGTCCAGGCCGTCAACAGCGCCGGGCGGGCCTGGCTGGCGAAGCTCAATCTCCAAGCGAGCATAGGCGCCTATGTATATAATTTAGCTTGAAAAAGGTATGGTGGACGCGTTAGCTTACCGGGCTATGCACCGTTTAATTTTAAGAATCGCCACGACTGCCCTTGCGGCACTGGCTTTCTCTACGGCGCAAGCGGTCGAGGTGCGTGCGATGCGGCTGTCAACCACGCCGCGCAACACACGGATTGTGCTCGATTTATCGGCACGCGCTGCACATCATGTCAGCGTGTTGCATCAGCCCGAGCGTGTGGTCCTCGAGCTTAAGGATACCCACCTCGGCACCGCGGCGCACAGCCCGGCGATTGGCGGCACGGTGAAGCAGATGCACCTATCCCAATCGCGAACCGGCGACCTGCGTCTGGCGCTCGAAGTGGATCAGGCCGTGCGGCTCAAGACTACGTTGCTCGGCGGCAAGGGGCGTGCAAGCGCCCGGCTGGTGCTCGATCTGTCGACTGCTGCGATGCCCCCGGCACGACGGCTGGTAGCCAGCATTGCCGCGGCACCGATGCCCGTCCCGGCAACGTCCGTCAGCGCGACCTTGAGCAGCCCGCCGGTCAAGGTGGCGCATGCGCCGCGCGATGCGCGCGATCTCATCATTGCAATCGATGCCGGTCACGGTGGCGAGGACCCGGGTGCGATCGGGAAAAACGGCACGCGTGAAAAGGACGTGACGCTCGCCATTGCGCGTGAGTTGGCGGCGAAGGTCGATGCCGAACCGGGCCTACGGGCTGTGCTGACGCGTAATGCCGACTACTTCGTGCCGCTTCGGGAACGTATGCAGCGCGCACGCGTCAAGCAGGCGGATCTGTTCGTCTCCATCCATGCCGACGCGGTGCGGGATCGCAGTATCGAAGGCGCTTCGGTTTACATCTTGTCTCCGCACGGCGCCAGCAACGAAGCGTCGCGGTGGCTGGCCGATCGTGAGAACGCGGCGGATCTGATCGGGGGTGTCTCGCTGGACGATAAGAGCAACGTGCTTGCCTCGGTCCTTCTCGATCTGTCTCAGTCGGCGGCGCTGAATGCCAGTCAGGACGCGGCAGACAGGGTGCTTGCGCAACTCAGCCACGCAGGCGAGGTGCATCGTCGTCAGGTGCAGCAAGCCGGCTTCATGGTGTTGAAGTCGCCCGATATCCCGTCGATGCTGGTGGAGACCGCTTACATTTCGAATCCGCTGGAAGAGTCGCGCCTGAAGACCCGGCCGCAGCAGGCGCGTATTGCAGCCTCGATCCTGCAGGGATTACACGATTATTTTTATGCGAACCCGCCCGTGGGTACGCGGATTGCGGCGCTGGTGGCCGACACGCACCCGGTCTTGGCGACCGCCGGCGCCGGCGGCACCGGAAACTAGCGCCGCGCACTCGCGCAAAGCGCCGACGATGCACCGGGCCTGTGCGAAAATGCGCGGCCAGCGAGCCTGCCCCGTGCCCATCCAATTACTTTCCGATACGCTCATCAGTCAAATCGCCGCCGGCGAGGTGATCGAGCGGCCGGCATCCGTGGTCAAAGAGCTGGTCGAGAACGCGCTCGACGCCGGTGCGCGGCGCGTGGAAGTGGAGCTGGAACGCGGCGGCCTGGGGTTGATTCGCGTGCGCGACGACGGCAGCGGCATCGATCCGGCGGAGCTGCCGCTCGCACTCGCGCGGCATGCCACCAGCAAGATTGCCTCGCTCAATGAACTGGAACATGTGGCGACGCTGGGGTTTCGCGGCGAGGCACTGCCGAGCATTGCGTCCGTGTCGCGCCTGTCGCTGACGTCACGAACCGCAGCCGAGGCGCATGCCTGGTCGCTCGAATGTCACGACGGTAGGCTGGCAGCCGTGACGCCGGCCTCGCATCCGCCCGGCACCAGCGTCGAAGTTCGCGACTTGTTTTTCAATGTGCCGGCACGTCGCAAATTCCTGCGCACCGAGAGCACCGAATACCAGCACATCGTGCGCATGTTCGAGCGCCTGGCACTGTCGCGCTTCGACGTGACGTTCGCGCTCGTGCACAACGGCAAGCCGGTGTGGTTGTTACCACCGGCGGCGGAGTCGAGCACACGTCTGCAGCGCGTCGCCAAGATCTGTGGAGAGGAATTTGCGGCGCACGTCCTCGAATTCAATCACAGCACCGAATCAATGCAGCTGTCGGGCTGGCTTGCGTTGCCGACTTTCTCGCGCAGTCAGTCGGACCTGCAGTTTACTTTTTTGAATGGCCGCTTCGTGCGCGACAAGGTACTGGTCGCCGCGGCCCGACTTGCCTACCACGATGTTCTGTTTCACGGTCGCTTCGCAGCCTATCTTTTATATCTGCAGATGGATCCCGCCATGGTGGACGTGAATGCGCATCCGCAGAAGCTCGAACTGCGCTTTCGCGATTCGCGCCGGGTGCACGAGTTTGTGTTTCGCACGCTGGAGACGGCGCTTGCGGGCACCACACCGCGTCAGGAGTCGGCCGGCAGCGCCCGGCTCGATTGGCTGAGCGGTAATGCGCAGGCGTATCCCATGCGCCGGCAGGAGCGGTTTGTCTTGCCGGAGGGTAGGCTGGCGGAGGCGGTGCCGCCGGCGTATAGCGACCCGCCCGTGCATGAGCCGCCGCTCGGCTATGCCATTGCGCAACTGCACGGGGTTTACGTTCTTGCGCAGACGACGCAAGGTGTGGTGCTGGTCGACATACATGCAGCGCACGAGCGCATCCTGTACGAGAACATGAAGAAAGTACTGGCCGGTGAAACGGCGCAGCAGCAGTTGCTGCTGCCGGAAACCTTGCGGGTCACGCCGGCGCAGGCCGACGTCGCGGAAGCACATGCGTCAGAATTCAATGCGTTGGGCTTTGAAGTCGCCCGCTTGAGTCCGGAACAGCTGGCGCTGCGCGCCGTACCGAGTATTTTGGCGACGCGAGATCCGGGCAGGATCGTTCGAGATGTTTTGTCGGATCTGGTCGAGCAGGGCCATTCGCGCCGGGTGGAGGAATCCATCGACCACCTGCTTGCCACGACCGCTTGCCACGCGTCCGTGCGGGCGCAGCGCACCTTGAGCGTGACCGAGATGAACGCGTTACTACGCGAGATGGAACGGACCGAGCGTGCAGATCAATGCAACCACGGCCGGCCAACGTGGGTGCGGTTGTCGATGGCGGAGTTGGATCGGTTATTTCTCAGGGGCCGTTGATGGCCGAGGGGCGGGAGGCAATCTTCCTCATGGGCCCGACCGGTGCCGGTAAATCCGATCTGGCACTGCTGCTGGCCGATGAATTCGACCTCGAGATAGTGAGCGTGGATTCGGCACTGGTATATCGCGGGATGGACATCGGCACGGCAAAGCCGAGCGCAGCGGCGCGCACGCGGACCCCGCACCATCTGATCGATATTCGCGATCCTGCCGCCAGCTACTCGGCGGGCGATTTCACACGCGATGCCTTGGCGGCGATGCAGGAGATCTGGGCACGGGGCAGGAGGCCGCTGCTGACCGGCGGCACCATGTTGTATTTCCATGCGCTCACGCACGGAATTGCGTGTTTGCCGGAAGCGAATCTCGCACTGCGCGCTGCTCTCGACGCGCGGGCCGCTCTGGCAGGATGGGCTAGCCTGCACCGGGAGCTTGAACGTATCGATCCAGCCGCGGCGCGGCGTATTCACGCCAATGATCCACAGCGTATTCAGCGCGCCCTGGAAGTTTTCGAACTCACCGGCCAAACCATCACGAGTCTGCAACAAAAGCGGGTGTCGGCATTGGCTGACGTGAAGGTGATTGAATTGGCTATTGCGCCGTCGGAACGCAGTGATTTACACACACGGCTAGGCGCGCGTTTCTACGCGATGATCGAGCAGGGTTTGGTAGGCGAAGTCGCGCATCTATTTTCACGCGGCGATCTGACTGCGGAACATCCCGCGATGCGAGCGGTCGGATATCGACAGTTGTGGCGTCATTTGTCTGGAATAAATACGTTGAATCGGTCGATAGAGGAGGCCATAGCGGCAACTCGTCAACTCGCCAAGCGTCAGCTGACGTGGTTGCGAAAGCGCGAAAACGCGCTGTGGTTTGATTCGATGCACCGGGATGTCGCGCACCTTCTGTGCGCCGCACTGTCACGCACCGGCGGGGTGGCGCGGCGGGAAGGCTGATCATTGGGATGACGATCATTTACGGCGCTGTGCTAGCATTAATTGAGTATGTGTCCCGTGACGCACGGAAGTGGTACGGCATGTACGAACGACACTAAAAATAAGGAGTTTTCCCATGGCCCGTGGCCAGTCTCTCCAGGACCCGTTTTTGAATGCGCTGCGCAAGGAACGTGTCCCTGTTTCCATTTATCTCGTCAATGGCATCAAGCTGCAAGGGCAGATCGATTCGTTCGACCAATTCGTGGTCCTGCTACGCAACAGCGTGAGTCAGATGGTGTACAAACATGCCATTTCGACCGTGGTGCCGGCGCGCAACGTGCGTTTGCCGACGGGTGAGGACGGCGAAGTAACGGAACCCGCTATCGTTGAGTGAGCCTCGCTCTGCAGTTATTTGAACGTCCGAAGGGTGGCGAACGCGCGGTTTTGGTCGGCGTGGGCATCGGTCAACCGGTCGATCCGAGCGATGTGGCGGAATTTTCGGCATTGGCCGCGTCCGCTGGCACCGTGGAGGTTGCCGCCATCACTGCGATGCGCCAGCGGCCCGATCCCAAGTATTTCGTCGGCTCCGGCAAGGCTGATGAAATCCGCGCCTGCGCTGACGAACACAATGCCGATCTGGTGCTGATTGATCAGACGCTGTCGCCCAGTCAGGAGCGCAACCTCGAAAAGCTGACGGGCCGTCGCGTGCTCGACCGCAATGGGTTGATCCTGGATATCTTCGCGCAACGCGCGCGCAGTTTCGAAGGCAAGCTGCAGGTCGAGCTTGCACAACTTTCGCATCTCGCTACGCGCTTGGTACGCGGCTGGACCCATTTGGAACGCCAGAAGGGTGGCATTGGCCTGCGCGGTCCGGGCGAAACGCAATTGGAGACCGATCGGCGCTTGATCGGCAAGCGGATCCGCACGTTGCGCGGACGTCTGGAAAAAATGGGCCGGCAGCGCGACACCGGACGGCACGTCCGGCGCGAAGTGCCGGTACCGACCGTGGCACTCGTCGGCTATACAAATGCCGGCAAGTCGACGTTGTTCAACACCCTGACAGGCGCTGCCACTTTCGTGGCGGATCAGTTGTTCGCGACGCTCGATCCGACCGTGCGACGCATCGAACTCGCGGGTGTGGGTGAGGTGGTGTTGGCGGACACGGTGGGATTCGTGCGCGCGCTTCCGCACGAGTTGGTGGCAGCGTTCCGCTCCACCTTGCAGGAAGCGCGCGAAGCCGATCTATTGCTGCACGTGGTCGATGCCAGCGACCCGCAACGCGACGAGCGCATCGAGCAGGTGCGTGAGGTGCTGCGCGGCATCGGTGCCGGCGAGTTGCCCGAGCTGCTGGTCTTCAACAAGATAGACCTGCTGGAGGAAGGGCCGGGCGTCGTTCACGATGCGTCCGGCCTTGCCTCGCAGGCCTGGGTATCTGCCTCGAGCGGCGCCGGCATCGACGCATTGCGTGAGGCGATCGTGCATGCGGTACGCCCGAATCTGACCCGATGCACTTTGCACCTGACGCTGGCAGCCGCAGCGATGCGCTCCGATTTGTATGGACGTAACGCGGTTCGTCACGAGGCGCAGTGTGACGACGGCAGTTGGGACATTCAGGTGGAACTCGACGACAAGGCGCTGTCGAAGATAGTGAGCGCCTCGGGGGTCACTTTGCTCGACCCGCGCGCCGCTCTTCAGCAGCAGGTCGCTTAAGCGGCCCGTGAGTCCTTGCGCCGTGGCTGCTAGAATGCCCGGCTCTTATCATTAGGCGTACTTCATGGCTTGGAATGACCCCGGTGGGGAAAAGCGGAATCCTTGGAATCGTCCGCAGTCGTCGCAAAACGACCTGGACGATGTGCTGCGAAATCTGCAACGGCGGCTGTCCGCCTTGTTCGGGCGGGGTGGCGGCGGTCTGGGCGCGGGGCCGGGGTCGGCGAGCTTCGGCAAGGGTCTCGGCAGCATCCTGCTTCTGATCGCAGCAGTCTGGATCGGTAGCGGTGTCTATCGGGTCGATGCACAGGAGCGCGCGGTGGTGTTGCGCTTCGGCAAGTATTTGCATACGACGGGTCCCGGCTATAACTGGCATCTGCCCTGGCCCATCGAGCGTCGCTTGATCGTCAATGTGTCGCAGCAGAGCAGCGTCGTTGACGACGCCAGCATGCTGACCGCTGACACGAATCTGGTCGAGGTCAAGTCAGCGGTGCAGTACACCCAGCCCGATCCGGTCAAGTTTCTGTTCCGGGTACGTGCGCCGGAGGAGACGCTCGCCCAGATTTGCGAGAGCGCCATGCGCGAGGCGGTGGGTCAAGCGTCATTGGACAAGGCGCTCGCTTATGATCCGGCGATCACCGAGCGGGCAAAGTTTTTGCTGCAGAAGACGCTGGACGCTTATGACATGGGCATCGCCATCGTCAACGTGAACCTCACGGGGGTCAACGTGCCTGACGCCGTGCGCGAGGCGCAGCTCGATGCGATCAAGGCAGACAAGGACCGGCAGCGCTTCCAGCAGGAAGCCGAAACCTATCGGAACGACGTGCTGCCGCGTGCACGCGGCGCTGCGGCGAAGGAAGTCATCGACGCGGAGGCTTATCGCTCCAAGGTGCAGGCGGTGGCGCAGGGCGAGACCAGCCGCTTCGACCAGGTTCTCGGTCAATACGAGCGCGCGCCCGCCGTGACCCGGGAACGTATCTATATCGAAACCATGGACGGGATCTACCGGGGTTCCCGCAAGGTGGTGCTGGATACGCGCAATGGCAACAGCATGATGTACCTGCCGCTCGACAAGCTGTTTGCGCCCAGTGCCCTGGCGCCGCTGCCGAACGATTTGTTGAGCACGCCGGCGAGCCGCATTCCGGAAGTGCAGGTGGTGCCGAGCGAAGACCCGGCGCGTTCGCGTGGAGTGGTGCGCTGATGCAGAATCGTGTGTTGTACATTTTGATCGGGGTCGTCGCGCTGGTGCTGCTGGTGCGATCCAGCGTTTTCACGGTCAAGGAAGGCGAGATGGCCATCAAGTCGGTGGGCGGCGAAATCGTCAAGGCCGACTACGAACCGGGTTTGCATTTTCGTATTCCGCTGGTGAACGAGGTGACGCGTTTCGACAAGCGCATCGTCACCCAGTTGTATCGCCAGGAACGCTTCCTGACCAGCGAGCAGGAACAGCTGAACGTCGACTTTTATGTAAAGTGGCGCATCGCAAATTTGCGGCGTTATTATGAGTCGACCGGCGGTGCGGAAGATTCGGCCAACGACCGTCTCGGCGAAGTCATCAAGGACAGCATCAAGAGCGTCGTGACCAAGCGTACCTTGCAACAAATCGTGACCACGGATCGCGCTGAATTCACGGACGCGATGATGAAGAACGCGCGCAGTTCGGCGGACCAGCTGGGCGTGAACCTGGTGGACGTGCGCATCACGCGCATCGACCTGCCGCAGCAGGTGCAGGAATCGGTGTTCGAGCGCATGCGTGCGTCGTTCAAGGCGCAAGCCGCGAAACTGCGCGCGGAAGGCGTGGAGTCCTCACAGCGGATCCAGGCGGATGCCAACAAGCAGCAGACCGAGATCATTGCGGACGCGGGGCGGCAGGCCGCCCAGATTCGCGGTGAAGGCGACGCCTCGGCGAGTGAAACGTACGCCAAGTCGTATTCCAAGAATCCGGAGTTTTTCAGTTTTTATCGCAGTCTGCAGTCGTACCGTGATGCCATCGGCACCACCGGCGACGTGCTGGTGCTCGCCCCGGACAGCGCCTACTTCAAGTACTTCAACAAGACGCAGCCGCAACCGCCGCAGCGCTAGAGCCGAGCAACTATGGAGATTGGCTGGTCGGAACTGGCGCGTTACGTGGGCGGGGCGTTCGCCTTGTACCTGGTGTTGGAAGGCATCTTGCCGTTCGTCAATCCGGCCGCCGCGCAACGATTGATGGCGAAGCTTTCCAAGACGGAGCCATCGCAACTCCGGTGGGGCGGACTCATCAGCATGATGGCGGGTTTGGCGTTGCTCTGGGTGGCACGCAATGGGTAAGAACCTGGTGGTCATCGGGTTGCAGTGGGGCGATGAGGGTAAGGGTAAGGTTGTCGATCTGCTGACCGATCAGGTGCAGGCCGTGGTGCGGTTCCAGGGCGGCCACAATGCAGGCCACACGCTGGTCATCGACGGCAAGAAAACGGTGCTGTCGTTGCTGCCTTCCGGCATCTTGCACCCGAGCGTGCAATGTTTGATCGGCAACGGCGTGGTGCTGTCGCTGGAGGCATTGTTCACCGAGGCCGATCACCTGATCGCGCAAGGTGTACCCGTGTTCGAGCGGTTGCGGATCAGTCCATCCTGTCCGCTGATCCTGCCGTCGCATATCGCACTCGATCGCGCCCGGGAGGTTTCCCAGGGCGACAACGCCATCGGAACCACGCGCCGCGGCATTGGACCTGCCTATGAGGACAAGGTGGCGCGCCGTGCGGTACGCGTTGCGGACCTGTTTCATCGCGAGCGGTTCGCCTCGAAGCTCGGCGAGATACTCGATTACCATAATTTCGTTCTACAGAAGTATTACCAGACGACGCCGATCGATTTTCAGCAAACGCTGGAGACGACGCTCGCGCTCGGCGAACGTGTCAAACCATTGGTTGCGGATGTGACCGGCATACTCGAGCAGTTGAGCATCGACGGGGGGAACGTCCTGTTCGAGGGCGCGCAAGGCGCAATGCTCGACGTTGACCTCGGCACCTATCCGTATGTGACCTCGTCGAATACCACTGCCGGCGGCGCGGCGGCCGGCACGGGACTCGGACCGCGTCGCCTGCACGAGGTACTCGGTATCGTCAAGGCCTATGCGACGCGCGTGGGCGCCGGACCGTTTCCAACCGAACTGTTCGACGAGTTTGGTGAGCATCTGTCGCGCGTCGGTCATGAATTTGGTGCGGTGACCGGCCGTCGCCGGCGCTGCGGCTGGTTCGATTCGGTGGCGTTGCGGCGTTCCATCGTGCACAGCAGCTGCTCCTCATTGTGCGTGACCAAACTGGACGTGCTCGATGGGCTCGATACCATTCGCGTCTGCGTGGGCTACCGGATCAATGGCCAGGTAAGCCAGGCGCCGCCGTTGTTATCGGAACAGTTTGGCGGCTGCGAGGCCGTCTATGAAGAATTGCCGGGTTGGAAAGAGAGCAGCGTGGGCATAAAACGGTATGAGGATCTGCCGTCGAACGCGCGCAGCTATCTCGAGTATCTGCAGCAGTTGGTCAGGGTGCCGATCAACATGATCTCCACCGGTCCGGAACGGGACCAGACCATTATCCGACGCAATCCCTTCGACTGAAGTTAGCCACACTGGAGTGACCCATGGCGCATTTTCGTCTTGCCGGCAGCCAACGTAGTGCTGTCGTCGGGGCCCGCTCGACGGGGCCCACGGATCCGACAGAACGTTTTGAAGTGACGATGGTGCTGCGGCGGCGCAGCTTGCATGAGTTTACGCAGCGAGCGGTGGTGCTGGGCTCCGCGACGTCAGCACCGACGACCTTGAGTCGCGAAGACTACGCAGCGCGGCATGGCGCCGACGCTGGGGATATCAAAGCAGTGATCGCCTTTGCGTCAAGCTATCAGTTGCAAGTGGTGCAACAGGATGCGGCGCGCTGCGTCGTCGTGCTGTCGGGTACGGCCGAACAATTCTGCAAGGCATTCAACGTCGAGTTGCATCATATGGTGCTGGCAGGCGGGAGCTATCGCGGACGCGAGGGTGACGTGCACCTACCGCAGGAACTCGATGGCATCGTCCTCGCGGTACTGGGCCTGGACAATCGCTCGCAGGCGAACCCGCATTTTCGCGTCCGTCCGCGGCTTGGCAACATCGGGTGGCGCCCGGCGCGTGCGGCGGCGACGTCGTTCTTACCCACCAAGCTTGCGTCGTTATATGACTTTCCCGAAGGCACGGGCCAGGGCGAGTGTGTCGCCATCATCGAATTGGGCGGTGGTTTTCGTCCCGACGATCTCGATGCTTACTTCCAGGAGTTAGGTCTGGCGACGCCCACCGTACAAGCGGTGTCAGTGGACCACGCGACGAATGCGCCCACCGGCGACGGCAATGGACCGGATGGCGAAGTCATGTTGGACATCGAAGTCGTGGGTGCGATTGCGCCGCAGGCGAGCATCGCGGTGTACTTCGCACCGAATACCGACGCAGGATTTCTCAATGCCATCACCACCGCCATTCACGACCCGCTGCGCAAGCCGTCGGTGATCTCGATCAGCTGGGGCGGTCCCGAATCCTCCTGGACGGCCCAGGCGATGACGGCCATGGATAGTGCCTTTCAAACGGCAGCGGCGCTCGGCGTCAGCGTATGTGTGGCCTGCGGCGACAATGGCTCGAGCGATGGCGTGACCGATGGCGCCGATCACGTCGATTTTCCTGCATCCAGCCCGTTTGCACTGGCTTGCGGCGGCACCAGCGTGACTGCAGGCAGCAAAGGCTTGGAGGCGGAGAAAGTCTGGAACAACGGCGTCGGGAACGGCGCTACCGGCGGCGGTGTATCGAGTTTTTTTCCGCTGGCAGCCTGGCAGCAAGGCTTGCAAACGGTGAATGCAAAAGGACAGAAAACCGCACTCGGCAAGCGCGGCGTGCCGGACGTCGCGGCTGATGCCGACCCTGAAACGGGCTATCGCGTACGCGTCGACGGTGCCGATACGGTGATCGGCGGTACCAGTGCGGTTGCACCGCTCTGGGCGGGGTTGATTGCTTTGTTGAATCAGGCCGCGGGCAAGCCGGCGGGCTATCTCAATCCACTCCTGTATCGCCATGCCGCGGCCTTCAACGATATCACCGTGGGCAACAACGGCGACTTCAGTGCGGCAACGGGGTGGGATGCATGCACCGGTCTCGGCAGCCCTGATGGGGTGAAGCTGCAGACCGCGCTGCGCGGTGACGCTACCTGAAGTGGATGGCGCCGCCGGTTCCAAACAGGCCGAGCAGGCCGACGACGATCAGATACAGGGCGATGATGTAGTTCAGCAGCTTGGGCATCACCAGAATGAGGATGCCGGCGATGAGCGCCGCCAACGGTGCGAGGCTGATGTTGATGTGCATGAGGTCCGTCGATTAGTTGAAAAGCTTGACTGCGTTCTGCAGCGTCTTGATGACGCCCCATGCGAGCGGGACGCCTACCAGCGCCCATAATATTGTCATTCGTGCCTTCATGCTTTACCTCCGGTGGCCGGCGCCTTGAAATGGTATTTGGGATTGACTGGTCGCATTGCTAGATTGCAGATCAATCCGATGAACAGAAATGCGCACATGACGTACATGGTAGTCGAGTAAGCGTGCGCTTTAGCGACGCCATGGTCGATCTGGTACTGGCGCAAATTATTGATGAGCAGCGTGCCGACCACTCCCGCTACTGACCAGGCGGTCAAGAGCCGGCCGTGAATGGCACCGACCTGATACGTGCCAAAGGTGTCCCGCAGGTATGCGGGTATCGTCGCGAAGCCGCCACCGTACATGGAAAGGATGACGCAGAAGGCGGCAACGAACAGCCCCTTGGAACCGGACTGGCCTAAAGAAGGTATCGAGAAATACAAGATGATGCCGAGGACGAAGAAGATCACATAGGTGTTGCGCCGACCGATGTAATCCGATGTGCCAGCCCAGAAGAATCGACCGGCCATATTGAACACGCTCAACAGTCCGACGAAGCTGGCGGCCGCAATCGGCGTGATCTGCCCCGCGAAGATTTCCTGAATCATGGGTGATGCCTGACTGAGGACGCCGATGCCGGCCGTCACGTTCATGCATAGCACCATCCACAGCAACCAGAACTGCGGGGTTTTCCAGGCGACGCTGACTGCGACGTTGGCACTGGTGATCATTTGTTGCGGCTTGGCGGCAGGAATCCATCCGGCGGGTTTCCAATCGGATGCCGGCACGCGTACGGCGACTACGCCGATCATCATGAACATGAAATAGATCACGCCCATGGTGACGAAGGTTTCCATCACGCCGCTGGAGGTCGCGGTCTCAAAGTGCTTCATGAGCGTTACGGACAGCGGCGCCGCGACGAGTGCGCCACCGCCGAATCCCATGATGGCCATGCCGGTGGCCATGCCAGGCCGGTCCGGAAACCATTTGATGAGCGTCGAGACTGGCGAGATGTAACCGATCCCCAGACCGCAACCACCGAGCACGCCATAGCCGAGATACAACAGCCATAACTGATGGGTGTGGATGCCAAACGCCGAGACGAGAAATCCGCTGCTGAAACAGAGCGCTGCGACGAACATGGCCTTGCGCGGGCCAACCCGCTCCATCCAGGCGCCGAAGAGTGCGGCCGATGAGCCGAGGACGGCGATCGCGATGGTGAAAATCCAGCCGACGTCCTTGAGGCTCCAATCGCCGGGACCGGATTGGGTGTGACCCAGCAATTTGGTCAAGGGTAGATTGAACGTTGAGAAAGCGTAGGCCTGACCGATCGCCAGATGAATGGCCAAGGCCGCGGGCGGGACCAGAAAACGATTGTATCCGGGCGGCGCGACGGTGTGTTCGCGGTCCAGAAAGGTGCCACTCATGGAGGTAATCAATCCTTATAGTAGTTGTCGATCAATTATTACAAACGAAACATGCGTCACTAGAATACGACCTTCGCTCACGCGGGTCACGAAGCGAGGAAAAAAATTTGAATAAGTTACATGAGGATTTAGCAAGGCGTGCCTTTTGCGGGTGTGCAACGCAGGGAAACCCCGTAGCGTAGCGCGAGTCATGTGCCAGGATCGTCACTCCCGCCTGCGTGTCTTGCGCAAGGCCGCGCTGCGGCTGTTTCTCGTGCTGTTAGCCGCTTGCGCTTCGATTCCGTCCCTGAGCATAGCCGCTTGCTTGCCGATGCGCGAACCTGCGCTGCGGGCACTGCAAGGCGACGTGGGGCGGGACGCCAATGCGGCGCTCGTGGAACTACGTACTCAACTGGATGCCGAACTCAAAGCGCCACGGCCAGACAGCCGGCGACTCGCGGCGCTGTACTCCATCGAAGCGCAGGCCTTCAGCATCCTCGAACTCGTTGCCGATACGCGGGCGGCAGTCGCCAAGGGACTGCAGTACGCCACCGCCATCGACGACCCGGTACGCCTGGATTTGCTTGCGACACTGGCGATGAACGTGTACGGCGAGTCTGATATCGAGACGGCTGACCAGGCGATCGAGGCGGCGCACAAGGCGCAGCCGGTGGGGTCGCTGGCGGACACGTGCCTGTTGATCGGTCGCGGCTTGATGCAGTCGCGCGCGGGGCATGATGATCTCGCCATCAGCAGCCTGACGCAGGCGTATCGGGCCAGCAAGGATCCTGCATTCGCTGAGGCGCGTGTGCTGGCGGCGGGTACCTTGTCGTCCGTGTTGCGCAACATGGGCGATTACGAACAGGCGCTGGTGTACAACGCGGAAGCGATTGCCGGCGACATCGCACAAAACGCCACCATGCAGCTGTCGGTCGACCGCTTCCTGCGCGGCCGGATTTTGTCGTTGCTGAACAAATATGCGTCGGCGATCGACGAGTTCCAGGATGCGCGGAGCTTGAGCGAACACTTCGGCGACTCACAGGGTGTGGCCTTCGCGGATGTGCGTTTATGCGAGGCGCGCATCGAACTCGGACAGTTGGACAGTGCGGCGGAGTCTTGCCGCAATGCGCTGCGCGTGTTTGCGGCATCCAGGTATTCCGACGAGGCGAAAGATGCGAAAGCCTTGCTCGCCCGCATCGAGCTCGCCAAAGGCCATCCTGAGGTGGCCGTGTCGATGTTCAACGAGGTTCTGGATCAGGGCGGCGCGGATCTGCTGCCGACGCGCATCGCGGCGCTGTACGAATGGCGCGCGCGCAGCAACGCCGCGTTACACCGTTATAGGGAGGCCTACGGCGATCTGACCGAGTATGTGCGCCGTTACGTGGTGGCGAACGATCGGGAGCATGGACGCCAGGCCGCGGCGCTGCGGGCCGAATTTCAGACCGATCGCGAGATCGAAACCAATGCGCTTCTGAAGCGCGAGTTGGACATCAGCGAGGAACGGGCGGCGCGGCAAGCCTTGCAATTGCGCTGGAATGCGATCCTGGTCTTTTGCGGCCTGGTGACCATCGTGCTGCTGGTTTATTTTTTGATCGTGACACTGCGCTACCGGCGTCAGTTGACCCGGCTTGCCAACATCGACGGTTTGACGGAACTGCCGAATCGTCGACGTACCGCCGAAATGGCGCAAGCGTTACTGCTCGATGCGAAGAATGCATCGTTACCGATCTGCGTGGTGCTGATGGATCTGGATCATTTCAAATTCATCAACGATCGCTGCGGACACGCCACCGGGGACCAGGTGCTCAAAGAGTTTGCGAGCGCCAGTCGCGAGGCGCTGCGTGCCGAGGACGTACTGGGTCGGTGGGGCGGTGAGGAATTTCTGCTGATCATGCCGCAAGCCACCATGGCGCTCGCCTTGTCGACCCTCGAGCGGCTGCGGACGCGGCTCTTGCGCATCGAATTGCCGCCGTCCGGTGCGGGCCTACGCGTGAGCGTCAGCGCGGGGGTGGCGAGCGACGACAATCACACGCAGTCACTCGATGAACTCATCGCGCGGGCTGACTCGGCGCTGTACGTGGCCAAACATGCGGGCCGTGACATGGTGCGGGTCGCGGACGAAACCCTCCTGACCTCAAGCGGCATTCGCCGCACGGCGCGCCCGAACAGTTGAAGCTTGCCGGCACGGCGCTTCCAAGCAATTGATTTCTATGCGATGGTGCAGCTGGTGCCCAGGAGAGGACTCGAACCTCCACGAATTGCTCCACTGGTACCTGAAACCAGCGCGTCTACCAGTTCCGCCACCTGGGCGAGAGGGGCTGCCTGCTGAAGAGGCGCTGAAATGTACGCACAGACCCTAAGCTTGTCAACGAGGAACGGCATGGACAATCGCGAACGCGTCGTGGGGCTCGAGATTGATACCATCCGTCCCATCCCCCCTGACCAGCGTCACGGGACGGCGCGCGATCTGTTCACGATCTGGTTTGGCTCGAATCTCACTTTATTGACGGTGGTGACGGGTGGCCTGGCCGTCACCTCGTTTCATCTGCCGTTTCTCTGGGCGGTGGCCGCGTCGACGCTTGGCAGCCTGGTGGGTGGCGTCTTCATGGCGCTGCATTCCGCGCAGGGACCGACATTGGGCGTGCCGCAGATGGTCCAGACGCGCGGGCAGTTTGGTTCGATCGGTTCGTTGCTGGTGGTCGGCATCGTGTTTTTCATGTTCGTGGGGTTCACGGCCTCGAATCTGGTGTTGACCGGCGAGGCGGTCGCAAGCCAGTGGCCCGCGCTCTCGGAGGTTCCGGGCATTGCGGGCATCGGCATCATCGGCCTGGTGGCCGCGATCTATGGGTATGACCTGATTCATGCCTATGCGCGCGTGATGTCGTGGGCTGGCGGCATTGCGCTTCTGGCCGCGGCCGCCTGGATCGTCTGGGTGCACGGCTTGCCGGACGATTTTCTGACCCGTAACCAATTCGGCTGGGGCGGTTTTCTGGGCGCGGTCTCCATGGCGGCGCTGTGGCAGATCGGCTACGGCCCGTACGTGTCGGACTACTCGCGTTACATGCCGGCTGACACCGGCGCGCGACCGGCTTTTTGGGCGAGTTACTGGGGCTGCGTGCTGGGTTCGCTGCTGCCGATGATCTTAGGCGTGGTGGTGGCGATTACGGCGCCGCAGGGCCAGCTGATCGCGGGTCTTGCGGACATCACGGGGCCGCTGGCGCCGTGGATTCTCATCATATTTTCGGTGGCCATCGCATCGGCTACGGCCATGTGCATCTATTGCGGGGCGTTGGCCGTCATGACGTTTGGCCAGACCTTGATTCCTGCCTGGGCACCTGGGGCCCGCGCCCGTGGGGTAATCTCGCTGTGCGTGCTGCTGTTGTCGCTCGGTGCTGCGCTGTTCAGCAAGGACACCTTCATGCGGGACTACGAACAATTCATCCTCATGTTGCTGTACGTGCTGGTGCCGTGGACGGCGATCAACCTGGTCGATTACTACTTGCTGCGCCACGGACGGTATGACGTCGCGTCTTTCTTTCGTCACGATGGCGGCATCTATGGGCGGGTGAATGGCGCGGCGATTTCCTGCTATGTCCTCGGAATTCTGGTTGAAGTGCCGTTTATTTCCTCGCCGCTGTATATCGGCCGTGTCGCGCACGCGATGGGCGATATCGACCTGTCCTGGATCGTGGGCTTGCTGGTGACTGTTTCCCCGTCCGCCGGCTGCGTCACCATCGA
>CAZZZU010000030.1:39709-40359 GCA_964658805.1 uncultured Steroidobacteraceae bacterium
CCCCGCGCCCGCGTCTTTTGGTCAATATGCACCGGGCGGCCCGCAAAACTGATACGCTTGCGGCCGCATGACACGACGTGGCCCACGCGGTCCGCGGCGCACTAAAACTGAACGGCCTGTTGAAAACAGCGCTGACTGGCGTCGCGAAGATCCCAATTTAGAACTCGAGAAATCCCGCTACTCGGATCCGATCGCGAGTCGCGAGCTCATCTTGAAGCATCTCGCGGAAGCGCCGGAGCCCTTGAGCGCGGCGCGCATTTGCAAACGCTTAGGCTTGGATTCCGATTCGCAGCGCCATGCCTTGGCGAAACGACTCGGGGCCATGGTTCGCGATGGCCAGGCCATCGAGGGCCCGAACGGCTTTGCCATGGCGGGCGAAGGCGAGCGTGTCGCGGGTCGTGTGCGCGGCCGCAACAACGGTGATGTGCTGGTGTTGCCGGACGACGGCTCTGCGCCGTTGGTGCTGGCACGTGCGGATACCGCAGCGCTCATGCACAACGATCGGGTCGAAGTGCTCGCGGTGGGCATGAATGAACGGGGTCGGCGCATCGCGCGCTTGATCCGGCGTCTGAGTGATGGTTCGAAGCGGGTCGGTGGCATCAAAGTCAGCTACAGTTTGACGGATTTCCACCAGCCCGCTTCCGGGTTGA
>CAZZZU010000031.1:0-40073 GCA_964658805.1 uncultured Steroidobacteraceae bacterium
GCGACTCCTGCTCGAGCGCGATAGCACGCTGCGTCGCCTCGATCTGACCGCGCAGTCCCGCCTCCTGAAAAGCGGCGGCCACCACGTTGCCCACCAAAGTGAGATACGTCGCGTCCAATTGGTAACGGGCCGCGTCCGCCTGCGCGGCCAAAGACTCCACCTGCCGCCGGTTCGCGCCGAAGATGTCCGGCACATAGCTCACCAGTACCTGCGGCGTGAACAGGTCGTAGAGCGGCGTGCCCGAGTTCAGATTCGGACTCAATACGCCGGTGGCATCGCGATTGCGCTGCGCCTGAAAACTCGCCTGCACTGCCGGTGCATAGCTGCCGCGCTGCGCCGCCGTGTTCTCGCGCGCCTGGCGCAACGCCGCCTGCGCCGCCAGCACGTCCGGGTTGGCGCGCAATGCCGTCGCCACCAGCGCATCGAGGTCCGCCGAGCCGAACAACTTCCACCAGTCGCGCGGCACGTCCTGCTCGGCGAGAAACGCCTGCGCGGTAGCATCGGCCGGCTGCGTCGCCGCCGGCAGCGGTGCCTCGGTGAAGCGCTCGACGTGCGGTGCGTCCGGCCTGTAAAAGTGGGGCCCGATACATCCACCGCTCAACATCCCGAGCGCGACCGCACTTGCGCCGACTGCGCGAAATCTCACGCGTGTGCCTGCTGGGCGCGCGAGAACACGAGGACCAACAGCGGCAGGATCAGCAGAATCAAAACGGGGGCGAGCAGCATGCCGCCCACCACCACCAGCGCCAGAGGCCGCTGCACCTGCGAGCCGATGCCGGTGGAAAATGCCGCCGGCAGCAAGCCCACGCAGGCGACGATGCACGTCATGGTGACCGGCCGCAGCTGTGTGCGGCAGGTGTGCAGCATGGCATCGATGAGGTTCATGCCCGACTCTAGGCTCAGGTGGTAGTACGACACGATCAGAATGCCGTCCATCGCGGCGATGCCGAACAAAGCCACGAAGCCGATGGCGGACGACACGCTGAAAGGCGTCCCCGTGACCCAGAGCGCAAAAATACCGCCGAGCAAAGCCATGGGAATGACGCTCGCCGCGAGCAGGGCTTCGCGCAGCCGTCCAAAATTGAGATACAGGAGCAGGATGATCAGCGCGATGGACAACGGTACGGCAACGCCGAGGCGCCCGATCGCCTCCTGCAGATTGCCGAACTCGCCCACCCACTCGAGCCGGTAGCCGCCGGGCAACGTCACCTGCGACTCGACCGCATGCTGCGCGTCGAGCACGGCGCTACCCAGATCGCGGCCGCGCACACTGAATTTGATCGGCACATAGCGCTGCTGTTGTTCGCGATAGATGAACGCGGCGCCGGCCACCAGGCGCACGTCCGCCACGTCGGCGAGCGTGATCTGTGCATTGATCGGCACGCGTCGAATGGCCTCGAGATCGGCACGATACGGCGCTGCCAGCCGTACCATCATGGCGAAATGGCGGTCGCTCGAACCCTCGTACAGATCGCCTGCAGGGGCACCGCCCACCGCAGTGGCCACCACCGCATTGACGTCGCCGGTGGACAGTCCATAACGCGCGGCGCGCACCCGGTCTACATCGATGCGGATGGTGGGTTGGCCAAGGGAGCGCAATACGGCGAGATCCGTGATGCCGGGCACCTTGGCCAGCACCGCCGCGATGCGGTCGGCGGTCTTTTCCAGCGTCTCGAGATCATTGCCGAATACCTTGACCGAGTTCTCGCCCTTCACACCGGAGGCAGCCTCCTCGACGTTGTCCTGAATGTATTGCGAGAAATTGAAATCGACCCCGGGGAAATCCTGGCCGAGTTCCTGCGTCATGGATTGAGTCAGCGTTTCCTTGGTCACGCCGCGCGGCCAGCTGTCGAAGGGCTTCAGCGGCACGAAGAACTCGGCGTTGAAGAAGCCGGTGGCATCGGTGCCGTCGTCGGGCCGGCCGTGCTGCGAAATCACCGACTGCACCTCCGGGTACCGGGTCATCAGCACGCGCATGCGGTTCACATAGGTATCGCTCTCTTCGAGCGAAATGGATTGCGGGAACGTCGCGCGCACCCACAGGTTACCCTCTTCGAGCTTGGGCAAAAATTCGAGACCGAGCGCGTGCAGCGCGAACGCAGCGAGCAGCACGAGCAGCGCCAACAGGCCGAACGCCAGCACGCGGTTGGCCAGCACGAATTCGAGTGCCGGCTCATACAGGAAGCGCAGGCCGCGCACCAAGGGCGTGTCACGCTCTTCGACCTTCTCCTTGAAGAGCAGCAGACTCAAGGCCGGCGCCACAGTGAAGGTCGCCACCAGGCCGCCCGCGATCGCATAGGCATAGGTCTTCGCCATGGGTCCAAAGATGTGGCCTTCGATGCCGGAAAGCGTGAACAGCGGTACGAAGCCCGCGATGATGATGGCAGCCGCGAAGAAAATGGACTGGCTGACTTCGGTCGCTGCCATCGAGATGATGGCGGTGGTGCCGCTGAAGCCGCTGCTGGTCCGCATGCGATGCAGGGCGCTCGGCCCCTGGCCCATCAGCGCCGAGCCCTCGGCCAGGTGACGGAAAATGTTCTCCACCATGATGACCGTAGCGTCGACCACGAGACCAAAGTCGATGGCGCCCACCGAAAGCAGGTTGGCGGACTCGCCACGCAGCACCAGCAGACCGATCGCGAAGGACAGGGCAAACGGAATGGTCATGGCCACGATGAGGGCACTGCGCAGGTTGCCGAGGAAGGCCCATTGCAGAAGAAAGATGAGCACCACGCCCGCCACCATGTTGTGCAGCACCGTGTGTGTGGTCACCTTGATTAGGTCACTGCGGTCGTAGAGCCGCTCGATGTGCACACCGGGCGGCAGGATGCCGCTCGAGTTCACCTTGTCGACCTCGGCTTCGACGCGCTGGATGGTGGGAATGCTGGCCGCGCCCCGGCGCATCAACACCACGCCCTGCACGATGTCATTGACTTCTCCATAGCCTGCGACGCCGAGCCGCGGCAGACTGCCGATCCTGACGTCAGCCACGTCGCCCACGGTGACGGGCGAGCCTTGGTTGGGACTGATCAGGGTGTGCCGGATGTCATCCATCGAATGAATCAGGCCGACCCCGCGCACCACCGCGGCCTGCGCACCGAAGTCGACGGTCTGCCCGCCGACGTTGATGTTGGCATTGCCGAGCGCCTGCAACACCTGTGGCACCGACAAGCCGTAGCCCACGAGCTTGTGCTGATCGATGGCGATCTCGTAGGTCTTGGTCTTGCCACCCCAACCGGTCACGTCGATGACGCCCGGCACCGCCTTGAAACGCCGCTCCAATACCCAGTCCTGCAGCGTTTTCAAATCGGTCACCGGGTAGTGCGGGGGTCCGACCACCTGGTAGCGAAATATCTCGCCGACCGGACTGGTCGGCGAGATCTGCGGCTGCGCCTGATTGGGCAGCGGCGCGAGTTGCGACAGGCGATTCGTCACCCATTGCTCGGCCTGCTGGTAGGTGAAGTCATAGGTGAATTGCACCTTCACGTCCGAGAGACCGAACAACGAAATGGTGCGGATGGCCTGCACGTTGGGAATACCCGCCATCTGGATTTCGAGGGGCACGGTGATATAACGCTCGATTTCTTCGGCAGACTGGCCGGTGCTCTGCGTGACTATGTCCACCAAAGGAGGCACCGGGTCGGGATAGGCCTCGATGTTGAGTACGGCGAATGCAGCTGCACCGGCGATGAGCACCATCACCAGCATCACGACGATGAGCACGCGCTGCCGTAGCGCAAAGGCTACGACGGCGTTCATGTCGCGGCGGGTGTGGCCGCCTGATCGATGAACAAACCGCCGCGCGTGACGACGCGTTCGCCGGCCCGCAGACCGTCGGTGATTTCCAATAAGCCGCCGTCGTCGCGTCCGGCTTTGACAGCGCGAAAGTCCAGGCGATCCGTGGCGTCCAACACCCAGACGTGCGCGGCGTCGCCTTCATAGATGACCGCGCTCAAAGGCACGGCGGCGGCATCGCTCGATTCACTGGTACGGATGCGAAAGCTCGCGAACATGTCAGGCTTCAAGGCGCCGTCGTGGTTGTCTATTTCGGCGCGCACCGGCAGGCGGTGCGTGCTCGGATCCAGCATGGCAGCGACGTAGGCGATGCGCGCTGTAAAGCTGCGCTGTGGATAGGCGAGCACGTGGACGTCGACCTGCTGGCCGGGCCGCACCGCGCCGGCATCGGATTCGCGTACGTTCGCGACCAGCCAGACGCTCGCGGGGTCGGCGATGGTAAAGAGCGCGGGACCACCCGCTTGCAGGTACTGGCCCGGACCGATTTGTCGATCCACGATCACGCCGCCGATCGGTGCGGACAAGGTCGCATTGAGCTCGATGGTCGGCGTGCGCTCGAGTCGCGCAATGTCGGCGTCGCTGCGGCCGAGTATGCGCAACCGGCTGCGCGCTGCGGTGAGCGCAGTCGACGCCGCGCTCAGATCGGCCTGCGCCTGCTGCACATCCTGGAGGCTCCCACCCTTTGCCTCGAGCAATGCTGCCTTGCGGGTTGCACTGGTGCGCGCCAGTTTGAGCTGCGTGGCAGCCACCCGCAGATCGTTCTGTGCCTGCACGAATTCGCTGGCTTCGAGGGTCGCGAGCTCCGCGCCCGCATGCACGCGATCGCCGAGACTCGCGTTCACCCGCAGCACCTTGCCCGAATAGGGCGAGATGACAGGCGTCGAACGATCACCGTTGAAGGCGATCTTGCCATCCGTGAGTTCCTGGCTGGCGAAAGCATGCGTCGCGACCGTCTCCACCGTAAAGGTGCGCAACTGCCGCGCCGTAGGCTTGAAGCTGCCGGGCACCACGGAAACAGGCTCTGCGCTCGCGTCATGCCGGCCGCCGAACAGCAGACTGGTGAAATAGACGACGATTAGAATGCCTAACACGATGAGTGCCGAGGCGGTGACGAACGTCCACTGCCGGCGCACTGGCCAGGCGCGGCGCTGCAAGGCAGGCGAATCGAACGGGTCACGGGGAGCATCCATATGGGCCGATAAGATTGTGGCGCAGGACGCTTGAGCGTTCATGTCCTGGCAGGCAAGGGCTGTTTCAGTTGTAACCTCTGGCCCGCCGCGTCGCCGCCTTGCTGCGCGCCGTATAGACTGGCCGGATGGAGACAGTCACGCCGCACATACTCGCCTTGGATGACGACCCGGACGTGCGCAAGATTTTGATCGACTATCTGACGGCGCAGGATTTCCGGGTCAGCGCAGTGACGCGCGGCACCGAGATGCTGAACGTGCTGGAGCGCGAGCCGGTGGATCTCATCCTGCTCGATCTGCGCATGCCGGGCGAAAACGGCTTCGAACTGGCACGCCGCGTTCGCAGTATGTCGCAGGTGCCGATCATGATCCTGAGCGGTCAGACCGAGGAAGCGGATCGCGTCATGGGGCTCGAGCTCGCCGCCGACGACTACGTCACCAAGCCGTTCAGCCCGCGCGAATTGCTGGCGCGCATCCGCGCCATCCTGCGGCGCGTGCAGGCCGCACAGTCACCACCCATGCCCGACGAGTCGATCCGTGCTTATCGTTTTTCCGGCTGGGAGCTGAACCTCAGGCTCCACCGCCTGCTGTCGTCCGAAGGCAATGTGATCCCGCTCACCAACGGCGAGTTCAGCCTCTTGTGCGCATTTCTGTCGGCACCCCAAAGGGTGCTGACGCGTGATCAACTGCTCGAGCGCTCGCGCTTGCACGCGCTCGAAGTCTACGACCGCTCCATCGATGTCACGATCCTGAGACTGCGACGCAAAATCGAGACAGATCCTTCCAATCCGACGCTGTTGCGCACTGAGCGCGGCGCCGGATACATATTCAATGCGGCCGTCGGCGTCCTTCGCTGAACTGCGCACGTGGGCGACGGGGGCGGGCATCGGCCTGATTCTGCTGATCATCGCCGCCGATAGTTACGAGGCCTGGCAGGACTATCAGCGGGTGGTGCGCGACAACGCCCGTTTGCAGATGGCGTTGAGCCGGTCGGTGTCCGAGCATGCCGCCCGGTTGATGCAATCGGCTGACGTCGTGCTCGCAAGCGCGGCGGATACCGGCAGCGCCGATGACGCATTTTTTGCACGCGCGCGTGCCCTGCCGTTTGTGCAGGCAGCTGCGGTCATCGATGCGACGGGACGGATCGTGGCCGCTTCGGAAGCTGCAGTGCTCGGCACCGATGTGCACGGGCGACCGGTCTTTACGGCGGCTGCCCAGGAAGCGTCCGCCGCGGCGACGAGCGCGGCTGCGCTGCTGATCGACTGCAGCACCGATGCGTCGATCACCACCCCCACGTTCACGCTCGGCCGGCGGGTCACACGCGACGGCAAGTTTGCGGGTGCCGTCGTCCTGCGTATTGCCTCCGGCTACCTCGCCGACTTTTATGCCGACATTCACATCAACACGAGCACCGCCATCGTGCTCGCCTGTGACGACGGCGCAGTGCTCGCGCGCTTTCCGCCGGACGCGCCCTTCGGCAACACTTCGCGTGAGCTGCCGCGCGCCGCGGTCGTCCGAGTCATGGACCGGGGCGTCGAATACGTCGCGACTGCTTTTCCCGTCGGGGGTTATGCGCTCACGGCAGTGGTTTCGCGGTCCTGGTCGAGTGTGCTCGGGCCGTGGTGGCAGGAAGAGCGCAGCAGCGCGGCTCGCACCGTGTCGCTCGCCGCACTGGCCGGGCTCCTGCTCCTGACGCTGCGTCAGGCTCTGAAGAAGCAGCAACGCGCCGATGCCGAGAAGCGCCGACTTGAACAGGAGCTGGCGGTCGCACAACGCGTCGAGGCATTGGGATTTTTAGCGGCCTCGGTCGCGCATGACTTCAACAACGTGCTCACGGCCATCGTGGGTTACGCCGAGCTCACGCGCGAGACGGTAGCCGCCACGCCGCAGCCGGCCGAGAACATCGACCGCCTGTTGGCAGCCACTGAGCGTGCCCGCATGCTCGTGCGGCGGGTACTGACCTTTAATCCGCACCGCAGCCTGCAGTATCTGCCGGTGCACGTCGAACCCATTGTCTCGGAAGTCGCTGAGCAGACCAAAGCCACGCTGCCGCGCTCGGTCAAACTCGAACTCGGCGATCTGCAGAGCACCAGCATCATTCTCGGTGATGCGACGGAGGTGTATCAGGTAGCGGTGAATCTCACCACCAACGCCATCCATGCCATGCCGAATGGCGGTACATTGCAAATGTCCTTGAGCGAGGTCGAGATAAGCGAGCCCAAGCCATTGCGCCTGGGAAAGCTCAAGCCCGGCCGCTGGGTGACGCTTACCGTTACCGACAGTGGCATCGGCATGTCGGCCGAGCAGATGAGCGCCATGTTCGAAACGTTCTACACGACACGCCAGTCCGGTCATGGCACGGGCATCGGCCTCGCCGTCGTACGCAACATCATCCTGCGTATGAACGGCGGGCTCGATGTCGACAGCCGCGTCGATGCCGGTACCCGGATGACCGTCTACTGGCCCGCACTGAATGCGCCCATGCTGAAGAGCACCCGCGTCGACGCTGAGTCCAGCGGCGCCGGCGAGACCATCATGGTGGTGGACGACGAGGCCGAACTAGTCGCGCTCACCGAGGATCTGCTCGCGTCGTTGAGCTACGAGCCCGTCGGCTTCGCGGATGCGCGCGCTGCGCTCGAAGCGCTGGCCGCCAACCCTGGCCGCTTTCACGGCATGCTGACCGATGAGCGGATGCAACCCATGCGCGGTCTCGAGCTTGCCGCGGAGGCACACAAGCTTCAGCCGGACTTGCCCATCATCCTGATGACGGGGCAAAGGGATGCAGAAACGGATCGACGCGCGGCAGAGGTTGGGATCCTGGAGATCCTGGACAAGCCGCTGCGCATCAATACGCTCCGTGAGGCGTTGGCGCGGCGTTTGCGGAAGCCGGCGTAGTGGACCAACCTGAAACGTGGAATAGCAAGTCGCCGGCACTGCAGGTAGCCTCATCGGATTCCCGGCCCAGCGCAAACAATGCTTAGCTACTATCTCCATTTGGCACTTCGCAGTCTGCGGTGTAGTCCTTGGCTTACGGCTTTGATGGTTGCCGCCATAGGTGTGGGGATCGGCACGTCCATGACAACGCTAGCGGTGTTTCTAGCGATGACCGGGGATCCCATTCCTGACAGATCAGCTCACCTGTACGTTATACAGATCGATAGCTGGGGACCGAACAAGCCCGGCGAACAAACTGAAGACGGCCTCGAGGAAAATATCAGCTACATCGACGCGATGGCATTGATGCGGCTGCATGTGGCCAAACGCCAAACCCTGGTCTATTCGACTTATCTCAAATCGCGGCCCATTGACCCGCACCTGAAACCGGCGGAACTGGTGGTTCCCGCTGTGAGTTTGGATTTCTTCGCGATGTTCGGCGCGCCGTTCAAATACGGTGGCCCGTGGAGCCGCGCCGACGATGAATCAGGCAGTCCAGTGGTGGTGATTTCGCAAAAGATCAACGATGAATTTTTCGCCGGCCGCAACAGTGTTGGTCAAACCATGATGCTTGAGGGCACGAGCTATCGAGTGACGGGCGTCCTCGGAAACTGGCCGTTGGTGCCGCGTATCTACAACTTGCATATTCGTCCCTATGGAGAGATCGACGAAGTTTTCATTCCTTTCACCCGCGCGATTAATTCGGAATCTCAGGTCGTGTCCGGCACGAGCTGCAAAGACCTCGCAGCGGGTTTCCAAGATTTGCTCCGCTCGAACTGTTTGTGGATCCAGATGTGGGTGGAATTACCCACGGAAGTGGATGCCGGCAAATACCGCAGCGCGTTGCACAACTACGCAGTTGATCAACAGCGTAACGATCGATTTCAATGGCCGGCGCACACCCAAATTCGGAATGTCATGCAGTGGCTCAGATATCGTCACATTGTTCCCAATGAATTGGGCCTGCTAGTACTTGCGTCACTCGGATTTTTGTTTGTCTGTCTCTTGAACGCCATGGGCTTGATGCTTGCGCGGATCGTCAGTCGCTCGCAAGACATCAGTGTAAGACGTGCTTTAGGGGCGAGCCGACGTGCAATCATCGCTCAATCCTTGGTGGAGACGGCGGTCATTGGCCTTCTCGGTGCCGTCTTCGGACTGCTCCTCACGGCCTTAGGTCTTTTGCTCATGCAGACTGCGTTGTCGGATGACTACGCGGCACTCCACTACTTCAATGTTGAAGCGATCGCCGTCGAGGTCGTGCTGGCCGTCTTGGCCACGATTGGCGCGGGTCTGTATCCAACATGGCGTGCGGCCCATATCGAGCCGGCACTCCAATTGAAGTCGGAATAAAGGGTGAGCCCCCGTACCAAGCGGTTTGCCATCTATCGGAAAAAATCCGGCGCAGCCCTCATCGCCGCTCAGATTGCAGTGACGTTGGCCATTCTCTCGAACGCCGCCGCGCTCATCGTTGACAGAGTGACATGGAGCGGGCGCTCGACGGGTATCGATGAAGCCAACATTTTTTTTATCTACGTTACCAGTGTGGATAAACCGGCCGGCCTCGATGCCTTGCAATCCGCTGATTTAAGCGCGCTCCGCGCGATTGCCGGGGTTGCCGACGCCTATGCAACCAATTCATATCCGCTCGAAGGCGGGGGCTGGTCGATGGACGTTCGGCTGACGTCCGACCAGAAGTCATCTTCAGCGCTCATTTCTTACTACTTTGGCGATGAGCACGCTCTAGAGACGTTGGGAGTGAGGCTCGTTGCGGGACGCAATTTCATGGCTTCCGAAGTGGCGAATCGGGACGAAAGCGCGGTGCCTACTCCCAGTGGCGTCATCATCACGCGTGCTCTGGCAAATCACCTTTTTCCAGGTGGAAATGCACTCGGCCGATCAATTTACATTGATGCCCCGCAGCCTATACCGATCATTGGAATTATCGATCGACTGCAAGGCCCGTTTGTCGCTGCAACAGGATTCATGAGCACCTTTACAGAAAATTCTGTCCTTGCACCTTTTCGGCCATTGGGTGAGTCATCAACCTATGCAGTGCGCGCGCGGCCGGGGGCCCTCGACGAAGTGATGAAAAGATCGCAAACGCAATTGGCGAAGATAAATGGCGTGCGCATCATCAAAGCTCGCACGATGGGCCAGGTGCGCGCCAAAGCGTATCGAAGCAACCGAGGTCTGACGATCGTGTTGGCAACTATCTCCAGCGTTTTGGTGGCAGTCACCGGTTTCGGCATGATCGGCTTGACGAGTTACTGGGTTGCTCAGCGGCGGCGGCAAATAGGTATCCGGCGGGCGCTCGGCGCAACCCGTACCGCAATCTTGAGACAGTTTCAGACAGAAAATCTTTTCATTACTGCTGCCGGGGTCGCAGTCGGTATCGCGTTGGCCATCGCACTGAATCTGTGGTTAGTGGGCCGATTTGAAATGGTGCGGCTGCATATTGGTTACTTGGCCGGAAGTGGGCTTGTCATGTTGCTGGTCGGCCAAATCGCGGTGCTTTGGCCCGCCATGCGCGCGGCCCAAGTCCCTCCGGCGGTGGCTGTTCGCGGCAGATGAAGTCAGGCACACGCCCACTGCAACCTATGCCGGCGTTCCGTCCTCCGGGTTCTCTGCTACCTTTTTTGGGATCGCCGCTTCGATAGCCGCGTCTTTCTCATCACCCTCGAGCTTGCGCGGCCGCTTCCAGCCTTGCACCGTGGCCTGTTTGGCACGCGTCAACGTCAACTCACCGTCGGGCGCGGACGTCGTAACCGTCGAGCCCGCTCCGATGGTGGCACCGGCGCCGATGCGCACGGGCGCCACCAGCATCGAACCCGAGCCGATGAAGGCGCCGTCTTCGATCACGGTAGGCCATTTGTTTGCGCCGTCATAATTGCAGGTGATGCTGCCCGCACCGATGTTCACGCTGCGCCCCACGGTGGCATCGCCGACATAGGTGAGGTGGTTCGCCTTGGCGCCGGAACCGAGTGTCGCGTTCTTGGTTTCGACGAAGTTGCCGATGTGCACATCGTCGTGCAATACCGAGCCCGGCCGCAGGCGCGCAAACGGTCCGATGCGGCAGTGGGCGCCGACCCGCGCGTGCTCGATGATGCTGTTGGCGTGCACCGTGGTGCCGGCGCCGAGGTGCGACTCGGCGATGACGCAATTCGGGCCAATGCTGACGCCGGAATCGAGATGCACGTTGCCGATGAATACGGCATTGACGTCGATGCACACGTCGCGTCCCACCGTGACCTTGCCACGGATGTCGATGCGTGCGGGATCAATCAGGGTCACGCCCTTGCTCATGAGTTCCAGCGCGCGGTCGCGTCGTAGTGACGCTTCCACCTGCGCGAGTTGAATCTTGTCGTTGACGCCCTGGACTTCCGCGCTGCCGGAAGCACTGACGGCCCGCACCGCTGTGCCGCCTGCCACTGCGATGGCGACGACATCGGTGAGGTAGAGCTCGCCCTGATCGTTGGCGCTATGAACTTTGAGCAGGCAGGCACGCAGCGTGTCTGCCGGCGCCGCCATGACGCCGGTGTTGATCTCGCGCACCTCGCGCTGCTCCGCGGTGGCATCCCGATGTTCGATGATGCCGCAGACATCACCACCGGCATCGCGCAAGATACGCCCGTAACCGGAAGGATCGGTCATCGCGACGGACAGCACGGCCAGCGCATCGTGGCCGGCCGCGCCGAGCAAGGTACGCAGCGTCGCCGGCTCGATCAACGGCACGTCGCCGTACAGCACCAGGACCGTGTGATCGTCAGGAATCAACGGCAGCGCCTGCATCACCGCATGGCCGGTACCGTTTTGCTGTGATTGCAGCACCCACTCGACGTGTGCAGTGCTGAGCGCGGCTTGCACCTGTGCGCCGCCGTGACCGTAGACCACATAGACCGTGTGAGGATCGAGTGCCATCGCCGTCTCGATGACGTGCACCAGCAGCGGGCGACCGGCCAGTGGCTGCAGAACCTTCGGCAGGTCGGAGTTCATCCGCTTGCCCTGGCCCGCGGCGAGTATCACGACCGACAAAGGACGCATGGCGGATGGTCTTGTGGCGGGAAGCGCTTTCAGCGCTTCTTGCGCAGGTGCTCGATGGTCCGGATCTGAGTGATGGCACGGGTCAGCTCCGCCTGTGCCTCGGCAAAGGTGACCTCATCTTTATTTTCACGCAACACGGCCTCGGCCCGGGCCTTGGCTTCCTGCGCCGCCGCCTCATCCAGATCCTTCGCGCGCGCCGCCGTGTCAGCCAGAATCGAGACGACATGCGGTTGAATCTCGAGCGCACCGCCACCGATCCAGAACGCCTGCTCTTCCTGGCCCTGCACCTGCACACGAACCGGGCCCGCCTTGAGTGTGGTCAGCAACGGTGCATGCCGTGGAGCGATGCCGATGTCGCCGTCCACTGCAGGTGCATACACCATGTTCGCCTCACCGGAGAACAACTGGCCTTCGGGGCTGACGATGTCGACATGTATGGTGTTGGCCATTACTGCATCGTCTTCGCTTTCTCGACCGCCTCTTCGATGCCGCCGACCATGTAGAACGCCTGCTCCGGCAGATGATCGTATTCACCGGCAATGATCGCCTTGAAGCCGCGGATGGTGTCCGCGAGCGCAACTATCTTGCCGTCGGCGCCGGTGAATACCTTGGCAACGTTGAACGGTTGCGTGAGGAAACGCTGGATCTTGCGCGCGCGATACACGGACAGCTTGTCTTCTTCAGACAGCTCGTCCATGCCAAGAATCGCGATGATGTCCTGCAGCTCTTTGTAGCGCTGCAGGATCGATTGCACGCCGCGGGCGGTGTTGTAGTGCTCTTCGCCGACGATCAAGGGATCGAGCTGACGGCTGGTCGAGTCGAGCGGATCTACCGCCGGATACAAACCGAGCGAGGCAATCTGACGCGACAACACCACGGTGGCATCCAGATGCGCGAAGGTGGTGGCGGGTGACGGATCGGTCAAATCGTCGGCGGGCACGTAAACGGCCTGTACGGACGTGATGGAACCTGTCTTGGTGGAGGTGATCCGCTCCTGCAGCACGCCCATCTCTTCGGCCAACGTCGGCTGGTAGCCCACCGCAGAGGGCATGCGGCCGAGCAGCGCCGACACTTCGGTGCCGGCCAGCGTGTAGCGATAAATGTTGTCGATGAACATCAGCACGTCGCGGCCTTTGCCGTTCGCCTGCTTTTCATCGCGGAAGTATTCGGCCATGGTCAGACCGGTCAACGCGACGCGCAGACGATTGCCCGGCGGCTCGTTCATCTGGCCGTACACCATCGCCACCTTGTCGAGCACGCCCGACTCTTTCATCTCGTGATAGAAGTCGTTGCCTTCGCGGGTGCGCTCGCCGACGCCGGCGAACACAGACAAGCCCGAGTGCTGCTTGGCGATGTTGTTGATGAGTTCGAGCATGTTGACGGTCTTGCCCACACCGGCGCCGCCGAACAGCCCGACCTTGCCGCCCTTGGCGAACGGGATCAACAGATCGATGACCTTGATGCCGGTGACCAGGATCTCCTGGCCGCCGGTCTGTTCGTCATATGCGGGAGCAGGACGGTGGATCGGCAGAAAGTCGGTCGCCTCCACGGGACCGGCTTCATCCTGCGGTGCGCCGAGGACGTCCATGATGCGGCCGAGCACTGCATTGCCTACCGGCACCATGATGGGCTTGCCCGTGTTCATGACGCTCAAACCGCGGCGCAAACCGTCGGAAGATCCCATGGCGATGGTGCGCACGATGCCGTCGCCCAACTCCTGCTGCACTTCCAGCGTCAGTCCGCCGTCATCGAGCTTGAGTGCGTCATACACGTGCGGGATCTGATCGCGCGGAAATTCCACGTCGATGACCGGCCCGATGATTTGCACGATTTTTCCGCTGGACATTCTTCTACCTCTAAACGGCTGCAGCCCCGCCGACGATCTCCGACAACTCGGTCGTGATCGCGGCCTGGCGGGCCTTGTTGTAAATCAATTGAAGTTCGGTAATGAGGTCGCCGGCATTGTCGGTGGCGGCCTTCATCGCAACCATGCGCGCTGCCTGCTCGCTGGCGGCGTTCTCGACGGCGCCCTGATACACCTGCGACTCGACGAAACGCATCAGCAAACCGTCGAGCAACTCGGCGGCGCTCGGTTCGTAGATATAGTCCCAGTGTGCCTGCAGGTTCTTCTCGTCGGTGACCGGCACGGGCAGTAACTGCGATACCGTGCCCTTCTGCGACATCGTGTTGACGAATACGTTGTTGACCAAAATCAGCTTGTCGATCGTATGACTGCGGAACAGGTCGAGCATGACCTTCACCGGGCCGATGAGCTGCGCAATCGCAGGCCGATCACCCAGGTGCGTCACGGACGATTCCACCGGCAACCCGAGACGCTTGAAGAAGGCGACCGCCTTGAGTCCGATGAGGCTAAGGTGCACCTTCTCACCACGCGCCTGCGCTTCCCTGATCTGCTGCAGCGCCGCCTTGAACAGGTTGATGTTCAATCCGCCCGCGAGCCCGCGGTCGGCACTGATGATGATGATGCCCACCGCATTCACCGGCCGATCGATCAGAAACGCATGCTTGTAATCAGGATTCGCCAGCCGTAAATGGCCGATGACGTTGCGCAACTTTTCCGCATAAGGACGACCCGCCTGCATGCGATCCTGTGCCTTGCGGATTTTGCTGGCCGCCACCATCTGCATCGCCTTGGTGATCTTCTGAGTATTTTTGATACTCGCGATCTTGGTGCGGATTTCCTTGGTGCCGGGCATGCCTTACGACACCGTCGCGAAGAACTCTTCGCAGCACTTCTTCAGCGATGCTTCCACATCCTTGCTCAGGTCAGGCTTGTCGAGGATGGTCTTGAGCAACGAACCATAGTTGGTGCGGGCGAAAGATTGCAGGCCCGCCTCCGTCTCGACCACCTTGGTGCGGTCGACCTTGTCGAAGAAGCCATTGTTGGCGGCGAACAGCGTCAGCGCCATCTCTGCCACCGAGAGCGGCGCGTACTGCTTCTGCTTCATGAGTTCCATGACGCGCACGCCACGATCCAATTGCCGGCGCGTGGACTCGTCGAGATCGGAAGCAAACTGCGAGAACGCTGCGAGCTCACGATATTGCGCGAGCGCGAGCCGGATACCACCGCCGAGCTTCTTGATGATGTTAGTCTGCGCGGCGCCACCGACGCGCGACACCGAGATGCCCGCGTTGATGGCAGGTCGAATGCCGGCATTGAAGAGGTCGGACTCGAGGAAGATCTGACCGTCGGTGATCGAGATCACGTTGGTGGGCACGAACGCCGTCACGTCGCCGGCCTGGGTTTCGATGATGGGCAAGCCGGTCAGCGAGCCGGTCTTCCCCTTGACCTTGCCGCCCGTGGCCTTCTCGACGTATTCCTCGTTCACGCGTGCTGAGCGCTCGAGCAGACGGCTGTGCAGGTAGAACACATCGCCGGGGTACGCCTCGCGGCCCGGCGGACGTCGCAACAGCAGCGAGATCTGCCGGTACGCGACGGCCTGCTTGGACAAATCGTCATACACGATCAGGGCATCCTCGCCCCGATCCATGAAGTACTCGCCCATGGCGCAACCGGCATACGGCGCGAGATACAGCATGGCCGCCGGCGAGGACGCCGAAGCCGCCACGATGATCGTGTGGTCGAGCGCGCCATGCTCTTCCAGCTTGCGCACCACGCCGGCAATCGAGCTTTGCTTCTGACCGATGGCAACGTAGATGCACTTAACGCCAGTGCTCTTCTGATTGATGATGGCGTCGATCGCGACGGCAGTCTTGCCGGTCTGCCGGTCACCGATGATGAGTTCGCGCTGGCCACGGCCGACGGGCACCATGGCGTCGATCGCCTTGATGCCGGTCTGCACCGGCTGCGAGACGCTCTTGCGGAAGATCACGCCCGGCGCGACCCGCTCCATGGGCGAGGTCTGCGTCGTCGCCACGGGACCCTTGCCATCGATGGGCCGTCCCAGCGCGTCGACCACGCGGCCGAGCAGTTCCGGACCCACGGGCACCTCCAAAATGCGCCCCGTGGTTTTGACGACATCGCCTTCGACGATGCCCTTGTAATCACCCAGCACTGCGACGCCGACAGAATCCTGTTCGAGGTTGAGCGCGAGGCCGAAAGTCTCAGGAGAGAATTCCAGCATTTCGCCGTATTTGGCATCGCCCAATCCATGGATGCGCACGATGCCGTCGGTCACGCTGACGACGGTCCCGACCGTGCGGTCTTCGGTAGACGACGAAAATTTTTCGATACGCGCCTTGATCAGGTCGCTGATTTCAGATGCTTTGATGGACATTAATTCGCCCTGCCTTAAGAAGC
This sequence comes from uncultured Steroidobacteraceae bacterium, assembly GCA_964658805.1. GTDB lineage: Bacteria > Pseudomonadota > Gammaproteobacteria > Steroidobacterales > Steroidobacteraceae > Bog-1198. The sequence continues at coordinate 16,240 of CAZZZU010000031.1, forward strand.
TAAGTCGGTGGCCAGTCTTTGCAGACGACCTTTGATGGACCCGTCGATGATTTCATCGCCGGCGCGGATCACGGCGCCGCCCAGCAACGACGCATCGACCGCATGGGTCATGCGCACGTCGCGCTTGAATCGCTTTTTCAACGAAGCGGCCATCTTCGTCTTCTGCTCGTCGCTCAAGGCCACGGCCGACGTCACTTCGACGTCCAGCTCATTTTCGTATTGAGCCCGCAACAATTCGTACTGAGCGGTGATTTCACCCAGCACTTCGAGACGCTTGTTGTCGGCCAGCAGCCGCACGAAGTTCTGCCACTGCGTGTCGATCTGCGTGCCGCCGAGTCCCGCGAACATCTCGACGACCTTGTCGATGCCGAACTTGGGATCCGTGAGCAGCTGCGCGATGCGCGCGTTCTGGCTCATGGCTGCGCTCGCCTGCAGCGCTTGCGACCAGTCCGGCAGCGACTTCGCGTCGCGCGCGGACATAAAAACGGCCTTCGCATACGGGCGCGCGATAGTCGCGGCCTCAGCCATTCGCCATCTCCAGTTCCAGCTTGTCGAGCAGCTCGGCGTGCGTTTTCGGATCGATCTCGCGTTCCAGAAGATGCGATGCACCCTGTACGGCGAGTCCGGCGACCTGCTTGCGCAAGCTCTCGCGGGCACGCGTGGTTTCCATGGCGATCTCTTCCTGCGCCTGTGACTTCAGGCGCTGGCCCTCGGCAATGGCCGACTGCTTCGCCTCGTCGACGATCTCGGTGCCGCGCTTGCCGGCCTGATCGACGATCTGCGCCGCTTTATCGCGCGCTTCGCGGATGATCTCCTGCGCCTTCACCTTGGACTCATCGAGATCCTTCTGCGCCTTGCTGCCGGCCGCAAGGCCCGCCGCGATGGTCTTCTGGCGCTCGGCGATCAGGCCGAGCAGCGGATCCCAGACCAGATACTTGGCCGCGATCGCGGCCAGGAAAAAGGCCACGCCTTGCATGATCAGGGTTACTGCGATGTGCATTCGTCGTCTCCTCTGCCTTTCGAATCAATAAACCGATCCGTCTGGTTTATTTCGAAATCTGCCCGATGAACGGGTTCGAGAAGATCAGCAGCAGTGCGATGGCGACGCCGATGATGGGCACCGCGTCGAGCAAGCCCGCGACGATGAACATCTTGGTCTGCAGCATCGGGGTCAATTCCGGCTGGCGCGCGGACCCTTCCAGAAACTTGCCGCCCAGCAACGAAAAGCCGATCGCCGTGCCCAGCGCGCCGAGGCCGATCAGCAGGCCAACCGCCAGCAGGGTGAAGCTCATGACTTGAGCGACTTGAGTTGCATTTCCCATCTAATTCTCCAAGTGGTCAGTGTGTAGAAATCAAAACTAATGTTTCTCGGCGGCCATGCTCAGGTAAACGATGGTCAGCATGCCGAAGATGAAGGCCTGAAGTGTGATGATCAGGATGTGGAAGATAGTCCACACCGTGCCGGCGATCACCTGAATGAGGCCCCAGCCATACGTCGAAAAATGTGCAAAGGTCGCCTCCAGGGTCAGGCCCGCGATCAGCACGAAAATCAATTCGCCGGCATACATGTTGCCGAACAGTCGCAGCGACAACGACAGCGGTCGCACCGCCTCTTCGATCACGCGCAACAGCAGATTGGGGAATGCGAGCACGATCTTGCCGAGCCAGCCTTCAGCGTGAAACGGTGCCGTGAGCCATTCGCCGAAAAAGCCGATGACGCCCTTCTCGGAAATGCCCACGTACCAAATCAACAAAAAAACCGTGATCGCCATGCCGAGCGTCGTATTGATGTCGGCGGTGGCCACCGCCCGCAGATGCTGAACGCCGACTTTCTCGGCCGCCCAGGGCAGCAGATCCACCGGGATCAAGTCGATGAAATTCATCAGGAACACCAGGGCGAAAATGGTGATGGCGAAGGGCGCGATCAGCCGGCTCTTGCCATGATAGGTCTCGGTCACCACGCCGTTGGTCTTCTCCACCAAAATTTCCGCGGCGGCCTGCAGCCGGCCCGGCACGCCCGCGGTGGCGCGGCGGGCGATGACGCCGAAGACGGCCAAGAAGAACACCGCGCACAGCAGCGTGAAGAACACACTGTCGAGGTGGAATGCCATGAAATCCCCCTCCCGACCATTGACTGTCAGGTGGGTCAGGTGGTGTCCGATGTACTCCGTCAACCCACCGGTGGGTTCGCCCTCGGATGTTGCCATCTAATCAGCCTCTCGTTCTCATTGTCGCCAAACCGAAATATCCCAACTGCGCCACGACCACACCGGTCAGCACCGGCAGCGGCGGCAGCCTGAGCCACGCAAAGGCCGCCCACAGTGCCGCCAGATACCAAAGCCACTTCAGCGACTCGCCCGCGAACATCGCTCGACGCAGAGCCGATGCGGGCGCAATCCCCGGCGCAAACATGCGCCAACCCAAGAGGGCGCTACCGATGGCGGCGATCAGGCCGCCGGCGACGCCGGCCAAACCCGCGTGCGCGTCACCAAATATCCAAAACATCAGGCCCACGATTGCAGCGCAGCCCACCTGAAGGGACACCACGCGTACAACGAGGCGGTTTCCGAGACCGACGATGCTGTTCATCACTTAAGGGAGTCGGTGCTGAGCCGGCATGCGGCAGCCCCAAAAGCCGGCGCATTATAGAGACGCGCACCCCAAGTCACAAGGCAATGATCGACGTGGGTTTTTAACTTATCCGAGGGGTGCAACGCCGTATGCATTGCATCTATTGAATATGGGCGAGAATCCCGTCCAGTTCGTCCAAACTATTATAGGCGACGATCAGCTTGCCCCGACCCGAAACGGCGTGCTGAAAGGTGACTTTCGCCCCCAGCTTGTCCGCGAGCTCCTGCTCCAGCCGCCGAATATCCGGATCAGCCGCCGCCTGACTCGCCTGCGGCACCGCCGCAGAAGACAGCAAGCGTTTCACCAATGCCTCGGTTTCACGCACCGACAACTGCTTCTTGACCACCAGCGTGCCGACTTCCACCTGCTGACGCTGGCCCGTCAGGGCCAACAGCGCACGCGCATGACCCATCTCGAGCTCGCGTCGCTCCAGCATGCCCTTGACCTCCTCGGTCAGATCCATGAGGCGCAGCAGATTGCTGACCGCCGCGCGCGACCGGCCAACCGCCTCGGCTGCGGCCTGATGCGTCAATTTGAATTCATCGACCAAACGCGCCAGTGCGCGTGCCTCTTCCAGCGGATTCAGATCCTCGCGTTGGATGTTCTCGATCAGCGCCATGACCACGGCCGACTCGTCCGGCACGTCGCGGATGACCGCGGGAATTTCCGTCAAATCCGCCATCTGCGCGGCGCGCCAGCGGCGCTCGCCGGCGATGATCTCGTAGCGCTGCGATTCATTCGCACTCGGGCGCGGCAAGGGCCGCACCAGAATCGGCTGCACGAGTCCCTGCGATTTGATGGAGTCGGCCAGTTCGCGCAACGACTCAGGTCGCATGTCGATACGCGGCTGGTATTTGCCACGCTGCAACAAATCGAGCGGCAGCTGCGCCAATCGATCGCCCGGCGCGGGCTCTGCGGCAGGGTCGGGCGGGGGAGCGGCAGTCTGGTTGCGCGCCAACAGGGGACTGAGCGCCGCATAGCCGCGGCCGAGTGCCGACTTCTTCCCGTTCATCGCCGCATCATACCGTGCCATGCCCGCCATCGTCCGGGCGCTGGCCCTCGTGATGCGGCGGCGGCTCGGCAGGCGGCTTGTCTCCCGGCGTATCGACGCCCGGCTTGTCATCGCCGGGCGGCTCGGTGACCGGCGGGTCCGAGGCGGGTGGATCGCCTGCCGGCGGCGTGACGACGCCCGGCGCTTCCGCACGGCGGATCAGCTCGCCGGCCAGCGCCAGGTACGCCAGCGCGCCGCGCGAATCCTTGTCGTGAAACAACACCGGCTTGCCGAAGCTGGGCGCCTCGGCGAGCCGGATGTTGCGCGGGATGATGGTGCGAAACACCTTGTCGCCAAAATGTTCGATCAATTGTGCCGACACTTCGTTGGCGAGGTTATTACGGGGGTCAAACATGGTTCGAAGTATGCCTTCCAGTTGAAGTTGCGGATTGATGCTCTCGCGGATCTGGTCGACGGTTTGCATCAGGGCACTCAGGCCCTCCAGCGCGTAGTACTCGCATTGCATCGTCACCATGACCGAATCGGCTGCGACCAGCGCATTCAAGGTCAGCATGTTGAGCGCCGGCGGGCAGTCGATGAGCACGACGTCGAAATCTGCCTTCACAGTTTGCAGCGCGTTGCGCAGCTTGAATTCGCGACCCACCGGCATGGTCAGCAACCGTACCTCGGCCGCGGTGACGTCCTGGTTCGACGGCATGAGCATGAAGCCGCCGTACTGCACCGGCACGAGTGCTTCGCTGACGCTGCAGTCGCCGAGCAGCACATCGCAGCTGTTGCGCGCTTGCGCGTTCTTGTCGACGCCGCACCCCATGGTCGCATTGCCCTGTGGGTCCAGATCGATGAGCAGCGTGCGGCGCTTGGTCGCGGTCAAGGAAGCGGCGAGATTCACAGCTGTGGTGGTCTTGCCGACACCGCCCTTCTGATTGGCAATGGCGATGACGCGTTTCATGCGTGACCCGGTCGCACGCGGTGCCCGACCAGTTCGACCAGATGCCGATCGTCAGTCAGTCCCGGCACCTTGAGCCGATGGACCGCGAGCACGCGAAACGAGCGCGGCAGGGCCGAGATCTCATCGTCAGGACGTTTTCCTTTCATAGCCAGCAAGCGCCCCCCTGGCGCGGCCAAATGTCCGGCGTACGCTACGAAGTCCGCCAGCGAGGAGAGCGCGCGCGCCGTTACTGTATCGAAAAGCTCGCCGGGTCTATAGGTTTCCGAACGCGCGTTGATCACCTCGACATTGTGCACACCCACGTGCCGAGCCGCCTGTTCGACATAGCGCGCTTTTTTGCCGATGGAGTCGATGAGGGTGAAGTGCTTGTCCGGATTGACGATCGCGAGCGGCAGTCCCGGAAAGCCTGCGCCGGTGCCCACATCGGCGATCCGTTGACCGCGCAGGAACGGCTGCAGGCAGAGACTGTCGAGCACGTGTTTGGTCAACATGCCGGTCCGATCACGGATCGCGGTCAGATTGAACAGCGCATTCACCCGCTCGAGCTCGTCCACCAGCTTGAGCAGGTCGTCAATTTGCGTTTCGGTCAACGAAACCTGTAGCTCGCGTGCACCGTGCCCGAGCAAGTCGTGTTCAACCTCGCGCATCGGTGCTCAAGTCTGGTCGAGCGCGCCGTCGAGCCGGATGCTGAGCGGCACGTCATCCGCCGTGGCATCGTCGAGGTGCGCACTGTAAGTGACGGTGCCTGTCTGACCCGCACATACGGCGGACTCGGCGCCACTCGCATCGGCGGCGGCCGGCCCGGCAACCAGTGGTGGCACGGCGGCGGCCCCTTTCTGCCACGCGCTGCACGCATCTGCAAACGTCTGCGCAGCACGATAGCGCTCGACCAGCACCGCGGCCTCGATGCGCGCGAGTCGATCGTGTTTGAAACACAGCACGTACTGATCCAGCTTGTGTCCGACGAAGCGTGCCGGCGGTTCATCGCGCGAGAAGCATTCGACCTCATCGGCCGGCACGGCCGCTTTCGCACTGTCCTTGAACAGCAGCACTTCGTGCAACGTGAAAGGCAGGTCCTTGAGCTTGCTGCCGAAGGGCGCCGGCACCAGTACGCGCCAGTCGTAAGAAGCGTCGAGCGCCGGCGGCGGCGGCGGCGGCGCGGTGCGCGGTGCCGGTTTGGGTCCGCCCGCGCAACCGGCCAGGAAACCGCAGAGAACCAAGCAGACCGCAAGGCGGTCGTGCAAACGCACATGCGGACCAGTCATGCGCCGGCCACGCGCGTGGCGAGAGTCTCCAGTTCCTGCACAGCCTCAACCTCAACCGGACGGTCCCGCTCGAGCGAACGATGCAATGCCTGCGCCGCGGGTTCTTTGAGCTTGCTGCATTCACCGTTGTAATGCTGGCGCCAGTCCGCAATGAGTTCGTGTTCGAACTCCGCGTACTCGCGTCCATTGGCGACGGCGTCGACCACCATGGCGCACACACCAATCTGCTGCACGCGCCACCAGCTCAAAGTCGGCGCAGACAGCCCTTCTGCAAAGCAACGCCGCAAATAAGCGGGCGGATTTGCGCTGGCGATCTCATCAAGCTGGTCGCCGACATCGTAGGATTTCAACAGATGCTCGAAGCCTGCCATCGCTCCATTATCCTCGTCGTGTGAGAACATAGTAACAATGAGCCGAATTTATTTGTCGCAGCTGGTGGTCCTGACGTCGATATTGACCTGGGCACCGGATGCGAGCCATGCGGCCGACGTCGTGCCGCGCTACCAGCGTGGCACGTTGACGTTCGACAACATTCCTGACGCACCGGCAGACCTGGCCGAGAAGCTCGAGCGTTATCTCGATGCGCGTCAGGCGCTACCGCTCGGCTGGTCACCGCAGGGACAGCTTCTGATCACCACGCGTTTTGCGGACGTCGAACAGTTGCACCTGGTTGAACAAGCGGGCGGTGCGCGCCGCCAGCTTACTTTTCAACATGAGCCCATCACGAGTGCCGCGTTTTCTCCGGACCCGGCGCATGCGGCTTTCGTGTACTCCAAAGACACTGGCGGCGATGAAAACACGCAGCTCTACTATCAGCGACTGGGGGAGCCGACCGCTCGCATGCTGACCGAGGGCAAGGCACAAAACGCGGCCCCAGTGTGGTCGAACACCGGCAAGGAATTGGCTTTCGCGAGCACCGCACGGGACGGTGCCAGCCACGACATCGATATCGTCGAACCGGAATCCGGCAACTTGCCGCATCTGATCGTGACCGGCGACAGCGCGCAATGGATTCCCCTCGACTGGTCGCCGGACGATCGCAAGCTGCTGGTGCAGAGAAGTGTGTCGGTAGCTGAAAATTATCTTTATGTGGTGGACCTTGGCACAGGCCAGAAAAAAGAAGTGGATCCCTCGCCTGCCAAGGTGGGCATCGTCGACGCGCGGTTTTCGCGCGACGCCACCATGGTCTACCTGATCTCGGACCGCGACGGCGAGTTTGCGCGGTTGCGCTCGATCAACCTTTTCACCAACGAGAAGAGCGTGATCTCCGCCCACATTCCATGGGATATCGAGGAACTCGCGCTGTCGCGTGATGGCCACTACCTTGCCTACGTCAGCAACGAGGCCGGCGTCGCCAAAATCAATTTGCAGGATCTGCGCACGCATCAGGATCTGGTCTCGCCGCGCATGCCCACCGATGGACTCGTGCGCGCGCTGCGCTTCGACCCGGATTCGAAACGTCTGTCATTCCAATTCATGGCCGCGAACAGGCCTGGTGATGCCTACGTTCTCGATGTGGCGACCGGCCGCGTCGACGCATGGACGCACAGCGAGCCGGGTCCGGTCGACCTGGCGAAATTCGTGACCCCTCGCTTGTCGAGTTTCCCCACGTTCGATCGGGTTGACGGCAAGCAGCGCCAGGTGCCGGTGTACGTTTATTCGCCGGCGGCGACCGGATCCCATCCCGTCCTCATCGACATGCATGGCGGACCCGAGGCGCAATACCGTCCCGGCTTCAACGCCTGGCTGCAATTCGTCGTCAACGAATTGGGGTATGCCGTCGTTGCCCCGAACGTACGCGGCTCGAGCGGCTACGGTAAAAGCTATATGGCGCTCGACAACGGCGTGCTGCGCGAGGACGCCGTCAAGGACATGGGCGCCATGCTTGTCTGGATCGGACTGCAGACTGAATTCGACGCCACGCATGTCGTGGTATCGGGTGGCTCCTATGGCGGGTACATGGCGCTCGCAGCCATGGTGAACTTTGGCGACCGCTTGCGCGGCGGCGTCGACGTCGCAGGCATCGCTAACTTCGTCAGTTTCCTCGAGCGCACCGCGCCTTATCGGCAGAATTTGCGGCGCGCGGAGTATGGCGACGAACGCAATCCCGACATGCGCGCTTTTTTACGCCGCGCCTCGCCGCTGACCAACGCAGATCGCATCAACAAGCCGCTGCTGCTGGTACACGGCAAAAACGATCCGCGGGTACCGCTCGGCGAAGCAGAGCAGATCATGAATCGTCTGCGTGCCCGCAATGGTGAGGTGTGGTACCTGCTGGCGGAAGATGAAGGGCATGGCTATCGCAAGAAGCAGAACCGCGATGCGTACTTGCGCGTGTTCGCGACCTTTCTGGAGACGTTGAAGCGCTGAGGCGCGCGGTGCTAACGCGCGCCGCTAACGCGCGTCTACTTTGCCTTGGCGGTGGCCAGCGGCGAAGGCTGGCCCGCGAACCACTCAGCGGCGACCTTGATGTCGTCGTCGGTCTTGAGCAGCTGTGACATGCCGTTCATCACCACGTTGTTGCGCCGGCCATTGTGGTACGAGGTCAGCGCCTGCAATAGATAACTTTCATGCTGGCCGGCCAGGATCGGCGGCTTCGGATTCAAATCAGCGGCCACGCCGGAACCGTTTTCACCGTGACATGCGGCACACGCCGCCACCTGCGTCGGTGCCTTGCCCTGACTCGCCGTCGGCTTGACGGACTCGCCGCCCTGCAGGTACGCCGCGATGTCCACCATATCCTGCGCCGACAACGAAATCGCCTGCGCATGCATGGTGGCATGCGGCCGGGCGCCTTCCTTGTACTCCGTCAATGCCGAGACGATATACGCCTGGTTTTGATGACGCAGCTTCGGGACGGCGTAATCCGGATAAGCGTTCTTGTAGTTCTCGAGTCCGTGGCACCCATAGCAGGTGTAGAACTTCTTTTCGCCATCAGCCGCGTTACCCGACAAGGCAGCGGTGCCGACGGCGTCCTGAGCGTGAGCGGAGAGTCCAAAACTGAGCGAAAAAGCCGTCCCTGCCAGCCACATTCGGCGGTTCAATCGAAACGACATCTAGTTCGCAGACCCCACACTTCTAAATAAGAGCGCTGATGTTAAAGAGTGAGAGCCGAAAATGCCACCGTATCCGGCGCATCAGGCCGCGTGGCGACCTTTCTTGAGGAATACCAGCAGCAGTGACACCGCGGCCGGGGTCAATCCGGGAATGCGCGCCGCCTGTCCGAGCGTCTGCGGACGAACGTCGTTCAGACGCTGCCGGACCTCGTTGGACAGGCCACCGACCAACGCATAGTCGAGATCGGCAGGCAGATGCAGCGTCTCATGCCGCAACTGACGCTCGATTTCCTCGTTCTGCCGCTTCAGGTAACCGGCGTATTTGGCCTGCACCTCCACCTGCGCCTTCACCTGCTCAGCGAGTCGCTGGTCACTGTGCCACGCCGGTGACCCGCCCGGTGCCGCCATCGCAAGATCGTCGTAAGTCACCTCGGGGCGGCGCAACAAGTCGACGGCGTGAGTCTCGCGCAGCAGCGGGCTGCCCAGTCTCGCAAGCAACGCCGCATCGACCATTTCGGGATGCACCACCGTGTCGTTCAGACGCCGGATGTCAGTCGCCACCGCAGCGCGCTTCTGCTGAAAAAAATCCCATCGCGACGCATCGATCAGACCGAGTGTGTGTCCCTGCTCGGTCAACCGCAGGTCGGCATTGTCCTCACGCAGTGACAGCCGGTACTCGGCGCGACTGGTGAACATGCGATACGGTTCGAGCGCGCCGCGCGTGATCAGATCGTCGACGAGCACACCCAGATACGCCTCGTTGCGTCGCGGCCACCAGGAATCGAGTCCGCCCGCGGCACGCGCCGCATTGATGCCGGCCAGCAGACCCTGCGCTGCCGCCTCTTCGTAACCCGTGGTGCCGTTGATCTGCCCGGCGAAGAACAACCCGGACAGATGCTTGCTTTCGAGACTGTATTTGAGATCGCGCGGATCGAAATAATCATATTCGATCGCATAGCCCGGACGGGTGATGTGGGCGTTCTCGAACGCCGCGATGCTGCGCACGAAGTCGACCTGCACGTCGAACGGCAGGCTGGTGGAGATGCCGTTGGGATAGATCTCGTGGGTTTCCAGACCTTCCGGTTCGACAAAGATCTGGTGCGATATCTTGTCGGCGAAGCGCACCACTTTATCCTCGACGGACGGACAGTAACGTGGCCCCACACCTTCGATCGCGCCGGTAAAGAGCGGCGAGCGGGCCGTGGCCGCGCGGATGATGTCGTGGGTACGTTCGTTGGTGGCGGTGATATGGCACGGCACCTGCCGCGGATGCGAAGCGCGTGCGCCCAGATAGGAAAACACCGGTCGCGGTTCATCGCCGTGCTGTTCCTGCAGGCGCGCGAAGTCGATGCTGCGACCATCGATCCGCGGCGGTGTGCCCGTCTTGAGCCGCCCGACGCGCAAGGCTATTTCGCGCAGCCGCGCCGCGAGCCGCATCGACGGCGGGTCACCCGCCCGGCCGCCCGGATGGCTTTCCAGACCCACGTGAATGCGTCCGCCCAAAAACGTGCCGACGGTCAGCACGACGGCACGCGCGCGAAATTCGATGCCGCTCTGCGTCACCACGCCCACGACCCGTTCGCCTTCCAGCAACAGATCGCCGACTTCCTGCTGAAACACCTTGAGATTCGTCTGCGATTCGAGCATGCCGCGGATGGCACGCCTGTAGAGCTGCCGGTCGGCCTGCGCGCGCGTCGCGCGCACCGCCGGCCCCTTGCTCGCGTTCAAAGTTCGAAATTGGATTCCGGCCAGGTCGGCGGCCCGCGCCATCGCGCCGCCCAGCGCGTCGACCTCTTTGACCAGGTGACCCTTGCCGATTCCGCCGATTGCCGGGTTGCAGCTCATCTGTCCGAGCGTCTCGATGTTGTGAGTCAACAGCAACGTCTCGGCACCCATGCGCGCAGCCGCCAGCGCGGCCTCCGTGCCCGCATGGCCGCCACCGATCACGAGCACCGCATATTCATGGGAAAAACGCATGGCCGCGTACTCTACACCGCCTTTTGCGCCAGCACTCCATCGCCGTGGGGCTGAACTTTGAATCCGGCACGCCGCAGGCGCTGTGCGACCTCGTTTGGCACATCCCGCCCTGTGGTGAGTCGATTCGGCGAACCCACGTAATGGAACAGCTTGCCGCGCCGATTTAACACTCGGGCCAGTTGATCGTAGAAGATTTGCGAATAAAGCTCGCCGGCGATCCCAAACCGTGGCGGGTCATGCAATACCGCGTCGACACTCGCATCCGGCACTTGTTCGATGGCGACCGCGACATCCTCGACCGCCAGGGACAGCCGCTCATCCGGCGCCGGCGACCAGGGGTTCTTGCTGCGCAGCCAAACGACATCCGGATTTTTCTCGTAACTCACTATGCGCATTGCCTGTCCGTGCAAACACCACGCCGCGAAATAGCCAAGACCGCCGCAGGTATCCAGGATCACTTTGCCGCGCGGCTGGATCAGACCGACTTTTCGCTCTGCATCCGCATAGGGCGACACGTGCGCGGTGGGCAGCATCTTGATCCCGTCGATCTCGAAGGTCGGGGGCCCCCATTCGGTGGGCACGAGCTTGACCAGTGAGTTCGTGTAGCGGGCCAGGGCGTGAAACCCGCCGTTCGCCCAATGGTAGACGCTACGCGCCCTGATGTTCTCCGGGTAGGCAAAGCGCTGTCCGTTCCAGGACCAACCCTCAGGGTACAGCTCAACCCGCGTCCGCGACCACTCCAGGTCCAACGAACATTCCACGGCGCCGAGGCCTGCGTCGGCTGCACTGCGTAGTAGCTCGAAAACTTTCAGCGTCAGCAGCGGGCCCATGGCGCATTCCTGTCAGCATCCCGGATTGCACACCTTCATCTTGACGGTGTATTCCGCATGCGCCTTCACCTTGCCGGCCGTTCCCGTAAAGACGTTCTGCGCCGTCATTGTATCGCCCTCCGTCTTGAGCGGCAGCTTCATCGACTCGCCGTTAGCGGCATTGGCGAGAAACGAATCCACGTTGCTGAACTTGAGCGGATACCAGGTTATTTGCGGACCCAGACCACCGGTCAACGGTGACAGGATCAATACTGTGACGCGATGCACGGCCGAAATGTCGCTCTTGACGGGCCCTATCAGCACGGTCATCGAGTCCTTCTCCAACACGCCGGTCGCGCTGATGAGAAAACTGTTCGGAATGGCGAGGCCGGCAGCAGAGCCCTCTATATAAGCGGACATGGGCGAGGAGCCCTGGCTCGCGAGCGCCGACGCCGTGCCGCCCGCCTCGACAGGCGGAAAATATTTCTTGTACTGCATCGCGCCCGCCATGAGTTTGGGGAACATCACTGTCAGCGCGTCCTCCCATGTCTCGAAGCCATGTGCGTAGCCTTCGATCCGACCGTTCAGCCGAATCGGGTAGTTGCCCTTCGCGCTCTTTGGGTAGTACAAGATGACCCGGCCGGTGATCCTGTAATTATAAGTCCACCACAGCGTGGGTCCGTTGCCGGCATGCGAATCGAAGAACTTGGCGTTCATGATGCCCTCGACGGTGCCTGCAAATTGTTCGCAATACTGGCCGAACAAGGTGTCGCTGACGAAGGCGCCGAGATCCGCCATCAGGCTGTAGGCATTACCGGCCAGCTTCGAGGCGCTGTTGAGTTCCGGTAAATTCTTGACGATCTGCCCCGAGACGAAGGCAGAGACGGGACCAGCCCCCTTCGACTTCGCGCCGTTGGCGGCGGAGTCCGAGACGACGTCCTTGGCGAATCCGATGGTGGTATCGAGCAGCTTTTTTTTCAGATTGAGCAGCGCCGATATGCCCTTGAATACCTCGGTCACGAAGGCGAGCTGGTGGCAGCCGATATCCGCACTCGACATCTGCGAGGTGAGTTCCTTGACGCGCTCCGTTTCGCTGACCGTCGCGGTGACTGCCGTCGTCACGTCGTCGAACTTGCCGCGCTGACTCTCCATCAAGGCGGCGTCGGACGAGATCGCGCCGATCGTACCGTTCAGAGCGCCATGCGACTCGCTGGTGTGCAGATCCTTCAACGCCTGGCGAACCTCGGCAATTTTCTTCTTCGCCGCGGTCTTCGGCGGGGAGTCGACCTGCTCTTCGATCTTGGTCTCGGCTGCGGCTACCGCATCTTCGGCAGCCTGGGTCGCTGCCACACTTGCCTTCTCAGCCTCCGGACCCAGCGCGCCTGCATCGACGGCTCGAAATGTCGCGTGCGCGACGCCACGCCCATCCGGCGCCATCGCGGTGACATCGTAACTACCGGCCTTGGCGGGTGCCGGGGCGTCATAGCTGAATTTTCCCTTGTCATCGGGTTTGATCTGCGTCCCTCCGGCCGCGTCACCGGTGCCCGACTTGATGGTGATCGAGACCATGCGCTGGCCGGCAGGCATGGTCTGGCCGGATATGACCAGTCGGCCGCTCGACTTCCCCGCGACCAATACGACCGCCGGCGTTGCGCTCACCGTGATCGGAAAAGGATCCGAGTCATTGGTGGGCTTCGGATTCGCCGCGGGGTCCGGACCTGCCAGCGCCGCCAGATGCCACAGGAAAACGCCGAGCACGACGCTGGCGCTCAGAAGACCGGCGCGAGACTTCCAAATCCTGATGCCCATGACTCGTATTCAGCCCGTTGTTAACTGCTCCTACAGCTAGATACGAGAACGCGTGGCCGGATTCGACACGCTGGCATGAGAAAGTCGCAGCGGGCTCAGGCCCGGATCAGCAGCTGCGCGATGCGCGCCCAGGCGTCGGTTCCTGCCACCCAGCCGACCATTGCCTGCACGCCGACAAGAAACATTCCGCCGAACATGAATGCAGGATGCGCGCGCCGGTGACGAACGGCATCGATGAGGATGATGCCGAGCAGCAGCAGGTCGGTTGTCAGATGTGCCGCCAGCGGATTCGCCAGAAACTCGAACGGCAGACGGACCGTACCCGCTTCCATGGCCGCCACGCTCGCCACCAGCATCAGCCGTTTGTGAATATCGGGACGCCGCGTGTACGCGAGGCCTGTACCCGCCAGCACCCCGAAGGCCATCAGAAAGCCGAGGACGAACGCCAGGCCCGGGACCGGCGGGCCCGGCATGTGATCGCCGCCGAGCCGGGCGGCAATCACCGTCATGGGCAGCGCCGTCACCAGGATCACAGTCAGCAATACGGCGCCGGCGCGTCCGAGGCGGCGGTGCAGGTGCGTGCGGCCGGTGGCGACCAGCAGGATCTGCACCAGGAAGAGCACCATCCACGAGGTCATCAGCGCGCCGTGCACGTGCACCAGCAGACTCAAGGATTCGCCGTGCGCAAACAGCGGTCGCAGGTAATAGCTCTGCGCGAAGCCCGCGACCACCACCGCAATGACCACCGTCGCGGCGACCAGGAAGGTGGGCTTGTCCGAGACGCGTGGGCCGCGAAATTCCGTACTTGGCATGCTGCGCAGTCCCACCGTGTTTCTGGTCTTACTCCACCGTCACCGGTATGCCGGCGAACTGGCCCTGCCATTGTTGGGGGCCCGATTCATGCACGGATTCGCCGGCAGACGTCACCGCAACGGTGACCGGCATATCTTTCACGTCGAACTCATACACGGCTTCCATGCCGAGTTCGGCGAAAGCGACCACACGACTCGAACGGATGGCGTTCGACACGAGGTAGGCGGCACCGCCGACGGCGATCAGGTAAGCCGATTTGTGTTTCGCAATGGACGCGACGGTCTCCGGGCCACGCTCGGCCTTGCCCACCATCGCCATGAGTCCGGCCTTTTCGAGCATGGTGTCGGTGAAGCGATCCATGCGGTTCGCGGTGGTGGGTCCCGCGGGTCCGACCACTTCCTGGCCGATGGGATCGACCGGTCCGACGTAATAGATCACGCGGCCATGAAAATCCAGGCCTTCCGGCAAAGGCTGACCGGACTCGAGCAATGCACAGATTTTTTTATGTGCCGCATCGCGGCCGGTGAGCATCTTTCCGGACAGCAACAAGCGCTCGCCCACCTGCCACGATGCCACGTCCGCCTGCGTGAGATGGTCGAGCGAGACCCGCCGTGAGTTCGCATCGGCGGTCCACTGCACCTTCGGCCACAGATCCAGATCGGGCGGCTCAAGGCGGGCAGGTCCCGAACCGTCGAGCTGAAAATGCACATGCCGGGTGGCGGCGCAGTTGGGTATCACAGCCACCGGCAAGGATGCCGCATGCGTCGGATAATCCAGCACCTTGACGTCCAGCACTGTCGTCAGACCGCCGAGACCCTGTGCGCCGATCCCGAGGGAATTGACCCGCTGATAGATCTCGAGGCGCAGCTCTTCGAGGCGCGTTTCCGGTCCGCGCTCGATGAGATCGCCGATATCGATCGGCTCCATCAGCGACTTTTTCGCGAGCAGCATGGCCTTCTCGGCGCTGCCGCCGATGCCGACGCCGAGCATGCCGGGCGGGCACCAGCCTGCGCCCATCTCCGGCACCTGCTCGAGTACCCAGTCGGCCACCGAATCAGACGGGTTCAACATCGCGAACATGGATTTGTTTTCCGAGCCGCCGCCTTTCGCGGCGACGGTGATATCCACTTTGTCGCCCGGCACGAGCTCGGTGTGGATCACGGCCGGGGTGTTGTCCCGGGTATTGCCGCGTTTGAAGGCCGGATCCGCCACGATGGAAGCCCGCAGTTTGTTGTCAGGATTCAGGTAGGCGCGGCGCACGCCGGCATTGATCATGGCCTCCAGATCGAGCGTTGCATCCCACGTCACGCTCATGCCCACCTGCACGAACACCACCACGATCCCGGTGTCCTGACAGATCGGTCGATGCCCCTCGGCACACATGCGTGAGTTGGTCAGTATTTGCGCAATCGCATCGCGTGCCGCAGGGCTTCTCTCGACGTCGTACGCGCGGCCCATGGCGCGAATGAAATCGGGCGTATGGTAATAGGAGATGTACTGCAACGCGTCGGCCACGCTGGCAATCACATCGGCTTCGCGAATTACGGTCATGGATTTCTCGTCAAAGTCGTACTGGCCCGCAAATCTATCAATTCGAAGGCGGCCGCGGGTGGCTAATCCCCTACAATCGCGCCCGATGAAGGCAAGTGCTGTGCAGACTGGCTGGGCGTTGGCTTGGATGTTCGTCAGCGGCGCGACGGGTGGCCTTGCGCCGGCGCATGGCGCCGCGCCGCGACCGGGCATGGCGCTTGCGGAATGTCGTCTCGAGCACCCGTTGCATCTCGTCTCCATTCAGGGTCGCTGCGGCCGCATCGACGTGGCAGAAAATCCGCTCGATCCGCAGGGCGCACACATTGAACTCAACGTCGCCGTGGTGCCGGCATTGAACCGGCGCAGCGTCGCACCACCGCTGTTCGTGATTGCAGGCGGCCCCGGTCAGAGCGCAGCGGGGTTCTACGTGGCTGCAGCCGGCGCTTTCGCGCGCATCAATCGCGATCATGACGTGGTCCTGCTCGACCAACGCGGCACGGGTCGCTCCGCACCGCTCAACTGCGATTATCCGGAGGATTGGCAGGAGCCCGCTGACCCCATGCCGGCGCTGCGCCGTGCCACCCAGGACTGCCTGGCCAGATTCGGGCCGCGGGTCCGCTACTACACGACCAGCATCGCTGTCGGCGACCTTGACCATGTGCGCGAGGTGCTCGGTTACGGGCGCATCGATTTGTACGCGGTCTCTTACGGCACGCGGGTTGCAGAGTTGTACATGCGGCGTTACGCACAGCACCTGCATGGCGTGATACTGGATGGGGTCACCTACCCTGAGCAAATCATCGGTCCGCATACGCCGCTCGATGCGCAGCGCGCGCTCGATCTGATCGTCGCGCGCTGCGCCGCCGCGCCGGCCTGTCTGCAGGCTTTTCCGCGACTTGGCCAGGAACTCCAAGATCTGCGCCGCCGCTATGGCGCACAGCGCACACCGCTCATACTCGATGACCCGAACAGCGGTATGCCGCAACATCTCGATTTCAGTCGCGCCATCCTGAATGCAGCCCTGCGCTTTCTTTCTTACAGTGCTTCGCAGGCAGCCCTGCTGCCTGTGCTGATACACGATGCATCACAAGGGGCGCTTGCACCGCTCGCGGCGCAGACCGTGATGAGCACGCGACAGGTCGGCGACCAGCTGGCGAGCGGCATGCAGTACAGCGTGATCTGCAGCGAGGACGAGCCGTTCTTCGATCAGGTAACGGTCGACGCGGCTGAGCTGGCCAAGAGCTATCAGGGCGCCGAGCAGCTCGACGCGCTGCGCGCGGTGTGTGCATTGTGGCCACGCGGACCGGTGGATGCAGACCTGCATGCGCCGCTGCGCAGCGACGTGCCGACGCTGCTGCTGTCGGGCAGCGCCGATCCGGTGACGCCGCCTGCCGATGCCGAGCGCGCGGCAGCGGGCCTCATGCACCATCGACATCTGATACTCGACGGCGAAGGTCATGGCCAACTCAGCACGGGTTGCGTACCGCGACTGATGGCCGAGTTTCTGGATGAGATCGCGCCCGACAAACTCGATGCACAGTGCCTGCGCAATCATCTCGCCGCGCCTTTCTTCGTCAACACCACGGGGCCTGTGCCGTGATCGAAGCCATGGCGTTGAGCAAACGCTTCGGCAGCGTTCGCGCGGCGCAGGACGTTTCGTTCAGCGCCCGCGACGGTGAGATCACCGGCCTGCTCGGTGCCAACGGCGCCGGCAAGTCGACTTGTCTGCGCATGCTCTATGGCGTGCTGATGCCGGATGAAGGCCGAGCCTGCATCGACGGCATCGATATCCGCGGCGAGACCTCCAGGGCGCGGGCGCACCTGGGTGTGTTACCGCATGCCGCGGGCCTGTACAACAACCTCACTGCGCGTGAGAACGTGGCCTACTTCGGCGCGTTGCATGGCATGCCGCGACCGCTGCTCAAAAGCCGCATCCAGGACCTGTCGCGTGCTCTTGGCATGGACGAATTTTTGGAACGTCGCGTGAAGGGTTTCTCGCAGGGACAGCGCATCAAGGTTGCCCTGGCACGCGCGCTCGTGCACGACCCCGGCAACGTGGTGCTGGACGAACCGACCAACGGCCTGGACGTCATGGCGATCCGCAACCTGCGCGAAATCCTGCTGCAACTCAAACGCGAGGGCCGTTGCGTGCTGTTCTCCTCGCACGTCATGCAGGAGGTCGCCGCCTTGTGCGATCGAGCGGTGATCATCGGTCACGGGCGCGTACTGGCCGATGGAACACTGGCCGAGATTCGCGCACGCAGCGCAGCCGCCACGTTGGAGGAGGCGTTCCTGCAGGTGCTCGGTCCGCGCGAGGGTGTGAGCTGATGCGCACGCTGTTCACGGTGTTCGTCAAAGAATTTCTCGACAATTTGCGCGACCGGCGCACGTTGCTGTCGGCGCTGCTGTTCGGTCCGCTGTTCGGGCCGATCGTCTTTGGGCTCATGGTGTCGCGCATGCTCGACCAGAGCGTGACCGGGTCCGATGAGGTGCTGACGCTGACGCTGTCCGGCAGCCACTTCGCGCCGGGGCTCACGAGCTTCCTGGAAAGTCAGGGCGTGAACATAAAACGCGCCGAGTATGCGGAGGATGCGGCGCGCAGCGCCGTGCGTCATGGCACCGCGGAAGTGATCGTCCTCATCCCGAAAGAATATCCGGCGCTGTTCGAGCGCGGCGCGCCGGCACCGGTGCTGCTGATTGCCGACAGTGTCGATTCGCAGACGCGCAAGCAAGTCGATCGCGTTCGTCGCGTGCTCGCAACGTATCAGAGCTCGCTCGCGCAGTTGCGTCTACAGGTGCGTGGCGTAAATCCCACACTCGCATTACCGGTGGCGGTGAACGAGGTCGATGTGGCAACGCCGACCGGGCGCGCTGTGGTGATTCTCGGCTTCATGACCTACTTCATCTTGTTCGCGGTGTTGATGGGCGGACTGTATCTCGCGATTGATTCCACCGCCGGTGAGCGTGAGCGCGGGTCACTCGAAGCGCTGCTGAGTCTGCCGGTGGCTCGCGCCGCGCTGGTGGGCGGCAAGATCCTCGCAACCTGCGCTTATATGGCGCTTTCCTTGGCATTGAGCCTGACAGCGTTCGTCGTCGTATTCCGCTTCGTGCCGCTCGAGCGCATCGGAATGAGTGCAAATCTCGGCCTTGTAACGGCGCTGACCTTTTTCGCGATATGCCTGCCGTTCATCCCGCTCGGTGCCGCGTTGATGACGCTGGTGGCATCCTTCACACGTACCTATCGCGAAGCACAAACCTATCTCACCACGGTGCTGCTGGTACCCACGCTACCGATCGCTTTTGCCAGCATCTATTCGCTGAAGACCAAGAGCTCGCTGATGTTCATTCCGTCACTGAGCCAGCACCTGCTCATGACCAGCGTGCTGAAAGATGAGCCGGTGCAATTCGGCGACCTCGCGACCTCAGGACTCGTGTCCCTGCTCTTCGCTGCAGCGCTGTTCTGGCTTACCGCGCGGCATTGGCGTCGTGAGAGCATGCTCGGGTAAGGCGCCGACAAATAATTAGGCGCCGCGCCTACTCCAATAATGTGACTCTTTAGTACGCAGCCATTGACGATCGGTGCCTCACGCGGTTTAATTATGTTTCATTAATGTATGGCAGCCTTTCGAGTTGCCGACATCCTTTGTGAGGCTGGCATGAAGAATCTCTCGTCCAAGAAGTCGAAGGTAGCCGGATTGTTGTCGATCCTGACATTGTCATCGGTCACGATGCTGGTTCTGTTGTGGCGCTTCCCGCTCACCACGGCGGTCGTGACGCTGGCGGTACTGGTGGCCTTTGCGATTTCTGCGCGGCTCGCGCGCTCCATCGATGTAGACATGTCAGCTGATCGCGATGCGGAGCAACGCGGCGTCTGACGCGTGCTCACGGCGCTTTGCGCGCCATTGCCTCTCGCGCACGCAAGGTCTGGGGATGCGTCGCGCCCAACTGAGTCTCGAGGTCCAACGCCGCTCGCTTGAGCAATGGCAGTCCGGAGCCGTTGCTGCTGTGCTGCATTGCTTCGCCTAATCGTTCGCGCGCGAGGGCGATTTCCCAGAGGTCCTCAGGGTTGTGTTCTCGCAGCGCCACCGCTTCGCGCAATGCATTGATCGCTTGGGGAATGCGGTTCTGCGCCAGCTCGACTTCGCCGAGCGTTTCGAGAGACAGCGCCAGATGCGGCTCGCTCATGGAGCCGAGTTTTCGCAAGCCCGCCGCCGCCTCCGTCAACATGAGTTCCGCACGCGCGTAGTCTGCGTTTGCGACAGCTACTTGGGCCAACGACACCTCGCAGCGCAAGGTCAAAAGGTTCGCGGGTCCAAGGTGCTTGAGCACCGCGTCATGCGTCGTATTCAATACCTTCGCAGCGCCTTTCGGATCCCCTCCCGCCAGCATGGCATCGCCGAGAAACAGCTGCGCCTGCACCACCACCGGACTGTCGGGTCCCGCATAGCGCGCGCCCATGGTCACGGCGTCCCTGAGCACGCTCAATGCCGGCGCGATGCGGTTGGTGATCACCAGCACACGCCCGTAGTAGCTCATGGCAGCCGCGACCGCCGCCGAATCACCGGCCACGGCGCGCTCGCGTTCCACCGCCGTCTGCAGCAGCACTTCCGCCTCGTGCAGATGCCCGAGACGCAACTCAACATTGCCGGTGTTGGCCGCGACGATCTGCGCGTCGATGCTGTCGCCCATTTTGATGTTGCGATAGATGGCTGATGCCTCGCGATTCGCTTCCAGCGCTTCGGCGAAACGGTTCGCGACGCCGAGCGCGATGGCGAGCGAGGAGTACAACACGGCGGTCTCACGGTGGTCGTGACCCGACAAGGCCGTGCGCTCCACGATGCCGGCGCGCAGGGATTGAATGCTGCCGTCCAGATCGCCGCGGGTACGCTGCAGGCGAGCGCGGACCAGGAGGCCTTGCAAGCGCTCCTCCAGATGGTCGGACGGCGGCAGTTTGGCCCACAGCTCGTCCGACTTTTGCAGCAGCGCCCAGGCCTGGTCGTTGTGCCCACGCAGCAACTCCAGATTGGCGAGTTTGCTGGACGCATCAGCCAAAGTGGCAGCGTCGGTTTTGTCATGCGCTGCGGCGATGAAGTCTTCCAGCAAGGCGCTGGCGCCGTTGACGTCTTCGAGCGACGCATACAAATCGGCGAGGGTGAGCACCAGCGGGCCGAGCAGCTGCGGCCGGTCGCGATACTGCTCGATCACCCGGTGGGCACTGGCGTCGATCATTCCCTTGGCGGTCGCAGGTTCGCTGCCGCGTTCACCGATGGCGCTGCGAAACAGACTGGTCAGGCTGTAACGTACGGCTTCCTCGCGCGCTGCGTCGCGTCGTGCCGCATCGCGTTCCAACGCGGCGCGATTCGCCTGCCACGCGGCAACCCCCAGACCCGCCGCCAGCGACACCACCACGGCGGTCACGCCTGCGGCCACCCAGCGATAGCGAAGCAGCGTGCGACCGATAACATACATGCGCGCACCTTCGCGCGCGGCGACCGGATCACCGCGCAGATGCCGCAGCACATCGAGCCGCATTCCCTCCACGGTGGCATAGCGATACGCGGGCTCGAGGCGCAGCGCCCGCGCGATGATGGCATCGAGATCACCGCGCAGGACCCGTGGCGGCACGGGCGCGAGCGGCCCTTTTTGTTGCGCGGCCCTGCTCGCCGGCGGCGCGGGCCGTTGCAGCACCGCGCGTAGTGCCTGCGCCACCGGCGTGTCGAAGTTCTTGAAGGGATGCGTACCGGTGAGCAGCTCGAACAACAGCAAGCCGAGCGCATAGACATCCGTGGTCGTGGTGATGACGCCGCCCGTCAGCTGTTCAGGGGCGGCACACAACAGGCTCATCGGCGCCGCGGCCTGCGTCACGCGCGTCAGCTCATCGTTCATCAGCTTGGCGATGCCGAAATCCAGCAGCTTCACCGAGCCATCCGCTGCAACCAGGATGTTGCTCGCCTTGAGATCACGATGCACCACCAGATTCCGGTGCGCATACGCCACGGCGTCGCAAACCTGCACGAACAGGCCGAGGCGCTCCGTCAGGGAACAGCGTTTGAGCGTGCAATAGTCGGTGATAGAGCGCCCTTCGACATATTCCATCACCATGTACGGCCGACCATCTTCGCTGACGCCGCCGTCGTACAGACGCGCAATGCCGCGGTGTTCGAGCCGCGCGAGTATCTGTCGCTCGGCTTTGAAAAGCTCGAGCTGCGCGACTGCATCCTGCTGCAGCAACTTGATCGCCACGGTCTGGTCGAAGCTGCCGTCGGCACGTGCCGCGGCGTACACCTCGCCCATGCCGCCGCGGCCGATGAGACGCGTGACGCGCCAGGCACCGATGCGCCTGCCCACCGCGGGGTCCGCTGTCGAATCGATTTGCGCGGGCAAGGCAGGCTGGCTCAGAAAAGCGTGCGATGCATCGGTAGCCAGCAGCAGGCTCTCGACTTCGCGCAACACCGCCGGATCCTCGTCACGCTTGCGCGCGAGGGTCGCAGCGCGTGCGGTACCAGGAAGATCCAACAGCTCATCGAGCAGTTCGTCGACGCGCGCCAATTGCACGCTGTCGAGGGTGCGCGTAGACGAAGCCGCGATGTGCATGCGCCGCAGTCTACCGCGCAGCACAACTCATTGCGTGTGCGCGCCCTGGTCCTTCATCCCTTCGAGTTTGGCCAGATCCACCGCATTGACTGCCTGTTCGAGCGTGGCCATCGGGATGCCGTCGCCGCTGGCCGTAACCTGGTAGCGTTTTGCCAGGGTCACCGATACCTCACCGTGGCCGGTACTCCGGTTGAACGTTTCGTGCGCGCTGCGACCGTTGAGCATGACTTGCTTTTCATAGCCCGTATCGCTTTCGGTAGTAGTGGACTGTTGCACGCCGTTCGCCAAATCCATCAGTCCGGAGACGCCGGAGAGATCGGCGATCTCGACTTCCGCCGTTTTGCCTTCCGCGGTGTTGTACCGTGCCGTCGACTTGGAACTCTTGATGCCGATCGTATTACTGCTCTCACCACCCGCCGAAAGACGCGTCATGCCGGGCAGCGACGGCGGCAGCAGGGTGGTGAGGGTGTGATAATCGACCGCGTCGACCTTTTTGCCACCGCCGAGTGCGCCGCCCAACGCGGTCAGCAATCCGCCCGCCGCACCGAGCGCGTTCTGCGCAGCATCAGCTGGGGACTCTGTCGCGGTGCTCGTGCCCGGATCAGCTCCCGCGGCTGCCGCAACCGCATTGCTTCTCGTCGCCGCGGCCTGACGTGCTGACTCGGCCGCCTCCTGTTGCTTGCCCGCCTGCACCAGGTTGTTGAGTGCGGCGCCGAGCCCGGCCTTGCCCTGCGCATCGGTGCCCAGCGCGTTGCCGATCATGTTCCCCGCCATGGCGGCCCCGGCGTCCTGGGAGCTGCCGAAGGTGGGGCCGACGCCCGTGACATGCATGACGCTCGCGCTCACGAAGGCGAACACGAAGCCCACGAGAATGGAGCAGACCACGACCGACGCCGTGTAGCCGAACGCCCTGTCGCGCGGCGAGTGCATCAGGACGGGCAAGCCCAATGCCAGCAGATAAATGCCGTAGCAGCCGGCGACGAATTGCAGCAGCGTCGGCAGGATCGGTGAGAGCGCCAGGAGCGCGCCGAGGTAGCCCGGCGTAAACGCATAAGCGGCCACCTTGACCGCCTGCCGCTGATCTTTCTGACCCCCGAAGGTCGGCGCCAGTCCGTTGATGATCGCCGCCAGCAGAAACAGCCCGATCAGTCCGAATACGAATGTCATCACAGCCGAGGTGAGTCCCGAGGTCAGCGGCATGCGCAGAGTGCCGCCACCGAACGGCAGGGAAATTCCCAGCACCGACATGTGGACGAACGAGAGTACCGCCGCGATCGCGGCGAGCGGCATCACATAGCCCGTATACACCTGCGCAATCGTCGTCGGCTCCGGTTCGATGACCGGCCATTCGATTTTCGGCATGAGCAAAATGTTCTTGACCCGGTCAAC
>CAZZZU010000032.1:0-39207 GCA_964658805.1 uncultured Steroidobacteraceae bacterium
CGCCTCCTCCGCCGGATTCGGACGGTGATGGTGTCATCGATTCAATCGATCGATGCCCCGACACACCGAAGGGCGACAAGGTCGATGCTTACGGCTGCACCATCAAGGACGAAATTCGTCTCGCCGGTGTGACCTTCGCCATCAACTCGGCGGTACTGACACCGGAATCGGACACCGTGCTGAGCTATGCGGTCGATACGCTGAAACAGCATCCGGAGTTCGTGATCGAGGTTGACGGTCATACCGACAACACCGGTTCGGACAAGCTCAACAACGCGCTGTCACAGCGTCGCGCTGAGTCCGTCGAGACCTACCTGAAAGACCATGGCGTGACCAACACGCTGACGGCCAAGGGGTATGGTAAGGCGCATCCGATTGCGGACAACAAGACCCCGGATGGACGTTTGGCCAACCGTCGTGTGACCTTGAGGATCTTGAGCGGCGGCTGATCGCAGCACCGACTTTTAGGTGATTCTAAAAAGCTTCCGGGTGCCGTAAGGTGCTCGGGAGCTTTTTTTATGGTTACGACCAATATCACTCTGACCGAATCCGACCTCTTATCCTCTCCTGCCTGGCTGCCGCTGCGACAAACCAGTCGAGAACTCGAGTTTGTTCGACTCGATGAACCCGCCTACCGGGCTGCCAGTTTTCTGGACGAGCGCCTGCTGCATCCTGCACCCACGCCGGGAGGCTGTTCGCGCCTCGTATGGCAGGCTGCGGCGTCGCGCTTGCCTGCCTGTCGACGTTTCATCTTTCACACGGGTCACGTCGGCTCGACCTTGCTCTCACGCCTGATCGGCGAGCACAGCGCTTTTTTTTCACTGCGCGAGCCTGCGATTTTGCGTGCGACGGCACTGATGTCTGCAAGCCCCAAAGATCCGGAAACAGCCACGCTGGAGGAGTTAGCTCATCTGCTATCGCGTACTTGGCGAAAAGACCAAGAAGCGGTCATTAAGACCACCAGCATACTCAACGAATCGGCAAACACGTTGCTGGGATTCGATCAGGATTCACGCGCAATCTTGATGTGGGCGCAACCGCTCAATTACATACGAAGCATTCTTGCCGGACCGAATTCACGAATAGAAACTCAAACCTTGGCGCCGTTACGGCTGGGCCGTCTCATGCGACGCATCGAGGACCCCGACTTGCGACCACGCACCGACGGTGAGCAGGTTGCGATGAGCTGGCTCTCAGAAATGTTGACGCTGCACGAAACCGCAGAGGGCTGCCGTTCGCAGACCTTGTGGATGGACTTTGATTGGTTCCTGAAGTCACCGACGGCTCACCTGAGCGCCGTCTTCCAATTTCTTGGTGCTAACCCGGGCGACGCCAAGGTTGCCGCACTGGTAGGTGGCCCCATCATGGGGCGCTACTCGAAAGCGCCCGAGCATGCTTACGATGCCGCCCTACGAATCGAGGTTCTGCAATCTGCAGACTGGACCCACGGCGAAGAGATACGCCGCGGCATGGCGTGGCTCGACCGGGTTTTCGGTTTCAGCGCGGCGGCACGGGCGCTAGTGCGCAGTGTGCCGCTCTAAAAAAAACGGCGGGCCTGTGCCCGCCGCTTGTCAGCTTCAAATCGCCTCGATCAGAACTGTACGGTCAACGTACCGAAAATATAACGACCGAGGGCGTCATACACCTGCGGGAACGTATTGCCGTTCGACGACGTGCCGGGCTGATTCGTCGCTCCAATGGCAGGTGCTTGCTTGTCGAGAATGTTGTTCACACCGACTCGCAGAGAAACCTTGTCCGCCAGCTTCACCGACCCGGTGAGATCGATATACGAGAACGACGGGATCCGTACGTCCGTGTTCGAAATCAAGCCGTTTGCGACCGTAGCGCCGCTGCCGCCATTCAGGTTCGGGTTCTGGCTGGTGGCTTCCAACGCGACCGGCGAGAAATAGCGCCATGCAATCGACAAGTCCGCCCCGGCCCAAGGGGTTGACCAGGTCGTACGCAGCGTGTGACGCCAGCGGTTCACAGGAGTACCGGCACCAGAGGCAAAGGCGGAGCACTGTGGACCGTAGTACCCGGCGCAGTTGAAGGCAGTGCCGCCATCCAATCCGATTGGCTGGATCTGATACTTGTTGGTCCAGGTACCGACCAAATTGGTCGTGATCTTGCCAGCAGCACCGATGTCCATTCGGTAACCGGCGTCGATGTCCACGCCG
The DNA here is from genome assembly GCA_964658805.1 of uncultured Steroidobacteraceae bacterium. GTDB lineage: Bacteria > Pseudomonadota > Gammaproteobacteria > Steroidobacterales > Steroidobacteraceae > Bog-1198. Next base: position 2,178 of record CAZZZU010000032.1, read on the forward strand.
CGCGTCTTGAGGCTACCCACGTTGGCCAAGGTATCGGTGACGTAGCCGTCCTTCGACAGCCACAACGAGCCGAGGCTGTCACGATGAATCAAGTCGCAAAACAGACCGGCTGAGGTGCACTGCGTGAGAATCGTATTCGCACCAATACCCTGAATCACGTTTTCGATGGCGATGTCGAAATAATCGACCTGAATTCGCAAGCCGGGGACGAATGACGGGGTCCAACCGATGCCGAACGAAGTCGTCAGCGCGGTCTCTGGCTTCAAACCCGGGTTACCGCCAGTCAAACCGTTGTATTGCGCCGCCGAGTTCTCGACGATCGAGCCGTACTGAGCCGCCGGGACGCCAGCCGCGACGCAGCCTGCGACACTGGCGGTTGGCTTCGGACCGGCGCATGGGTCGATGCTGCCGTCCAAGGCCACAGACTGAATGGAAAACAACTCGCTGACGTTAGGGGCACGCGAGGCGCGTGCGAAGCTGCCGCGCAGACGAACGTCATTCACAGGCGTCCATTCCAATCCCAGCTTGTAGGTATTCGTTTTGAAGCCGAGTGAATAATCCGAATATCGATAACCGGTATCCAAGGCGAGTGACTGCGCACCTGGCTTGTCTTCGATCAGCGGCAGGTTTGCTTCGACAAAAGCATCGCGAGACACGATGCCGCCATCCACGGGTAACGTTGCGCCGCCTTGCCCCGCTAGGTCACCACTCTGGAACTCCTGGTCAGGAATGGTGAATGACCGCTCGTCGCGCCACTCGCCGCCGAAGTTCACCTTCAGACCGTTATTCGCGAGGGGCGAGGTCACGCCATACTTTCCGAGGTCGCCTGTGAAGTTCAGGTTGACTACATATTGCTTGATCTGCCCACGCTGCACGCCGGGGGTTGACAGATACTGCGTAGCTGCCTGGGTCACACCGCCAGGCTGGAATATATTCCATGGCACGCAGGGCGGACCGGAAGCGCAAGTGCCGTCCGGTAAGACGTTCAACGAATTCTGAATCTTGGTGATGGAAAGATCGTTCAAATAGGTATCAGACAGGTTGACCTGACTGTATTGAAAGCTGGCGTCATAGTCCCAAGCGTCGATAACAGCGCCTTTGACACCCAAGGTCACGCGCCAATCGGTATGCTCCAGGTCGTCCTGTCGAGTGCCGCCTTCAACGTTACGTCGACCAATGTTGATCGTTGCAATGCCCGGAATTCCGCTGGACAGCACGTCGTTGCCGCCACCGCAAAAACTCGCGACCTCCCCCGCCGTCAGGAACGGGTTGGTGCACGGCACGTTGTAGGCTGTCTGGAACGCGCCCGATTGGGCGATCTGGGCAACCGAGCGATCATCCATGAACATGGTGCTCGCGTAGACGATGGCATGCTCATTGAAGTCGTAATGCAGGAACGCGCCGGAGGTCCAACGCTCGTCGGGGCGCTGGAAATAGTTCAGTGGGCCGAAATTGAAAGCATTCGCACTGGTGTACGGAATCAGGTCACCGGCTGCATCGAGCGTCTGATTGCTGATGCGGGTTCCGGTCGTGGCATTGAACTGCTGGAAGCGGGCCGGAAAGGTCGTGCCGGAGCCGGCGCAGCTGAATTTGCTAGTCGACGTTGCATAGCCGGAAGCCAGTGAGCAGGCGCTGACCGAATACTTGTTCTGCACAACCGCGTTCACGTTGCGATAAGTCGCATAAAACGTGGCATTGCCCTTGCCGTCGGGGGAGTTGATGCCGGCGATGAAAGCCAGCGATTTTTCCGCACCACCCGTGGTTGTATTCGGTGCGGGCGTATAGTTACCGCCCGTCGTCGTGTTGTGATCGATGAGGGCGTCGATCACGCCGTCCTGGTTGTTGTTGTGATGCTGATAGAGGCCGCCATTGGCCACCAGCTTGATGCCCTCGAAGTGATCGTTCAGCTTGAAATTGACGACACCCGCGACGGCGTCGGCACCGTATACGGAGGACGCACCGCCGGTCAGAATTTCGACGTTGTCGATCAACTCAGCCGGAATCATGTTGATGTCGGACGCGCCGCCGGTACGCGGATCGCCGGGGCCCAGACGCAGTCCATTCACCAGCACGAGGGTGCGCTTCGCATTCAGACCACGCAGGTTGACCGTGGCAGTGCCATCGGAACCGTTGACGATGTTGGAACCCTGCGACGCGAAAACCTGCGGCAGTTGGTTGAGCACGTCTTCAACACGGGTCGCGCCGGTTTGCTCAATAATTTCGGCGGAAACGAAGGTAACAGGGCTGATCGAAACTTGGTTTGGTACGGAGAGTCGCGATCCCGTGACGACGACTTCCGACATGCCTGCGCTGGTGTCCGCTGCATCGGCCGGCGCCTGTTGCGCCTGAACGGCGCCGACGCCGGCTGCGGCGATCGTGCCGCCCGTGAGTGCAAGCTTGATTGCTCGCCGCAAAATGTCGTTTCTAAAGTTTTCTGCAACCATTGAATGGCTCTCCCCGGACATTAGTGCCAAAAATATGCGTTTGAGTGAATGCCAAAAAAAGCAAAGGCAGGCATGACTCTGTATTCACTAACACAACATAATTCCCGACCAGATGTTGCGCCGTCGCTACAGATTGCATCCCCGGACTATTGACGTCTCTAGGTTTTATTCACCGATGCCGAAATATAACACAACGTTTTAAACGCACAACACGTTATGCCCGTTCACGATTTCGCCTCACTTCCCCAGTTCGTCCCCAAAATCAGCGCCTTTAAGCGGTTTATCAGCAAAATCGTCCTGATCCAGAAGGCAGCGAGCACTGCCCGAAGATAACTGCTGTCGCCTAGAAACAACGTCAGCGTCGGATCGTCCGAGGTTTCGAATGCAACATAATTTTTGGTGCAGAATAGTCGCAATCGCACGAGGAATCGCATGGCTACGCCGTCTTTGCCACAGTTTAATTATGAGATTGGAGCTCGTTTTGCCAAGGGAGACTGGCAGGGTGCAGGCCAGATTGCCGCGCACTGCCGCGCGGCTTATCCGGGTGACGTCTCTGGCTGGATCTACGGCAGCATGGCTGAACTGTTCGCGGGCAAGCCAGAACTTGCTCTGGAATACGTAGAGCAGGCTATGGTCCTTGAACCCCGCAACGTCCAGGTTTGGTTACAGAGGGCCGAATGCCTTCATGCAGCCGGTAATCGGGATGCGGCATTAGTCGATGCAAGCCGCGCGACGGAATTCGCGGAGAAGGATCCGCAGGCAGTCGATGCAATCGCCAAATTTTTACTCCATATCAAGGATTATTCGGGCGCGCTCGCTGCTTTCGAGCAACTGCATGCCATCAGGCCAAAGGAAAGCGCGCCCTTGTGCGAAATGGCGACCATCCATCAGTACCTTGGTCAATTCGAAGCCGCGGAACGCAACTTTCGGGCAGCGCTCGCGATCGCGCCTGATAACGCTGCGGCGCTAAGTGGGCTTGCCGAGCTCACGGGCCAGCCAGCCGACAGCACTACACTCGCCAGGATGGAGACCGCGCTTGCCGCCACGGAGCCGCGATCCACTGATGCCGCATTACTCCATTTCGGCCTATCGAAAGTGTATGAGGACATTGGGCAATATGAGAACAGCTGGCGTCACCTCACTGCCGGAAACTCGATCGAGCGCAGCAGGCTGCGATATGACGGTGCACAGGATCGCGCGACTTTCGAACTGATCTTGCAGCAATTTACCGAAGTCGAAGTGGTTTGCGCCGATGGTACCGGCCAGCGCCCTATCTTTGTCGTGGGAATGCCGCGCACCGGTACCACGCTCGTGGAACGTATCATCAGCAGTCATTCAGAGGTAGTTGCGACTGGGGAGTCGCCGGCGTTTACCGACGCCATTTCCGCGGTTGTTGAGCGCACCGAACCAGAGGCTTCGCGTGTTTTCACCAGCTTCCTGCACACGCTGACACGACTCGACCCAAGATCAATCGCGGCGGAGTACCTCGCGCGCGTGGCCACGCGGCGTGACGATCGGCTTCGGTTCCTCGACAAGACGACCCTCAACTTTTTTTATTGTCCGTTGATCTTGCGCGCATTCCCGAATGCACGGATCGTGCATCTAACAAGACACCCGCTTGCGTCTTGTTTCGCCATTTATCAAACTCGATTTTCGGGTGGCTTCCCGTTTGCATATGACCTGAACGAAATTGCCGATTTCTATATCGGTTATCACATGATGATGTCTGAATGGCATCGAATACTGCCCGGTCGCATATTCGACGCGAGCTACGAGGACATGATCGGGTCACAAGAAAGCGCTACCCGGCGTCTGCTGGCTTATTTGGATTTACCATTTGAATCGGCATGTCTGAACTTTCACTTGAATACCGCTCCTGTCAACACGGCAAGTTTGGTCCAAGTGCGACAGCCGCTTTACAGCTCCTCGCTCGAACGATGGCGACATTACGAATTACAATTGGCACCGCTGTGCGACCGACTGACGACAGCCGGCATTCTTTCGGCGGCGCATTAAATCACCGCACCCGAGACACCTTTGCGCCGCGCCCATTTGCAGCTTGCAGCCAAAACGAGTTCAAGGCGCCCCGAGTGATGCTGACTAGGTCGCCAGGAGCCAGCAGCAAATCAGCGGGCGACAGCTGTCGCCAGACCTGGCGGTTGTCGAGACTGATGGTAGCTCGTGACGAGACCTGCGGGGCATAGGAGATGACCTTTGCCTGTATTTTTACGATGTCAGGTGCCCGCGAGCCCTCGGCCACCTCCTGGCTTACCACCGTCTGCTCCGGCAGCCCAAATTGCTGCTGAGAAGTGCGCGCCGGTGGCGCAGTGGCGGGTTTGATTTCGTCGAGCGCGCTGACTTCCTGATCGAAGCAGGCCAGGCGTGCGGCTGAATCTTGCAGTGCCCGACACGCGCGCAGCCCGACCAGACGATCGGCGCCTTGCGACGTCGCCGTCGACAGACAGATCGCCAGCGCCACCATCGAGCGACCCGAGAGGGTGAAACACCTCATCAAGATAGTTTCCTCCGCGACTTCTCCGCGCCATTATATTCGCCTAAGACGGTCAGCGCTTCGCGCACCCATGTTCGTTCGCGTTCTGTCAATTGCGGGTTCCAAACGTCAAAGATGAGAATGGCGCGGGGCGAGTCCGAGTCATTCCATGCTTCATGTTCGATGGTGTCGTCAAAGACCCAGGCCTCGCCCACTTTCCACTCACGCACAGTGCCACCGACCCGAAATCGACAGCCTGGTGGCACGATCAACGGTAGATGCACGGTCAATCGCGCGTTGGTGACGCCCGTGTGCGCTGGAATGGTAGTGTGCGGCTCCAAAATGGAGAAAAACAGCGTAGGCCCATGGCCGGGTATGTCGACTTGCGGCAAACCTCGCAGGATCTCCATGGTTCGGGGGCACTGCACGACATGGTCTACGAACTCCAAACCTGCATTCCATAAAAAATAAGCCGACCAGCGTCGTGAACGGTTCAGTTCCTTCCACTGATTCAAAGGCAACCCGTCAGCGTATTCGATATAGGGCTGCAGCTCGGTCTGATGGGCGGCCAGCACTTCAAGCAACTCCTTGCGAATGACGTCGGTCGCTGCCTCGAGTGTCGCGAGCCAAGGGAATGCAGACCGCGGATGAAACTCGTCATTGACCAGATAGGGAAACAATAAAAAGGTTGGCTCCGGTAGATAAATGCGCCGCCGTCCCAAAACTCGATCCAGCGCACGGGAGAATCGGACGCAATCCGCAGATGTTGGGTCAAAATCGGACATCGCCTGTAACCGAGCCCCGATGAGCGCCCCGATCGCAGCGGCATTCACTGCAACGCGCTCACGGGCGTGGGCGACATGCGCCTGCACAGCAGGCGGCAGTTCGGCCTTGGGCGGCAGGGCTTGCAGCGCGTTGCTGTATGCCTCAGCGGCCGATCTCGGCTTGTTGACCAACTCGAGTACAGCACCCTTCTGCAACAGGACAATAGGATGAGTCGGATCAAGGCGCAACGCCTGCTCGAGCACCTGCAACTCATCGGTCCATCGACGCAGAGCACGAAGCGCGGCAGCCAGCATCAGATAAAGATTGACCTGCGGAGGCGACGATTCGATCAATCGCTCCAGCAACGCGCACGCGCCTTCCGCGTCGCCTGCGGCAAGGAGCCGGCGTGCCTGTTCCTGGACCTGATTTGAACCGCTCTTATCCGCCATTAGCGCAGTATATCGGCTCGCTCGGAGGCAGCATGCCGCTACAATGGAATCAGAAGCCAAGATGCAACCCCCTGAACTCATCAATCTCTTTGCCGTCCCGTTCTCGACGAGCCGACATCCCGGTCACTCAGCGCTCAACGGAGCCTTGAAAAGCTACCTCTTTGAACTGGAAAGAAATCGTGTTGCGAACCCTCGTCCCCTGACACAGCGGAACGCCGCACTGTTTGAAAGCGACTTCAATCTTTTTCGGTCTAATAATCCGGCAGTCCAAGAACTAAAGACGTTCTGCTGGGATCAACTGCTTGCTCTGGTAGGAAGATTGAATGGTTACGATCTACCGACCCTGCATCGCTTGCAGATTTACAACGATTGCTGGTTCCACATCACCCGCCGCGGTGGATTTTTTGGCCTGCACAACCATCCCAATGCATCCTGGAGCGGCGTCTACTGCGTTGACCCGGGGCGTAACGACGCAGGCCGGCCCGATAGTGGTCAGCTAACCTTCGTCAATCCGATGCTGATGGCCGCCATGCACCTAGACGCTGGCGTGGATCACATGAAACTGCCTTATGGTGGGCAGCTTGCAAGCGTCGCGCTCGAGGCGGGGCAACTGGTGATGTTTCCATCATGGCTCCTGCATGACGTGAAGCCGTTTGCGGGCGAAGGCGAACGCATTACGATCGCCTTCAATTGCTGGTTTAATTTACCCCAGTCTTGACGCGGCTAAGGCTCGTAGAGAAAGCGCTTTACCCACGGCTCAAGCGTGGGAAACACATCCTGCAAGTGCCCACGGTAACGGATCCACTGTCCCAAACCTTCCGTGTTGAGGCCTTTGACGAGTTGTGAAGTGCTGGGCGTAATCGATTCCCGCTTTTTTGCCCGCAAGGCGAAGTCGCTCATGGCGGGATCCCATTCGATACCGAGGAACGCGCATATCCTCGTGAGTTCCCGCTTGAAATCGGTCACCACGTCTTCGTGCCGCACCATGCATGTTGCCAGGGGTAGGAGCGAAAAGAATGTCACCGCCGCGCGCATGACCGCGTCGTAGTACTTCGCCGCCGAGTCGACCCGAAGCAATTCATAGATCGGTGCACTCATTCTGAAACGATGGCGAAAGCAACTTAATACGACGTCGCGCGGATCGCGGCTGGCGAATATCACCTTGGCATCCGGAAACAACCGTGCGATGAGCGGCAGCTTCAGTGTGTTCAAGGGATTCTTGTCAACGAACACCTTGCCGAGCACATCGACCCCAGCCATTCCCACCGCTCGCCAATATTCGGCTCGTAGCCGGGCAAGCTCATCGTCTTTCACCCCGCCGAAAGCGGCCATATCCGCGGGCCGTTGCATGTGCTCCTGCGCGGCAATAATCATGGACTCGCATTCTTCCAAGCTCACCACGTCCGGATGCCCCTCGAGCACTACCTCAAGCAGGGTAGTGCCGGACCGCGGGAAGCCAAGGACAAAAACGTGCCCTACGGCGCCGGTGACTCGCAGGTCCCTGGCGGGCCTTGTTCGCCACCGCGGATCAGGTCCTGCAGCTTCAAAGGACCGTATGACCTCTTGCACATACGCGAGCGCGTTACCAACGCCCACATAGCGGCCGGAATAAAGACGAATCAGAGCGTCATTGCAGCTGGCATAAGCAGCGAAAGCCTCGTCGACATAGTTCTTCGCGTCCAATACATCGCCCAGAGCCCCATACGCATGGGCGCGCTCCAAAACTGACAGTCGCGAGTCTTCAAGCAGCGCGCGCAATCGACCCTCCGCGCTGTGAGTGTCGCCCGCCCCCAAGTCGACAGCAGCCCGCGCCATAACGGCTTCTGGCAACCCAGGCAGGCGGGCAAGTGCTCCGTCGGCCCACTTTCTAGCCTCATCCCAAGCGCCCCGGCTGCTCGCGATGCGTGCCAGGCCCGACATCGCGATGGGTTGTTCGGCATCGAAGGCAAGCGCACGACGGTAAGCAGCCTCAGCTTCGCTTACCAGTCCGAGTGCAGCGAGCGCATTGCCCATATTTACATGCGCAAAAGGCAGCGCCGGATGCGCGCGAATCACGGCATCAAAGTGCGCTAGTGCGGCACCCGGTTGCTCTACGCGTAACAGACAAAGACCCAGCGCATTGCGGACCGAAAAATCATCTGGTGCCAACTGCACCGCACGTTGCAGCAACGCCTCGGCTGCAACATCATCACCCTGCTGCTCGCGTCTGATTGCAACCAAATTCAGAAGCAAGGCGTGCTCCAAGCCCGCGGCGAGAGCCGTCTCCGCTTGCTCGGCAGCTTGAGTGTGATCTCCCGAGCGGGCAAGTTCATGGATCGCCAACAGAGTGGCACGATCCGCCTCCCGATCCCGGATCACGCTATCGCGACCACATGCGATGCAAGTTGGAGCTCACGTAGTCAAGCTGAGTCCGATTACGCCAATCCATCTTCAAGCCCTCGAGCGCCCGCACCTCATTAAGCGAATACAGCAGATGTCGCAAAAGCGGATCCGGGATCTGGCTTTCGATGAACGAGATTAACACCAGTCTTTCACCTGCGGTCACAGGTGAAACCTGATGAACGGTGTTGGACGCATAAAATACGGCCTGACCGGATTTGCCTCTGATGCGCACTTCTTCCGAGCCGAGGTAGATCACCAAATCACCACCTACATAAGTCTCGGGGTCCGACAAAAAGATCGTGCAAGAAACATCTGATCGCAGCGGTACCTGATCGAGAGGCAGAAAAGCGGAATCGACGTGCGCACCGTACGTCATGCCGTTGTCATAGCGCGTGAGCACGGGCACCGCCACTCGCTTCGGGAAGGTAAAGTCGCGAGCGATCTCATTACGCTGCAATCCGCGAAGGCCTAACTGTGACGCCTGCTGGCCATTCGGATCGCTGGGATCCGCGATCACATTGTACTTGGTCGTGTTGTGGGGATTGGAACGCCGACCGTCTATGAACTTCGTCTGCCGGGCGAAATCCGTTACTGCCTGAACTTCCGAACTGCTGAGAAAGTCGGGAATTTGAAGAAACATAATGAGCCTTTCATACTGAGCCTGTGCGAAAGACAGATTATAAGCTCACTCTCCGGTGAGGACTTAACGACAACGACCCAGCGGCACGGCTCGGGCAGCACGCGCATCCGCAGCCGTGGCCGGTGCGCGGTCGGCGTTGCGGAACACGATCTCAGCTCGATAGTTATCGCCGTGCGAATCTCGGAGGTCAGAAAGGCCGGTATAACGCATCAACACGTGCTCATCGCTGCTGTACGAAACATCGATGGACGGCAAGACCCAGCCAACGACGCCGTCCAATTTCAAACGAAAGGTCTCCACCGCCGCGTCCTCGGTCCGCTCGCTGTGCAGATGATACACCTTGAAATTCATGGCCTCGAGACGGCTCTGCACGAGAAAATGCAAGGGGATGGTTTTGCCGTCGAGAAGTGCGCGCCAATTGGCCCGAATGAATTCATCGAACCCGGCGTCGATGACAAGGCTTGGGTCGTTCGGCAGTGGCGCCGACTTCTCCGGCTCACCGCGGCTTGCGCGAAAGTACACCTGGTGCATGCCCTGCGCGTGCCTCACTCCCTGCTGCATCCCGGTGTCGCCATTCTCGAGCGCCACGTCGGGCGCCAGCAACGCATCGTACTGGGAGACCTTGCGGGCGAAGGGCGTGCCGTTCGGGCAACGGTACAACACGATGCGTTCCGCCAGTGTACCGTCGCGCTGCAAAAGCACATGCTCTTCATGATACAGAATGCGTTTCGAACCCGGCGCGTATGCCGATCCAACATAACGCGCGTAGCGGTCCTCGCCACGTGACGCGCTCGCGAGCACCAGTAACACCATCGCGAGCAATCCCATCTTCATGCAACCGTTTCGCCAGGGCAGCACGGTTGGATTCAGGAGGGCGGCGGGAGCAATGCCTTTTAAGAGTAAGAGTACGGACCGCCGCGTTGCAGCGCCTGCTGGTACGCCGCACGCGCATGGATGCGGTTCAGATACTGTCGCAGGTGTGGGTGCTGCGCATTCACCACGCCGCGCGCCGCACCCGCCTCGAGTGGAAAGCTCATCTGGATGTCCGCGGCCGTGAAATCCTCGCCGGCAAACCAGGGGTGCGCGGCCAGCTCGGATTCCATAAACTTAAAGTGACGCACCAGGTTCGGGGTGACGAACGACGACATCACATTCTTGGCGATGCCGCGCGACACCAGGCTCAAGGGCCACGGCACGGGCGCCCGTGCGACGCGATCGAATATCAATTTCAACAGCAGTGGTGGCATGGCAGAGCCTTCCGCATAGTGCAGCCAATAACGATAGCGCAGCCGCTCTGGGGAGCCTGGCGCGGGAATCAGGCGGCCGGCACCATACTTTTCCACAAGATACTCGACGATGGCGCCTGACTCGGCGACCGTGACGCCGTCGTCGACCACTACGGGCGATTTTCCGAGCGGATGCACAGCTTGCAACGCCGGCGGCGCCAGCATGGTTTTCGGGTCGCGCTGATAGCGCTCGATCTCGTAGGGGACCCCCAACTCCTCGAGCAGCCAGAGCACACGCTGTGAGCGGGAGTCGTTCAGATGATGGACGACGACCATGGACTATGTTAGCGCCTTACTGGCATGCTGGACGCATGAACGAAGACTTGCGCATCATGACTTTGCAGGCCCACATCCTCGAGGAGCAGGTCAAGCATCCCAGCACCTCCGGCACCTTTTCGTGGATTCTGTCGGCGCTGTCGATCTCGGCCAAGATCATCGCCGACAAGGTTCGCCGCGCGCGTCTCGAAAACGTGCTGGGCAGCGTCGGCGCCGAGAATATTCAGGGCGAAGTGCAGCAGAAACTCGATGTGCTCGCCAATGAGGTGTTGCTCCGCACGCTCGGCGGGCGCGAGGGCGTGGCGGTGGTGGCATCGGAAGAAAATGAACAGCCGGTGATCTTGCGCGAGGACACGGCGGGCGTGCCACGCTATTGCGTGCTGTTCGATCCGCTAGACGGCTCTTCCAACCTCGACATTTGCGGCGGTGTAGGCACCATCTTCAGCATTCTGGCGCACGAGCCGCCGCATACCGCGCAGCAGTCGCTACTACAGGCGGGATCCCGACAAGTGGCAGCGGGCTACGTGCTGTATGGGTCGTCGACGGTTTTCGTGCTCACCATTGGCAACGGTGTCGATATGTTCGTACTCGACCCCAGCATCGGCGCGTTCATGCGAGTGGAGCGCAACCTCCGCATCCCGTCCGGCAACAAGACCTACTCGGTCAACGAAGGCAATCGCAAGACGTTTCCCGAAGGCTACCAACGCTATCTGGACTGGGCTCAGAGCAACGGCTATTCGAGCCGCTATGCCGGCGCCATGGTGGCGGACGTGCATCGGATCCTGTTGAAAGGCGGCGTATTCCTGTACCCGCCCACCCAAAAAGCGCCCGATGGGAAGTTGCGCCTGATGTATGAAGCCAATCCCATGGCGATGATCATCGAGCAGGCCGGCGGCAAGACCATGGCCGGCATCGAGCGCCGCATCCTGGACCTCGAGCCGCACGCCATCCACCAACGTACGCCGGTAATTTTAGGCGCCGCAGACCAGGTGGACGCCGTGCTGGCGCACTTATAGCGCCGGTGCCGAGTCCCCCGGCGTAAACCACTCGGCCTTTACCGCGCGAAACTCGGGTAGCGCTTCGCATTGCGCGGCGAGGGATGCCAGACACGCGTAGACGATGCCATCGCGATGAATGGCCAAGGCATCGTTCAGAAACGTATAGACGCACGTCGCAGTGATGTCAGCCTGCGTCATGCGATCGCCCACCAGCCAGTCGCCGGTGCGTGTCTGGCAGATGCGGTCGAGTTCGGCCAGCGCAGCATGCATCTGTGTGTGGCAACGCTCCATCCAGGGCCGGTAGCGCTTCTCGGGGGGCCGAAATGCGCTCTCATACACCTGCGTGACTCCCTTCTCCGCGCCGCCGATCGCAATCGCAATGATGCGCAGCGCATCTTGGCGCGCGTCCCCTGCGCGCGGTAACAACGCGTGCTCGACACCGGCCTGCTCATCGAGAAAATCCAGGATGGCGGAAGATTCGATCAGCGTCTCGCCATCATCGCGCACCAGTGCGGGCACGCGTCCCAGGGGATTGAACTGCCGGATGAGCTCGAAATCCTTGCCGACCGACCAATTGCGGTGTTCGAACGTCACGCGCAAGAAATTCATACTGACAGCGACACGCCGCACGAACGGCGAGTCGAACATCCCGATCAAGATCATGGTTAATGGCCACCCTTCACGAGTAGGCCCGCTGCAGTCAATGCCTGAGCTAACTCTGCTTCGACACGCGTAGCCTCCGTACGCGGCATGTATTGCAAATGCATCGTCGGCCCGGTGAGCACCTCCAGACCTCGCTTCAAGACACTGCCTGCTGCCCGGATGCCCGCTTTGTGCTGATCAAAGCGCTGCGCCGGTCGATATCGGCTCATGCCGACATAGATGCCGTACGACCCACGGTCCTGATAATCGAGCAACACCAGGTAAATGTGCGATCTCCCCCGAGCGGTGGATCGAAATCCGGATGCTATGTCATACACGGCGGGCAGCCACTCGACGTATCGCATCGGCAGCCATTCAGGAATGGAAGCCGCTGCGTGTGCCCACAATCCCTCGAGTGCGCGCTCAATGGTAATGGACATTGCGCCGCGCATCCAGAGTTCATGAATGCAGTGCGCACCCGCAACGCCGTCCGCGGCCTGCATTGACCGTTGCAGATTCTCGAGGAGCGCTGCCTCCCGCAGCAGCAAATGCGGTCGGCTGGCCGGTGGGGTCTTGCCGGTAACTGTTGTCAATATTTACTCGAAGCAGCCTCATGGGATGCGCTGCGCGTCGTCTGCGTGCCAATCTATTATGCCGCGGCACGGCGCGAGCAGTTGATCGATGGCTTCGAAGCCCATGGTTCGCAGCAGCGCAAAACCGCGCACGCGGGTGGCGGGACTTACGGCGTGCAGGCTTACCGCCGCCGCCAGCAAGGTACGACCTTTGGTCACGACATCGTCGACCAGCACGATACTGGCGGGCAACCCTGCTGAGGTGCAGCGAAACGATGCCACATGATTCGCCACGCTCGGCCGCCGCCCTGCCCGCGCCGAACGGGCTACCGCCTGCTGTCGCGACAGACAGGGCAGCACGCTTTGGCCCAGCCCGAGGCCGCACAGAGCGGCTGCCAGCTGCCCGGTGACGCGCAAACTGCGGCGGCGATTGCTGGAACTTCCCGGCACCGGAACCAGCACGTCATCGGCAGAGAAGAAATCTTGCAACGCCGTATGCGTAGCGGCGAGAGCGACGACGCGTCGTGCGTACAGCAGCACGAAACGCTCGTCGGCCTTTTTGAGCATATGGCACAGCAGCCGGGACTGGGTACCCGCCGCGCCGCGCCCGGCGGGCGAATACACGAAACAGGCGGCAAAGGGCAGCGGCGTCGGCGCTAGGCGAACGCTAGCGGGTGAAGTCGTCATCGCGAGCCGCGGCCAGAGTCGCATCTGAGTCGCGCGCGCGGCCGGCCTCCTGGCCGCGCAGCTTGAGCCAGTCCTCGCGCGCACGGCGGCGAATATCCTCGAGACTACCGGCCTCCTCATGTTCGTGTCCGGGGCCGTGTGCGAGCCGGGCCTGAACGCGAGCCTCGTGGGCAGCGCGCAGCCGGTCGGCCAGTTGACTCTGGTATCCACGCCGCTCCATGGCATAGGCCTGATAGGGAATGTACAGAGCGGGTTCGCGGTCTATTCCCTGCGCCGCCAGCGTGCGGTGATCGATGCGGGCGTTGACGCGCGCCTCCTCCAGCGCGGCATTCGTGACAGCAGCCCACCGCTCACGCACGTGGAAGACCTCGTGCACGCCGGATTTCATGCCCGCCTGGTAGCGGCGGCGGTCGCTCCACTCGAACGAGGTCTTTGCTCCCAAACCCTCGACTCCCGCTTCACGGGTGGTGGCCAAGAGGTGCGCATGAAAATTACGCGGATCGCTCTGCGGATAATCGCGTGGCGCGTGTAACGTGGCATCCACGACAAAACGGTAACGCTCGCTCAGTTCGCGAGAAAAATCGCGCACCAGGCCCACCTGCTGCTCCCGCGACAACTCCCACGGCAGCGCTACCAGGAACTCGCGCGCGACACGGCCATTTTGACGCGTTTCAGCGGCTTCCGCGGTGTTCCACAAGACGCCGCGGTCGCCGGCCCACGCTGGACTGTCGTTCGCAAACTGCGCCGGGACGACGATTTCCTTGAGCAGCACGTCGTTGCGAAACGCATGATCGTGAATGGTGCCGGTGCGTTCATCGCGCAGGCGCTCGCCCGCGCGATACGCGGCGGCGCCCACGGCGCTGCTGCCGTTGCCGCGACTCACGGATTGGATGTGCAGTGAATAGATGGCCATCGCGGTTAGTGATGCCTCAGCGCGACCCGCCGCCAGGCGGCCGACGAGGCGGGGATCTCGCGGCGCTACGGCGGCATCCACTTCTCGGAGCCCGACGAGGCGCTCTTGAAATAGCCGCTCAGATCCGGCAACTGTTCGATTTCCGAAGGCATGACCGCGGTCTCGGTGATGCGCTGATCGGTGACGTTGCGCGAACGGCGCGCGCCGCGTGCACTGAAGCTGCTGTCGCGATCCGCGCCACGTGAGACCTGCCGCCGCACCACTTCGCGTTCGCCGATCAGCCGCGACGCGAATTGCGACGTGCCGCCCTGCTCGCTGCCGGAACAGCGCAAAATCAGAGAATTGCTGCAATTTTCGACGATAGTCTGGGCATCGCCTTGCCCATAGGTGCTGGATACCTGGGCAATCGATTGAAAGCCCAGGACGCAGCGGCCACCAAATTTGCGCAGGCGGGCCAACGCATCTTTCAGGCCGTCGATGGCACCCAAGGCGTCGAGTTCATCAACGATGAACCACAGGCGCTGATCTCGATCCTCCGCGCCCTGCATGGTTTCGACGATGGCGAGCCGCAACCAGGCCGCGATCATGCTGCGCAGGGCGGCGATCTGCCCTGCCCTGTAAGGAATGAACAAGACGCCCCGCCCGCCCCGCACCCATGCGCGCACCGAGAAGGGCGCGGCGCGCTGTTCCTGAATGTGCTGCAAGGCTGCGATTGCCGAGCCGAGCACGGAGCGGATGGAGGCAAACATGCGGGCGTTCTCCTCCTCCAGGAACGGCTGTGCGGGGGTACCCGCCACCATGAATCGCAACTGCCCGGCGGGCGCAGTCGTCAACAAGCGCCACAGCTCGCTCAGGTCGTGCCAGCCGGCGGCCTGACAGCGGCTGAGAATGGCGCTCAAGAAAGTACGCGCATAGCCGCGCCATTCGCGCGCCGATGCATCGTCGCAATCCGGTATGAGCGCATGCGCCAGCTGCTCGATGTCGTAGCGGCTGGCGACATCCGCGAACAGGTCCCACCGCAGTGAACCCGCTTCGAATGGATTCAGGATCACATCGGCCCGGTAACGATCATGGAAGCGCGCCTGATAGCCGCCGTCGGGATCGGCGATGACGGCGCGGTCGCCACGTCGCAAGGCGGCCGCAAGCAGCTCGCGGATGGCGGTGGATTTGCCGGTGCCGGTACTGCCGATCATTTTGAAATGCTTGGTTTCATCCGCCGCGGTCAGGGCGATGCCGGCAACGCTGACCACGTCGGGCGGCAGCGCACGTGGCCGTGGCATGGTCTTCGGTATGACGAGCAGGGCGCCGCGCCTGAAGCCGTCCTGGACCCGCCGGCGCGCCCGCTTGAGCAGCATCAGAAGCAAAACCAACGCTGCCACGGCGATCACGATTGCCGGTTGATGCAACGTGGCGAGCAGACGCGCAACGTTCGGCATCAGTAGCCTTCCAGCACGTAGAAGTCACCCTGCTCACCGTAGACGGGTGCGGACTTGTCGACCCGGACGCACAGCCGCAGTTGGGCGCCGCAGCGACGCCAGGTTGTCTTTGCGCCGCGCTGCTCGAGCGTCGTGAGATTGGCGGCCAGCGCCGCCTCGCGGGTCTGCATCTCGGCGAGCCGTGCCTCCGATGGCACCACCCAGTGCGCAATGCCAAATGGCATTGCGGCACAGAGCAGCACCGGCAGCAAGCCGAACAAAGAAGTGCGCCAGCGTGCCTGTTGTGCGGCACGGCGGATCGCCAGCGTGACCCGCGTAGTTTCCTCACTCAAGCCCTGCAGCTCCTCGGCGAGCGAGCGGCGGATCTGCTCGCGTACCACACTGTCGAGGTCACGCGTATGAACGCGTAATGCATCGAGCTGGCTCTCCGCCAGCCGCTGATGCGTCTGGGCACTCTCCATCAGCAGTCCGATCTTCAAGGTCGGCTCATCGAGCCCTGCGGCAGGCTCACTCATGCTCACGAGCTCCCCGCTCGAGGGTCAAGTGGACCCGCTGCCAGGAAGGCTGCGATGCATACTTTAAATAGCCGGCCAGATCCGGCAGCTGCTCGACCTGGCTCGCGAGCACCGCGGACTCCATTGCCAGGTGCTGCGAATGGCTCACCGTGCCAAGCCATTCCGCCGCACGCCGGCTGTGCGACACCGAGGTGCGCAGAACTTCCCGTTCGCCAATCAGCTGCGAGGCAAACCGTGCGGTACCCCCGCCCTCGCTCGCCGAGCAACGCAAGATGAGCGTATTACCGCAATTTTCCACAATAGTGTGTGCGTCGCCGACCCCGTAGGTGCTGGACACCTGCGCGATCGACTGGAATCCGAGTACGCAACGACCGTCGAACTTGCGCAAGCGTGCCAGCGCGTCCTTCAACCCGTCGATCTGTCCGAGCGCATCGAGCTCGTCCACGACGAACCAGAGGCGACCGCGCGAGCGGTCCGCAGGTGAATGCTCCTCCCGATCCATGGTCTCGAAGATCGCGAGGCGCATCCATGCGGAGATGGTGGAACGCAGCGCCGCGATCTGCCCTGCCTTGTAGGGCATGAACAAGACGCCGCCGGACTGCTCACTGACCCAGCGCCGGACCGAGAAATCCTCGCCCGCTTTCTGCTGCGCCACGTACTCGAGGCCGGCCACTGCCGTGCTGGCTACCGAGCGTACCGAATCGAACATGCGACTGTTGGCTTCATCGAGAAATGGCTGTGCCGGGGTGCCGCGTACCAGACCGCGTAGCTCCCGCGCGTCTGCCACCACCAGCAGCCGGTACAGCTCACCCGGATCGCGAATGCCGGCTTCATGCGCCTGACGCGTCACGGCGGCGAAGAACGTACGCGCGTAGGCACGCCAGCTGCGATCGTGCCCCTCATGGTCGGGAATCAGAGAGCGTGCGAGTTGATCGACGTCGTAACCATTCCGGATCTCGGCGAACACATCCCACTTCACGGAACGTGCATCGAATGGATTCAGGATGACGTCGCCGCGGCCGGCATCATGGAATCGTTGTAGGTAGCCGCCGTCGGGATCGGCGATCACTGCACGATCGCCGCGCTCCAGCGCGCGACACAGAATTTCGCGGATTGCCGTGCTCTTACCGGTGCCAGTCGTGCCGATCAGTTTGAAATGCTTGGTTTCGTCCTGCGCCGGGACCTCCTGGCCAGCCAGCGTGATGCCGTGCTCTTTGCCACACGCCGCCCGGGGTGCCGTCGGTCGTGCGCCGCGTTCACGCTCCTTGACCAGGGTTCCGCGCTGATGGTTGTTGTCACGAATTTCCTTGCCGCGTACCAAAGCACGGCCACCTGCGTAGCCAAGGGCCGCGCCCAGAGTCAGCATGGTCACCTCTTGTAAAGCACCGTGCGCCAGCAGGCTGGAACCGCCGACGGCGGCCAGCAGCAGCGGTGCTGCCAGGTAAGGCGAACGAAAGTACTGTCCCATTTCGGCACGGGCCCGCGCGAGACTTACGAGCATTGGCACCTGCACCGCCGCGTAGGCCGTTGCGAGTCCGGTCCAACCGTGCAGGAGATTCATGTTCAAGCGGTCCGCTTGCGCATCGGGTCGTACCAGATTTCCTTGATGAAGCGTTCATGGCGCTCCACACCGAACTGAATCACCACATCGACCAGCATGTACAGGAGCGCTTTGATGTCGACGCGAGCAAGTTCACGACCCGCCGCATTCTGCTTGACCAGCAACACCAGCTGCTCAAAAGCCAGATCCGCACTGGCGGCGTGCACACTGGTAATCGAGCCCGGGTGCCCGGAATTGACGTTGCGCAGGTAGTCGAACGCCTCCTCGGCGCGCAACTCGGCCAGCAAAATGCGGTCCGGCTTCATGCGCAGGCAGGACTCGAGCAATTGCTTGGGAGTGACCCGCGCCACGCCCTGGTCGTCCTTGGAGTAGAACAAGCGGACGTGATTGGCATGCCGGTCGAGGACCAGTTCCCTGGCATCCTCGATGGTGATCAAACGCTCCTGCGGCGGTATCTCGCGAATCAACGCTTTGGTCCAGGTGGTCTTGCCCGACCCGGTCGGCCCTGAAACCACGATGTTCTTGCGGCTGTGAACCGCGAGCCGCATGAATGCTTCGAATTCAGCGGCGGCCAGCAAACGCAGCAACTCCGTTTCGGTTGCGTCGAGGCTGGGCGAGACGTGCCGGGTACTGCGAAAGATACCCCGCGCCGACAACTCCTCGATGCTCCACACCTGGTCGGAGGGGCGCCGGATGGTAATCGCCACGCAGTCCCTGCTGGTGGCGGGCGGCATGACGATCTGGACGCGTTCGCCGCCGGGCAACGATGCCGACAACAGCGGCGAGGTGGCGTCGATGCGTTGCTGACTGGCGTTCGCCGCAAGTTTCGCAAGCCGGCAACACCAGTCGAAGTCCGCGAACGGCAGGCTCTCGCGCCGCCAGCCGCGACTGGTCTCAACGAATGCCTCGTGCGGTCGGTTGATACAAAGCTCGGTCACGTCGGCGTCCGCCAGCAACGATCGCAAGTCGCGTAAGGTCAGCGCGAGCGCGGACGCCGGCAGCGCCGGTTCAACGCTCGACACGCGCGGACCTCAGTTCATAGACAGACCTGAAATCGAGGTCGCGTGCCACCAGTACCTGGATACGATCGCCCTGTCGTTTGCGCACGGTCGGCGGAATGCTGATGGTGTTTTTAAGCACTTCGGTCATCACGTCCTGGGTCGCTGCAGGATTCACGACGACGTTCCCCGAACCGCGGCCGGATCCGACCGCTCCTTGCATCACGCCATCGATCAACGAGACCAGCATCGCGGCGCCGAAGCGCTGCCAGAAGTGCCGGTTGACGTCGCCCGGCAGGCCGGCACGGCCCAATTCGTCGGCACTCGGCGACGCCAGTGGCACCACCACACCTGCTGGGGTGCGGGCCTCGCTCCAAAGGACGAATACGCGTGCGGCGCCCTGACTCACCTCGCCGCGGGTCTCGCCGACGAGTTTGGTACCGCGCTCGAGCAACACCACCTTGCCATCGACACCAAAGGTGTCCGTCGCCATGACGCAGGTCGTCATGCCCGGCAAGGTCGAGTCGATGGCGGTTTCCAACGTACAGTCGATGAAGGCGCCTTTTGGCAGCAGCAGCCGCTGCGTCGGCAGCACCTCTGCGCGCATGATGGTGGTTTTGCTCGCCCTCAACATTGCATCGAGCGGCGTCACCGCTGCGCTGTCGGCGGCGCCGACGGTGGGAGACGGGGCGGGGTTCGATCCTGCAACAGAACCTTGCACGGCGAATGCAGCGCCAGCGAGCCGCCGCTCCAACTCGAGCTCTTCCGCCGACTTGGGCGCCGGCGCGGCGGCCACCGCCGGGCGCATCGGCACCGCGTCCCATTGGACTTCCCGTAGCGGCGCGGGATCGGCCAACGGCGCGGCTGAGCGGGGCGGGGCATCGATGCGGCCGATGCTCGGCAGCGGTAAGTCACCGGCGGCGCGTTTGCTGGTTTGTGATTGCGCCGCCTCGCGCGCGCGGCCCTGGCGCGACCACGCGTTCGCGTAGTACCAGGTCAACATGCCGAGACCGACCACGCTCATGAGTCCCAAAGCCAGGAAATTGCTGACTCGCGATTGCATCGACGCGGCCTGCGACACCGCGGTCACGTGGCGTTCACCCGGCACGCGGCCGTCGGTCTCCTCGGTGCTCATGGCACTGCGCCCTGCACGCGCCGCTCGACGCCCGGCGCCACGGTGCCGGAGTCGAGACGCACGCCACTGCCGCGGTAGCCTTGGTTGACGACACAGCCGGCCAATTTGCCCCGACGCAGAACGTAACGGCGGGCAACGCGATGAATCACGAGATCGCCTGCGTCCATGCTGAAATTGAGCAAGGACTCAGTCCGGTCATCGTTTCTGACGAACACGGCCGGTAGCTCGCCGTTGGCCGCGAAGGTTAGACGGGTGTGCACGCCATCATCGGACGCTGCGATCGGTCTCAGATTGGGATCACCGCAATACCAATAGTCGAAATTCATACCGCGTCCGCCGGCACTCCGTTGCAGTTCGGCGTCGACGCGCTGCGCATCGGCGCGGGCAGTGTCGGCTTCCGGCAGGATGGGATAGAGAAAACGCACCGCATAAATTGCGTCCGCCTCCGGCACGACGCGCTGCTGCGTAGCGGTGTAGGCGATTTGGTAATGGCGGCGATTGGTGAGAATGGTGAGATTAGTGGCCACCCGGGCAGCCTTCGGCTTGAGGAACAGATGATTTTCCTGACCGACGAATGACAGTGCTTCGACGTCACCGGCACCGAGACCTGTGAAGAGTTCGCCCGGCTCGAATTGCAGGTCGATCTGGTACCCCACGATGCCGCGCAAGCGGTAAACCTGTGCTTCGTCGTACGCGACGGCGCGCACTCGGGCATCGACCTTGCCACGAGGCGGGGTGCTCTCGGCACTCGCTGCCGCGACAAACGCCAGCAACGCCGTGACCAGCAGCGTGCGTGCAACGCGGTTCATCGATGTCCCTCTGCCTGAATCTCGGGCTCGGT
This sequence comes from uncultured Steroidobacteraceae bacterium, assembly GCA_964658805.1. Taxonomy (GTDB): domain Bacteria; phylum Pseudomonadota; class Gammaproteobacteria; order Steroidobacterales; family Steroidobacteraceae; genus Bog-1198. The sequence goes on from CAZZZU010000032.1 coordinate 23,209, forward strand.
GTGGAAATCGAGGACTTTGAATCCGAGCGGATTCCAGCGGCGCGTCTTCGGCTCCTTGGCCGGCTCCGCATACGCGAACTGCAGCGTGGCGACCCAGTGCGTCAGCGTCTCCTCACCGCCCGCTCCCGGGCGTGCGGCCTTGATGTAGCGGACTTGCGCCAGATCCGAGAGCCCGCTCGCACGGGTGAAAAAGCTCACGGCGTTGACTTGCACACGGACGCTGCCGCCGTCCTTGTGCACATTCAGCGGCGACGCCGGGTTGGTCGCCGTCCACAAGGCGTACCAGGCCTGGTTGCGTTGCGCGGAATGGAATGCGCCGCATTCCTCGTAATCGCTTTCTGCGGTGGCGAAATTGAAGCGTTCGCATACGGTGACGTAGTGGCTGAGAAAATAGCGGGTAACCGCCTCCTCCTGCGTCGCGTGCCCCGCAAGCACGGGGACGACGTCGACGATGCCGGTGGTGTTGTCGACGCGCACGACGAAGGGATCAACGCGTTTCAACGGCATGAGCAGCGCCAACGCCAGGCTGCTGGCCAGCGCGCAGATCCAACCACCGGCGGCCACTCGCCAGGCAATGCGCACCGCGCCCTGCAATTGCAGCACGCGGTCGGCATCCCAGGACTGCGCCTCGTAGAAATATTCCTTCATCACGGCAGGGGTGCTCACGGGCGCTTGGCCGCGTCGGCAGTGTCGGCATTCAACGCGTCGTCCAGCGCCGGTTTGGGTGCGGGCGCGTTGATGGCCTGCAAATGAGCGTCGCAGCGCACCTCGTGGCCCGCGCAGCCGGCGAGTCCCAGAGCCATCGAATAAATGAGATTTCGAAACATGACATTCCTCCTTGAATGCGTGTGCCTAACGAAGCGTGTCGCGCCGACCTCGGACTAGTGCATCCCTGACCGACACCGCGAAGTCGCGGCTGTACGCGACGCCGCCAACGGCGCCTTCGTCGAGGGTGCGTCCCGCAGTGGCGCGCAGACGCTCCCGGATCGGTTTCGTGCTCTGCATGACCAGTCCTGCGCCCCATCGCGAGCCGCCGCTGAGCATGCCGAATGAGTTGAGCGCAACGCCGCCCGCGAGACCTGCCGCGATCGGCATGATCTGTCGCAGCACCAGAAACACCAGGACGGCGATCAGGATCATGTTGATCGCGTCCATCGTCAGAATCGCCGTGCCGCGCGCGGCCGTCTGCACCGCGTAAGACTTCACCACCTTCAACAGCAGGGCCGCGGTCATGACCGTGAGGACCGTGATGAAGGCGTAGTTGGTGAGCTGCGCGATCCACGAGACGAAGAGCCGGCGGGTCGCGGCGAACAGCAGCATGGCGATAAAGAGCGGCCCGAGTGCAAGCAGCACCGCGAGCGCGATGCTCGACAACGCAATCAGGAACATGGTGTATACGCACAGCACGCCGACCAGGATCCAGACGCTCATGGCGGCGATGTAGAAGCCGAAGCCGTCAAAGTGGAGCATGCCGCCTTTGGCCCACAAGAAACCAGCCACCGCGCCGCCGTTATCCCAGATGGCGTCAATGGTGACGATCGGATCGGCGGCGCCGATAACAGCCGCGACGAGCTGTTGCGGTGCCTGGTAGAACGTGTCGACGATGACAGTGTTGTAAAGCCACAGGCGCAGACCCACGCCCAGCACCAGCGCGATGAGCCCCACGCGCTTGAGACCGGCGGTGAAGGGTTCATCGATTTTGCCCACGAGATGCAGATATCCCCAAGCCATGACATAAAGCGTGGCGAAGGTAACGACCGCCGGCTCCAGCACCGCCGCCAACGCGGCGGTGTTGTCTCCGATGTAGGCGGCAAGCTGCCCATTCAGCCAGGACCAGAAGGTCGCGAAAAATCCCATTTCTCAGGGCGTCGGTTGAAAGCGCGTGGCGAACTGGCCCTGGGCCGCGATCACCTGTTCCTGCTCTTGGAGTTGCAGGGTTGCCTGCTGCGCCTGAGTAGCCTGTGTGAGCACCTGCAGCTTGGTCTGCTCATTTTGGAGCATGCCGATCTCGGCGCCGATCCGGGCCTGCAAATCCAGGATAGCCTTCTGGTCCGAGGCACCGCCGATCTTGTCGATGAGCGTCTGCAGGGAGGCGAACCGGCTGCTGACGTTGGCGAGTGCTTCGTGTGCGAGCGCTGCCTGCAGCGCGCCCCACTGCCGCGAACTGCGGATCTGCTGCTGTGCCTGGGGCGCGAGGGCGGCCAGTTGCTGCGGCGTCAGCACCGCATTGGCATTGATGAGCGACTGCACGTCGGCCGACAGGCCACCGCCGCCGCCCTGGGCACTCGATTGCAACTGGCCCCAGTTCGACGGCAGATAATTACGGTTCATGCCACTCAACAGGTTTTCCATGCCGCGATCGCCGGTCATGGCCGCCCAGACCTGTCGGGCCTCCTGCAACTCGTCGCGCGCCGTTGCCAGCTGTTCTTCCATCATCGCGAGGTTCTTGATGAGCTGAGCGATTGCCGGCAGGTCGATCACGGCCCATTGGGCCTGCACAGGCGGCGGCGCCAATGCAGTCAGGGTGGCGAGGGTGACGCCGGCGGCGGCAAAGCGGGAAACGATCGCGCGCATAAGATGCTCCTAGGGTTGGATTGAGGCCATGAACGGCGGCAGCCACGCGGCGGGATCCGAGCCCAAGCTCGCGATCAGCGCCCGCATCTGACGAACCTGGGCGGCGCGACCCGAGATCACGGCCAGCTCCGCGTCGAAATTCTTGAGGTCCAGTTGGCACACGACGCTGTGGTGCGATTGCTTCACCAGAAAACTTCGTGAGCCCGGCTCCAGGCGTTCCTTGATGAGATGAAACTCGCGCTCGGTGAGCCCGAAGCCCTGCGTGTATTCGTCGTAGCTGGCGTCAGCGTTCGGAAAGAACACCTTGGTGGGGGTTTGTTCGATGAGCGTGCGGCTGATGCCGCTGCCGAGAACATCGCTCGGACTCTGCGTCGCGAGACACATGACGGCGTTCAGCTTGCGCCAGGTCTTCGGACCGTCCTTGGCGAATGCCTCGAAAGTCTGATCCGCGAGCAAGCGCCAGAACTCATCCATCCAGCAGGCGAAGCGGCGGCCGTCGAGCAGGCTGCGTACGAGATGGAACAGGTACTGCGTCATGGGGGCACGGATCAGCGCGTGATCGAGAAACTCCGTGACGTCGAAGCCGACCAGCGGCTGCCCGGCGAGGCGCGAGACCACGAGGTCGTGCGGGTTGTCGAACACCCAGGCGTAATCGCCGCGCGTCGATTCGCACCATCGCGCCAAACGGGCATGCAGCCCTTCAGGATCGGTGGGATCGAGAAATTCGATCAGGCGCGACAGACGCCGTACCTCGGGCGCGAGCGCCAACGTACCGCGCAGCGCCTGATCGAGATCGGCCGACTCCCGTACGCTGGCTTGTGGCCCGTCCTTGCGGGCGTGCGCGCAGAGTGAGCGCAACCATAATTTCAGGAACTCCACGTTCTCGGGCGTCGCGGGCAATTGCAGGGGATTGCAGCCGGTCGGCATGCCGCTTTCGAGCGGCAGGTACACGCCGCCGAGGCCGCGCACCAGGATCTCGAGACCGCGATCCTTGTCGAACAGCACTTGCGTGACGCCCTGGCGCGCCAGCATCGCCACCAGGAATCCGATGAATACCGTCTTGCCCGAGCCGGTCGGCCCGCAGATCAGCGTGTGTCCCGTGTCCTTGCGACTGCCGCCCGCGGCGTCGTTCGGGTCACTGGCATGCAGGGAAAAATAATAGGGTGAGGCCGCGCTGGTGATGAGGACGCTCAATGCGTCGCCCCAGTGATTGCCGTACGCACGTCCGGCCGGATAATTGTGGAAGGCCGACATGGCGGCAAAATTGCGCGAGGTGGTCGGCGCCTTGCGCGGCCGGTGCGCGAAGTTGCCGGGCAGTTGGGCCCAGAAAGCGGCCTCCAACGCCAAATCCTCGCGCGCCACCAGCATGCCGGTGTCGGCGAGCAGACTGCGCGCCAGCGCTACCTGGTCGTTCAGGCCTTTGAGACGCAAGGAAACATCGACGTCGGCGACCGCCGGCACATTGGCCAGGACCTGCAATGTGAAATGATGATCGCCCATCACGAACTCGTTGCTGGTGAGCGCATCCAGCGCGTCTTTCAGTTCCTCCGCCTGGCTGACGGCGAAGTCCCCGGCATTGTTCATGCGATTGAACTGCCGCTGCAGCAGCGACTGACCCGCCCCCTTGGTCAGAAAGGCGAACGACTGTGTCAGCACGAATTCGAATGGCGCGGACAGCAAGCGGTCGTACATGCCGACCACCGTGGGCGTCGGATACTCCTTGATGCCGAGCATGGCCGCAACGCGCGTCGCCGTCGGCGTACGGTATTCGATGGCCTCGGTGCCGAAGTACAGCCGGCTGGTGGCGAGACCGCGATGCAACGGTCCGGTAAAAAGCGGCACCCTTTGCCATTCACCGTTGACCAGCAGGCCGAGGTATTCCAGCAGTGACGAGCAGCCCGCATCGGCATGCTCGTAGACCCCCAACGCCTCCGGATCGTACCGGCTCAAGGACGCTGCGGTCGTTTGCGCCAGCTTGTCACATACATCGAGCGCATCCGCGAGCTCCCGCGCGGGCATGCGGGCGCGGGAGCGTTGCAGCAGGCGCGCGCCCCAGGTGCTGGCAATGCCTGCGGTGGGCCGATACAAGAGCGCCAGATAGATCTCGTTGCTCATCAGGCTTTCGTCCAGCAAACGCCGCCGATACTTCCGATGGAGCGCCGCTGCAAAAGCCGGGTCTGTCACCGCGTGATCGCCGCTCGCGTCCGCCACGCCGGCGCGGCGGCGGATGACGTGCGTCCAGAGCGCGACGTTCGGCGAGGCGATGTTGCGCCAGAGCACGTTCAGACGTTCATGCCAGTTGTTCAGCTCCGCGTCATCGTTGGTTTCGAAGCTGGCGCCGCCCAAGCGGAACACCCGCAGATAATCGCCCGACAATGTGCAGACCGTGGTGGGGCCTACATGGGCGGCATAAGGAATCTGATCGGATGCCGCAGACTCACGCCGCGCGGCACTTCGGCGTGCCTGCATGAAGCTCACCGGCGCCCCCGGCAGGCGGCCACGTGCGGCACCGCCGCGCGCGACTTGCGCCGGCCCCGCGCGTCGGGCAAGTCCAGCAGCATCGGACTGTAGCTGCTGGCATGCCACCAGCGCAGATTCCGCAAAGCCGCCGGCAGCCGGGTGCGCGCCCACAACAAGATGAGATCGAAGAAACGCGCATCGCGCGCGCACAACAGCATGCAGACGCCGTGAATCGGCATGCTCAACAACAAGGTCAGAAGATTCTTGCTGAGCAAGAACGCTTCCATTACAAACACCATGTTGAAGAGCAATGCCGAGTAGGTCACGCCCCAGCGCATCGGCGGCCGGGTCGCACCCACGAAGAGCGGATCGGTCGTCAGGCCCGGATTGTTGCCGCTCATGATCACCTCAGACGCCGAACATGCCGCGCACCCAGGTCACGATCTGCGGCGCGCCAAATCCGATGGCGATGCCGAGGATCGCGCCCATGCACCAGCCCCATGACATTCGGTTTGCCATGGCCATACCGCCGAGAACCATGATCAGGATGATGGCCACCGGTGTGAGCCAACCGAGGATGTTGGTCTGCAGCGCGGTGGCGCCGGTCATGAACGGTGAAGCTTGCGCAAAGGCCGCTCCGGGAACGGCGAGAAAAAAGAGAAGGCAACGCTGTGCAGCGCTATGGCGATGAGGCATGACGGAATTCCTTTTCCGAGTTGAGACGACGAGAGATAGGTTCAGATCTGCGACTCGAGCGCATCGAGGGCGTGCTCGTCACGACGTGCCGCCAGTTCTTCGCGCTTGGTCTTGCCCGGCGCACCGAAACGAAAGTTCTGCACGATGAACGAGTAGTCGTATTGCTTCTCACCATCCTTGTCGGTCCAGTTGTTGGAGCGGATCTGCGCTTGCAGAACCAGCTGGTCGCCCTTGCGTGCGTTCTTGGCGATGGCTTCGCCGAGGCTCTCGAAGGCGACGAACCAGACGCTCGTGACCAACTCGCGCGCGTTGCCGTCGTCGTCCTTGCCTGCGTAGTCATTGCCCACCAGGCAAAAGCGTGCATAGGTGGTGTCGCCCTTGCTGGCCAGTTCGGGATCGCGTGCCAGATTGCCGACCGCGGTAACAGTGAAGCTATTCATGAAACTCTCCTGATGATTGGGAACGCGACGCTGATTCGTCGCGTGCAGACAGTCTGCTTCCCAAGCAGAGAATTCAGAATCCGCTTATGTAGCGGCTTTCTTCAAATAATCGCGGCGTCACGCGCAGGTCGCGTGCTGCGCGCCTTGCGCGTGGTGCGCTTGCGCGGTATAGGCGCAGGCGCAGGTCGAGGCGAGCCCGGCTTTTGCTTGCGACCGGCCAGAGCGGGCAACTGCTCGCGTGCCGTACGCAGGACTTCACGCGATAGCGGCGAGTCGCCCACTGCGCGCGCCATCAACATGGCGCCGTACAGGGACGACAGCAGCATCACGGCCGTCTTGCGTGGCGTCGCGCAGTCGTGCGCGAGCGCCCGCGCGAGGGTTGCCAGCGTTGCTTCGATCGATTCCCGGAATTGGGTCTGCACTGCTGCACTCGCGCGCGTGACATCACCCGACAAGGCGAGCACCGCGCAGCCTTCTGCGCGCTCGACACGATGCCGGTCATCGAGATACATCCTGATGAAACGTGCCACGTCCGGTTGGTCGCCTTCGAACAACCGCGCCAGCACCCGCGCCTGCGTCTCGCGCAAGGCATGCGCCAGCGCCTCGCCGACCAGCGCGTCCCGCGAAGCAAAGTGCTTGTAGAAACCGCCATGGGTCAAATCGAGTTCCCGCATCAAGTCTGCAAGGCTGATGCCGTCGATGCCGCGTTCCTTGAATTTGGCGGCGGCGGTCTCGACCAGGCGCGCGTGCGTGCTGGCTTTGCTGGCTTTGGAATGTCCCATGGTACGGCGTTATAACACGACTGCATGAGCGTATGTCGAATCTGGATGATATTTGACATCCTTTCCAAAGCGGCGCTAGATGATGCTCGTCATCCACATTTCAGAGAGGGGAAAATCATGAGCAGTACAGCATCACCCGGAACCGCGCTGATCACGGGCGCTTCGACCGGCATCGGCGCCACCTATGCGGAACGTCTCGCGCGCCGCGGCTTCGACCTCATCCTGGTCGCCCGTAGCCGCCCCAAACTCGAAGCATTGGCGCGCACGCTGGCCGCAGAGACGCATGTCGACGTCAAGGTATTGCAGGCGGATCTCACCGCCGCCGCAGACCTGCAGCACGTCGAGGGCACACTGCGAACCGAGCCGCGGCTGACGCTGCTGGTCAACAATGCCGGCAGCGCCACGCTCGGCGCACTCGCGCAGGCAGACGTCGGGCGTCTCGAGCGGGAGATCCAGCTCAACATCATCGCGCCGACGCGCCTCGCGCATGCCGCACTCCCCGGCTTCCTGGCGCGACGCAAGGGTGGCATCATCAACATCGCTTCGGTGATGTCGCAAATGGTGCAACCGGGCAATTCCGTGTACGGCGGCACCAAGGCTTATCTCTTGCATTTCAGCCAGGTGCTCGCGCAGGAAACACAGGATTCCGGCGTACGCGTGCAGGCGGTGCTGCCCGGGGCGACACGCACACCGCTGTGGGACGACTCAGGCGTTGCGCTGAATACGCTGCCGCCGGAGATTGTCATGGAAGTGGGCGACCTGGTGGATGCGGCACTCAAGGGTTTCGATCAAGGCGAGACCATCACCATCCCCTCGCTCCCGGATACCGATGACTGGCAGCGGCTGATTGACGCGCGCGATGCGTTGCGCCCCAACCTGTCACGCAATCATCCGGCAACGCGCTACTTGAGCTGATCAATTGCGCGGATCCTTGTAGCCACGCGGCTTGCGCAGCGGCACGGCGCGGAGCGTACAACGCTTCGCGCCGCACTTGGAGCAGCGCATGCGTTTGGCGACGTCGGCAAGGCGCGCGTCCCAACCGCACAGCCTGCCCAGCACCAGCGGTTCGGCCTTGCGTTCGTGCCCGCACTGCGCGCAACTCAACACCAGCACGTACTGACCGAACTCGTCGCCCAGTATTTCGATGTTGAATTCGCGCGGCATGCGCGAATTCTGCAGAGCGTAGCGACGTGCCGTCCATCCAGTTCGGCGCGACCAATACTACTGTATAAGCGCCGCCGGCTTCTTCGCCAGGAAGGTCAAAATCAGGTAATACACGGCGCCGACGCCGATCCAGCCCGCGCCGAGCAGCTGCGCGGCGCGATCCAAGGCCAGCAGTACATACACGATGATGGCGAGCCCAAGCAGCGGAAACAGCAGATGGCGCAGCCAGCGGCCACTGCGTTCGCGGATGAAAAAGTGATGGATCACGGCCAGATGCAGCAGCACGAAACTGCACAACGCACCGAAATTCACGATGCGGGTAAGATCATCGACACGCGCTGCGAACAATAAGCCGATGAGCAGTGAGATGAGGGCCACTACCAGGGTACTGACGTAGGGCGTCTGATAGCGCGGATGGATTCTGGCGAGCGCCGCCGGCAACTTGCCGTCACGTGCCATGGCGAACAGGACGCGCGACACGGCAGCCTGGGCTGCCATGGCATTGGCAACTGCGACCGCGAATACCGTGACGATGATGACGACCAGTCGCAGCCAGGGCCCGCCCGCGCGTTCGCTGATTTCATAAAACGCTGTTTCGAGCGACGCGAAGTGCATGCCGACACTCAGGTCGGTGGCGATCCAGGTTTGCAGCACGAAGAGCACGCCCACCAGCACCAGCGACCAGATCGTGGCGCGCCCAACCTGCTCCCGGCCGCCGCGGCATTCCTCCGAGAGCGTCGAAATGCCGTCGAATCCGAGGAAGGACAACACCGCGATGGACGTGGCGCCCGCGATCACGTTGAAGGAGAACACCTGCGGATCATAGAGCGGCTGCCACGTGAGTTTGCCGGCACCGACACCCGCATAGAGCGTGAACAGACCGGCCATTACGAACAAGGCCATGGTGAGCAGCTCGACTGCCAACATGTAGCGGTTGACGCGCGCGGTGAACTCGATGCCAAGCAGATTGACGGCCGCATTGAAGACCACAAAAGTACTGAGCCAGGCCCACGACGGTATCGCCGGCAACAGCGGCCGCAACGCCACGGCGGCGAACACATACAGCAGCGCCGGGATCAGAAGGTAATCGAGCAAGATCAGCCAGCCGGCGAAGAATCCCGCCACCTCGTGCAGTCCGCGCTGCGCATAGGTGTAAACGGAACCCGCGAGCGGGAATGCGCGCGACAGGGCGGCATAGCTCAAAGCGGTGAAGAACATGCCCACCAGTCCGACGAGATAGGCGAGCGGCACCATGCCGCGCGCATCGTGCCAGACGAAGCCGTACACGGAGTACGGCGCGATGGGCACCATGAAGATCAGACCGTAGACGATGAGATCCGTGAGCGTGAGCGCGCGGCGCAGCTCCTCGCGGTAACCGAATTCTTGTACTGACACGCAGGCACGATATCCTACGGTCATGCGTCATCGCCATACCATTCATCATCACCACTACGGTTGGGACAACAGCCTCGCACCCGCCATGCACATCGCGCCGGGGGAAGCCCTCGAGTTCGTGGTGGCGGATTCCTCGGCGGGGCAGCTGCATCCGGGCTCCACCGTGACCGATGTGGATGCGCTCGACTTCAGCAAGGTCAATCCGGTCACGGGTCCCGTCTTCATCGAGGGCGCGGAACCCGGCGACGTGCTGAAAGTGACCTTGTTGTCGTTCGCGCCCTCCGGGTGGGGATGGACCGCCAACATTCCGGGCTTCGGTCTGCTCGCCGAAGAGTTTAAAGAGTCTGCGCTGCACCTGTGGACATACGACGCGACCATGCTGACCCCGGCCTTGTTCGGTCATTGGGCGCGGGTGCCCTTGAAACCGTTCACGGGCACCATCGGGGTTGCACCCGCCGAGTTCGGCACGCACAGTGTCGTGCCGCCGCGCCGCGTCGGCGGCAACATGGACGTGCGCGACCTCGCGCAAGGCACGGAGTTGTATCTGCCCATCGAGGTGAGCGGAGCGCTCTTTTCGGTGGGCGACACCCATGCCGCACAAGGCGACGGCGAAGTGGGCGGCACTGCGATCGAGAGCCCGATGTCGGTGGCGCTGCAATTCGATCTCATCAAGGACACGCCGCTGGCCTTCCCGCGCTTCACGACACCAGGCCCGGTGACCCGACACCTGGACGCGCAAGGCTATGAGGTCAGCACCGGGATCGGCCCGGATCTGATGGCGGCGGCGCGGGCCGCGGTGCGTTCGATGGTGGAGTTCCTGGTGCGCTCGCGCGGCATGCCGGCGGTAGAGGCATACATGCTGTGCAGTGTCTGCGGCGACCTGCGCATCAGCGAAATCGTCGACCTGCCTAACTGGACGGTGTCGTTCTATTTCCCGCGTCTGGTGTTCGACTAGGCGTTCGATTCAGCCCAGCAACGCGCGGGCCGGTGGCAGCAGCGCCGTCGTGCGACGCGCCTCGAGACGACGCACCAGGTTCCACGCGATGCTGTCGAGAAAATGCGACTCGTTGCGCCGGACGATGTCCGCCGCGCGCTGGCTCATGCCACGCAGTTCGGGCGCCGGCAGGGTCGCCAGCAGCTCGTCCTGGAATTCGCGCACCGCAAAAGTGGCACGGCTGGCCGCAGCAGTCATGCCGAGATACGGCGCAAGCAACTGGGTGGTTGCGAGCAGCGCGGACACCCGCCAGGTTGCTTCGCATCCGATGAGTTGTGCGACCCCGACACAGGCGGCACAGGCGGACTGCGCCAGTGCACTCTGCTGCTGTTCACTCAGCGTATCACCGTAGTAGCGGGCGTAGCGGTCGACGCCCGCCTTCACCATGAAAATGACGGCGCGCGCGACGTTGTCGGTATCTTTGATGCCCGAGGCGTACGTGATCTTGAGCGCATTGCGCTGCAAGAATTGCTCGAGCGGTGCACGGGCCAACCGGGCTTGCAAGGCGCCAGCCCAGCGGCGCGCGATGGATTCGGGCGGCATGACGATCATGCCTAGAGAGATACGGCACAGCGGCAGCAAACTGCGTTGCCTGGATCTCATTTTGGAGGGCTACCCCGGGGCCGGTGTGCCCCGCATTACAAAACCGCGACCTGCGTCTACTCGGGCGCGCGGTCCGGGATCAGACGCGCGCCGCGTTGCGACGTGAAATGGCTCCAGAACCAGCTGAAGGTCACGACGAAGCGGCTGCGGAAGCCGATCAGAAACCAGACGTGCGCGACGCACCAGAACAGCCAGCCGATGATACCGCTGAGCCTGAAGCGCTTGTACGACACCACGGCGGACTGACGCCCGATGGCCGCCAGATCACCGTAATCCTGATAGCGAAAGCTCGGCGGCAGCGGCCGCCCGGCGACCTTCGCCCTGAGGAGCTTCGCCACGTATTTACCCATCTGCTTCGCGGCGGGCGCGACGCCCGGCACCTGGCGTTGACTGTCGTGGATCGACACGGTATCGCCGATGACGAATACGTTGGGCAGGCCCTTGACCGTCAGGTCCGCCTGCACCTCGACCCGTCCAGCGCGATCCTTTTGCGCGCCGAGCCAGGCCGCGGCGGGTGACGCCGTGACGCCGGCGGCCCAGATGATGGTAGCCGCGTCGATGTGCTCACCATTCGCCAGGGTGACGCCACGCTCATTGCAGTCGGTGACGGTGAGGCCGAGGCGTACCTCCACCCGCATCGATTCGAGCGACTTGCGCGCGATCGCCGAGATCTCTTCGGGAAACGCCGGCAAGACGCGCGGACCGCCCTCCACCAGGATCACGCGGGCCTGATCGGGATCGATGCGGCGAAACTCGCCTAACAGCGCACGGTGATCGAGTTCCACGATCGCGCCGGCCATTTCGACGCCGGTTGCGCCGCCGCCGATCACGACGGTGCTCATGAAGCGGCGTCGCTCGAGCGGATCCTCGGTCAACTCAGCCTGCTCGAAGGCCCGCAGCAGACGCTCGCGCAGCGACAGTGCGTCATCGATGGTCTTGAGGCCAGGCGCGTACTTCGCCCATTCGTCGTGCCCGAAATAGGAATGCGACGCACCGGTGGCGATGATCAGATAGTCGTACGGAATCACGACCTTGCCGTCGCTCACCGTCTGCGCGACCACGTCGACACCGGTGATCTCGGTCATGAGCACCGTGACGTTGCGCTGTTTGCGCACCACGGACCGTACCGGCCAGGCGATGTCGCTCGGCGACAACGCGGCGGTTGCCACCTGATAGAGCAGCGGCTGAAACAAATGGAAATTGCGCCGGTCGACGAGGGTGATGTCGACGGCTGCCTTACTCAGGTTGCGGGCGGCTTCCAGACCGCCGAAGCCGGCCCCGATGATGACGATGCGAGGCCGGGCCGTTGCGCTCAAATGATGTCTCCCGGCCGCAGCGGCCTTCTCGTGTTTGTCACTATACAGTTTAACGCGCGTCGGCCAGCAGCGCCTCGCAGGTAGCCGCGGCGGTCGTCAGCAGCGCGCACTGCCGCGACAGGTTCTCAAGGGCGTAGGTATGCAGCGTTAGATCGTAGGCCGCACACGCATCCGCGACGATGAAGACATCCAGGGCGGAATGGAACGCGTCACGCGCTGTCGCATCCACGCAGCATTCGGTGGTCAGTCCCATGATGATGACCGCGGCGATGCCGTGCGCCCGCAGTGTCTCCTCGAGCCGCGTACCGTGGAAGCCGCTGTACAGACGCTTACCGACCTCGAGGTCGGTGCCTGCAGGCTGCACGCGGTAGTAATCACTGCCGGGCGTGCCGATGCGACATAGCTCGAGCGCCGCGGGTGGCAGACCGCGGCGCGCGTTGAAGCGTTGCAAGGCGCCGCTGTCGGTCTCGGGACGGGTGAGAACCCGCAAGAAAACGATCCGCATGTTGCGCGCGCGGGCGGCGGCAATGACCTCGAGCATCCGATCGATGGCGGGTTCGACGCCTGACAGGTCGGCTCCCATTGCAGCGAGTGCGCCGTCGGGCGCGGCAAAGTCGGCCTGTACGTCGACGACCAATAAGGCCGTGCGCTCGATCTCTAGCATGCTCCGCAAAGCGGCCGCGGCGGTGACTTGCATCTCTACCTGCATCGTTTTGAGGCATCATGCCCCATTCTCAACGTCGGTGCATTCATGGGATTTCGCGCAAGCCTTAGCATTATCGGCCTGTTGATATCGGGTGTCGCAGCGGCGGACGACGGTGGCGCGCTCGCGGAGATCACCGTCACTGCGCAGCGCCGCGCCGAACTGCTCGACAAGGTGCCCATTGCCATCACCGCGCTGAGCGGCGATTCACTCGACAAATCGAACCTCACGGACCTGACCGGTCTGAACGGTCGCGTCCCGGGCCTTGCAGTCGAGAAGAGCTCAGGCTCCGAGCTGCTGATTTCGATTCGTGGCATCGGCTCGGAGACGCCGCAGAATCTGTACACGCAGCCCGGCGTATCCGTCTTCGTCGACGGCATCTACGTTCCGGTCACGCTCGGCGTGTATCAAGGCTTCTTCGATATTGATCGCATCGAGGTGCTGCGCGGGCCACAGGGCACCCTGTTCGGCCAGTCCTCCACCGGCGGCACGATCAACATCGTCTCGCATCAACCGGTGCTCGGCCGTTTCGACGGCGACGTCGAGGCGAGTTACGGCAACTACGATCTGAACCGGGAACGCGCTGACGTCAACCTGCCGATCGGCGAGACGCTGGCGTTGCGGGTCGCCGTGCAGCATTACCAGCACCACGGCTTCGGCACGAACCTGTTTCTGCACAGCGATCTCGACGATGCGAAAGACGACACCGGCAAGCTCTCGCTGTTGTGGCAGCCGACCGAGACGCTCAGCTCGACGACGACGGCGCGTTTCTATGCCGAAAATCGCAACGGCGCGGAACAGAAAAACCTACTCGATCCGAATCCGGATCCGCGCGCCGTGGAGCAGGACACGGCTGCGCGTCTCGACATGCATTACCAGACTTACAGCGAAGCGCTGGCGTGGCGGTTGCCATGGTTCACCGTCAATTCGACGTCGGGCTACCAGAAGATGACCAATGAACAGTCCATCGACGACGATCGCCTGACCGGGGCGATCTTAAGTTTTTACAATGCGCAGCCGGTGTGGAATTCCAAGCTGGACGCATTCAGCCAGGAGTTCACGCTGGTGTCGACGCCGGGGACTGCGCTCGACTGGACTGCGGGCTTTTATTACATCTGGCAGAAGACCAGCCAGTACATCGTCGAATTCCAGGCGGCCGGGACTGCCCCTGCGACCTACACCATACCGCCACTCACCGGCCCGCTGCCGCCGAACGCGAGCTTCACCGAATACTCGGCGATCAAACGCCACTCTTCCGCGCCATTTTTTCAGGCGACGTATCACCTGAACGATCGCCTGCGCGTCACCGGTGGGGCGCGCTTCAATCACGACGGCTATGATGGCGACGCGAGTTTTTATTATGCGCCGCTCGCGCCGGTACCGAGCTTCACGTCGCATACCACCACCGGCAAGGCGGAGCTGGAATTCGACCTCACGCCCCGCGAGCTCCTGTACGCATCGTTCACGCGCGGCTACAAACCGGGCGGAATCAACAACACGTACAACGGCAGCTCGCTGCTGATCACGCAGTTCTATGCACCGGAGATTGCGTCATCGTTCGAGGTGGGCTCCAAAGCCAAGCTGCTCGACAATCATCTCAGCGTCAATGCCGCCGCATTCTTCACGCACTATCAGGACATGCAGTACCTCGCGAGCGATCCCGTGCCGTTCCAGGATGGCACCGCCAACATTCCGGACGCGCACATCTGGGGCGGCGAATTCGAAGCAGCCTTCGTGGCGCTCGACGGTCGCCTGCATCTGGATGCGAACCTGACCGGCCTCGGCGGTCGATTCATCGACCACTACCTTGCCATCGATGCACAGACCGCGGCGGCGGCGCGCGCCAGCTACGCGGCGGCACACCCGGGCAGCAATGAATTCGACCCCGGCACCATCGCGGCGGTGGCCGCGGCGGCCCGCGACACGCAGGGCAATACGCCGCCGAAGTTGCCGAAGTGGTCGGGGGCGGTGGCGGCCGCCTATCGCTTCGACTTCGCCGGCCAGACGCTCACGCCGCGCCTCGAGTACGTCTATCGCGGCGCGTTCGACTACCGTGTTTTCAACGAAAGCGCGCTCGATGCGGTGCCGTCGTACGGCGTCGTCAACGCGTATCTGGAGTATCTGCCGCCGTGGCAAGGTCTGCGTTTCGCCCTGGCCGCCACCAACCTGGCCGACAAGGCCGGCATCGGCGGTCGTTTCACGGACCCCTATGGCAGCGGGCAGACCAGCAACGAGTACATTCCCCCGCGCCAATACGTGTTTACGGTCGGCTATCACTTCTAGAGGCCGGCGGCGGGTAAGATGGGCGCATGCAGCGCAGATGGTTGGTTCTGTTTTCCGTGTCAGTGATGTTTTTTTTCGTGACCGGCGCGACCTTCAATTCCATGGGTGTGGTGCTGTACTCGATGATCGCGGACCTGCACTGGTCGCAGACCTCGGGCGGCACCGCATTTTCCATCCTGGGCGTGGCCTGCTGCCTCTCGAGTCCCTTCCCCAATCTCCTGATGCGGCGCATCGGGACACGCTGGTCCCTGTTCCTGGGCGGAATGCTGCTCGCCGCGGGGTTTCTCTGCGCCTACGTGACGGTGAGCGTCTGGCCGTTCTATCTCGGCACCGCCCTCATGGGCGTGGGTTTTTCGCTGGCGGCCAACATTCCCGGCGTCTACCTGCTGGCGTCTTGGTTCCCGGAGCGCTCGGCGCGCATCATCGGCTTGTATCTCATGTTCGGCGCCTTTGGCGGTGTGGTGGGGCCCTCCGCCGTCAATGCCTTCGTGCAGTACAGCGGCAACTGGCGCACGCATTGGCTGCTGATGACGGTGCTTGCGGCGCTTGCCGGGACGCTTTGCCTGGTCTGCGTGCGCGATCGCGACGT
>CAZZZU010000033.1:0-34725 GCA_964658805.1 uncultured Steroidobacteraceae bacterium
AGGTTGATTCATTATAGGTTGTGCCTTCGATCCTGGGGGTATCGCGAAATGAAGGATGCATCCGCTCTGGTGTCGAAATTGCTGGTATCCGACCCGCTGCCATTTCCGGAGCAACACGGCATCCCATTGGCATCTTTTAAAAAAAGTGTTTCTTTCAACTACGTTCTCCACGCGGCTAACGAGGTCCCGAGCTATCCGCGCTTTTAAGTGGACCGCTTATTAGTATTTTGTCGAGAGGATCGCCATCTTGGTTCAGCGTGGGGATGAGTGGAAAGGGGCAAAATCGCATTACGCTTTTCCTGACACCTTTTTCCATTCCAGTGCGTCGGCTAAATAGTTTGCTGCAGGAGCACGATATTCCTCTGCACCGATCGTATCGAAATGATCGCTGCCCGATTTAATGTCACCTTTTCGTACCGCCGCTGCTATATCGCTGTAGTTGCGGCGATACCAGTTCTCGTCGACCGCCGGTGTTGCGCCCCGACGTCCCTCGAAGAAGCCAAAGTTGACGTAGTGCACCTTTGGATCTTGCATCTGGCCTTTTTTTGCGGCCTCTTGGATATCGCGGTTCGCAGCCAGGTAGCCTGCTGCATTGAACTCGCTGTTGACCAGCGTGTGCTGCAGCAGAAATTTGAACAATGAGACCGGAATCTCGATGTGTGTCTGTCCGTCGAGTTTTTCGCGGCTGTTGCCGATGGAGTGAAGAATTGCGTCGTAATGCGGAACGTACATGTAAGTAACCCTCTCGTATGAAAATGTCTAATCAGGGAGCCATTTTTGGTCGCGTTTGACCTTTAGCGGCGGTGTTGGCCACTACCTTGCCAACACCTGGACTTGTAGGGTTCGCGGCGACCTCGCCCCCGAGTTGAAGACTCACCTCCGCTCGATAAGTCTGCTGCGCCTGATGTAGTGCCGGACTTAAAGTGAATTCAGCCTTAGAGAAAGCGTGGCACGACTCGATCTCGGCCACATGCCTCGCAGCATCCAGGGCATGTGTAACACTTCCCGCATGCCGCCGGTGAGTATTCAGTGCTTCAGCGCAATATCCAACGCGGGTGCCTTTTGTGGCGAGGGCTTGTAAATAGAGTCGCCAATCGCCTGCCATCTTGTATGTGCTCAGGCCAGATTCGCACGCTTTCATGGCTGCGACCAGTGCATCGCGGCGCCAGACAACAGCGCTCACGTTGAGAATCAGATTCTTAGTTGAAAGGAAGCGCGCGACGAAATCAGCAGCCTCAAACACCTCGGTGCGCTGCAGCGCTCCGGGTAAGACGCTTGAGTAATACTCTTTGTAGCTCGGCCACATGAGAGCGTCCTGTGCATCTATCGCGCAACTATCACTGAAGGCGAACGCCACGCTGGGATCGTGTCGCAGGAGTGCGAGCATCTCGCACAAGAACTTGGGTGAACTGAGATCATCGGCTTCAGCGATCCACAGAAACTCGCCGGTCGACTGCTCAGCCGCCTTGCGCCATTGTTTGAAGACGGACCCGCTGTTAACCAGGTTCGGGATAAGCTTTATCTGGCGATGCCATTCCTCGGCCACAGCGGGTATAACCAACAAGCTGTTGTCGGTGGAGCAATCGTCGAGCACCAAGACTTCTTTCACGGGTTGAGACTGCGCGAAGATACTGCCGAGCCGTTTCGACATGTGCTTGGCATAATTGTAGTTCGGCACCACGATGGATATTTCCGGCAGGTCTGGGCGTGATAATTTCAAAAGATTCCATACGTACGCCGGAAAATCGAAAGACTTCTCGATGAGCTGGCGGCCAGCCTCTCGTGCAGCTAGGTCCGGCCCCCTTTTCATGACGGCTTGCATAGCACTCGCCAACGCCACGGTATCGCCAAAAGGAACCACGTGGCCAAGGGCGACTTCTCGTAGCACGTCGGGTATCCCACCGGCACGATCGAATGCAAAAACGGGTAGTCCGGCAGACAGTGCCTCCAGGACCACGGACGGAAACGGATCTTCGCGAGATGAAAGAACAAAGCCGTCCGCTGCAGACAGAAAACTCGAGACGTCTTTTCGATAGCCCGCCATATGGAAGGTCCCCGTGGCCTCGGCATCAGCGATCTCGTCCCGCATCATGTTCTTCAGGGCCGGGTCCATATCCCCTACCCAACAAAAATGCACCACCGGCGCGCCGGCTTTGCGTACCAGACGCCAAGTTTGCAGGAACAGATCAAACCCTTTGCGCAGATCCGCATAGCCCATGCCAATGAGGAAACGCTGCTGCTTGCCTACGCCGAATTCCTTGCGGCGCTCGTCGCGCAGACGCTGCGACACTTCGATCTTCTGGTACATCCCTTGTGGAGCGATGATCAGGCCCGACTCGCGGTCGAGATCGATACCTGCGCAGTACTGATCTCTCACAAAGGGCGCTGGGAAGACCACGCGGTCGGCGAGCGTCACCGCGATCTTGGCGTTAGCGACAAGATTCTTTTCCCGCAGGATTCGCGGCAGCTCATGCACCAGCATGGTGACGTCGAAGCCTGCCTTTTTCAGGGCCGGTACGGCCGTGGCGGCGGCACTGGTGTTAACGATGGCTACACCGAAACCGCTTTCTCTTAATGAGATCAGATGGGCGTCCATCGCAGGTGAGGCGCTAACTATCTTGACCGGACCAATTTCTTTATACGCAGCCTCGAGTTTTCCGCCCTCCAGCACCAAGAAGGATACTTCGACGCCGAAATGGCCTTTCAAGGTTTCGCCGATCGTTCGCAGAAGGTGCTGCGCCCCGCTTGGAAAACAATCGTGGCCCACCAAAAGCACTCTGCCGTCACTATTGGTCCGAGCTTTTCCGCAAACGGCTCGCGCCGTCGCATTTAGATAGGCGGCGCCAAAGTGCAGGTCCGGCTCGAGGTAAGCGCCTTCGCACCACTCGTTCCAGGCGTTGACGCAGATCAAAGGTTCGCCGAAGAAGGGGTCTTTCACCGCGCGATCGACCAATTCGCCAAGCCAGGTCTGATACTTTTGCGGCGTGGAATCGATTAGTGCCAATCCATTGCCCTGACGCCGCGCATCATTGTCCCAGCTCGGAACCGCGGTCTTGATGAGCGGAAATGAAGCTTTCGGCTCCTTTAACGAGACATCGACTACGTCGTCATAACGGTAGGCTTTGCCTTCGAATTCGATATCGAGATACTGCAACGTTTCATTCACCGGCTGCATGTGCTGCGTGAGCTTATGTGGCGGGAATTCGATGGCCCCGTCGATACCGAACTCCGTTGGGTCGACGGCATTGAAGGTTTGACCCATCACCAGCAGCGGATCCTCGTTATAGGTCTTCTTGAAAACGCTACGCCAGCGGGCAATCGTTTTCTTGGCGTCGGTAATGAGCCCGGGTCTATAGATCATCAGCAGCGGCCGACCCTGCACACGAATGTAGCGCGAGTCCTTGAAATGCCGATTGAAGTCCGCCAACAGACCGGCTTCGTCTTCGGGTCGATAGTCTTGGGAGATGAGCACTTCGGCATCGGCGCCGTCCCAACGTCGCGTCCAATTCTCATTCGCCCACATCAGGCAGAACGGCATCTTGATCGACGGGTCGGCGAGGAAGGCGTCAGTCGGCTTCTCCAGCAGGCGCTTGCCGTTGAACCAATAATGATAAAACACGAAGCCATAGACACCGCCCGCCTGGGCCATTTCCACCTGGCGTCGCATAGCATCGGTATGGCTCAAGGAATAAAAACCGAGGTCACGGGGAATACGCGGTTGATAGTGCCCCTTGAAGCGCGGCAACCCGCGGGGGACGTTGGCCCACTCAGTGAAGCCCTTGCCCCACCAGACGTCGTTTTCCGGGAATGCATGAAATTGCGGCAGGTAGTAGGTCAAGAGCTTCGCACGCCGGATCGCCGACGGCGGCAACGGCGCAAACTCCTCGAATTCCGAGGCCGGCCGGGTAAAGCGTTTGACCTCACGCGGAATCGAGGCTTCATCGTCGGGCATTCGCCCAAATACGCCGGGCTCGTGCTTATGCATTAAAAAGTGAATGAACGGATTCTGGCTTCGATCGCCTTTCAAGTAGCGCGCCCAGTAGAACTTGGCATCAAAATGCGCCGAAGGGGTGCGCCCTTCCAGGTAGCCGTAGGTGACGAAATGGACGAACGGGTCGATGCCGGCGGCCGTCACATCCGGATAGGAACTTGAGTAGTGCCCGACGTCGAAGTCGGACAGGGGCGAGACCCGACTAGTTTTGCAGTTCTCGAGGTAATGGCGCAACGCCGGATCCGTGTCCGTAAGGCCTGCGTTCTTCCGATACCACACCGTGTCAAAAAACAGGCTGGGCCGTCGCCCTTCGAGATCCCCGTACGACGCATAGTGCACCAGGGGATGGATGCCCGCATCGCGGACATCGGGATTCTGGCTCAAGTACCACTGCGGGTCGAAGTAGTAGTTGGGTCGCCGGCCCTCGCTGTGTCCCGTCTCGTAAAAATGCTCAAGGGGGACCGCGCCCGCTGCGGCAATGTCCGGGTACTGCGCGAGATAGAAATCCGCATCGAAAAGACCACTGCGCGCGAGAAACGCGAGTTCATAGTCTCGTCGCGATGGCGTGCTTGACTCACCCCGGCTATCAGCAACGGTATCGGCTGCCGCCGTTTCATGGGCAACAGTCGTGCGCGTACCGCCGATCAGTTGAGCAAAATAATTAGACATTAATTCCGGACAGCATCATCGAGGTAGCGCAGGTTACGTGAATCGTCGGCCATCATAGTGAGAGTTGTTCCACAACAAGAATAGGCGGCAATCCACTATTAGAAATTAGTGTTTGCAATTCGGTCGCGGCGGATTGGTCTGGTGACAGCTGTCGCAGTTACCAACTCTCTTGGAGATAACTCGCGTGACGCTCTGCTATAGTCGTTTCGATGCGCGAGATTTCGCTGCGTTGCGATAGACCGATGACGTGAGCACGTTGAATAGAACCGACCCAAAGCCGACCACCCGTGATGAAGCCTCCGCGGGCACGTCGGTACAAATAGTGCCGCTACCCGTCGGGCTCTACCTGCTGGCGCTGCGGTGTGATGGCGTGGCACCCCTCCACGTGGCCGGGCAGACCCCGCTTCCGGCCGTCCACATCGGCATCGGGCCCGGTGTGCAATCAGGTGCGGTGGAATTTCTGGGCGAGTCGAATGAATCCGGTCGTTGGTTGGTACAGCCTACGGACGTGCTCGTCGCCAAGATCAAGGATGCAGCGGCGACC
The DNA here is from genome assembly GCA_964658805.1 of uncultured Steroidobacteraceae bacterium. Classification (GTDB taxonomy): domain Bacteria; phylum Pseudomonadota; class Gammaproteobacteria; order Steroidobacterales; family Steroidobacteraceae; genus Bog-1198. The sequence goes on from CAZZZU010000033.1 coordinate 5,205, forward strand.
TTGATCCTGACGTCATTGCGCGCAGCGAACGGTGCAAGCTATTCCATCAGCGTGCAGCGCTTAGGTTCAGGTACAGAGCCCAATGCAGCTGCTGCCGCTCACGATCTGGTGGGAGAAAATCTCCAGCACCACGAAGATAAAACCTTGCCGACATTGCCTCTGGAAATCCGGATGCACATCCGCGGCCGCGGCGATCTCGTCTTCGCCGACACGCCGTGGGCCGGCCGTGTGGGAACGGGACTGTGGATCGAGTCCTTCGCGCTGCGCCCCCTGGCACGCTTTGCGGCGGGTGACATCGAGTACAGGGCGATCACAGACCTAGGTCAGGAAACTGCATGGATCAGCCAGGAGCAGATGTGTGGCACCAAGGGCATGGCCGTGCCGTTGGTGGCATTCGCCATGCGGCTGCACGGAGACAATCCGGTCGGGGACTACGAGTGTGAGTACAGCGGCTATTTCCACTCAGGGCTCACGGTGGGCCCTCTGCGCGAGGGCGTGCTGTGTCGGTCGAGCTTGCCGAATGATTCACTCGAGGGAATCCAGGCCCAGCTTGTGGTCAGGCGGCCGGTGGCAGCGTCAGCGATTGAGCCGCCCGCCGCTGTGAATAGAGGCACGCGCCTGTCGCGCCGCGCCGGCCGTCCGTGAGTAGCGTTCCCCCTGAGCGGGTGCTCCTCAATGTCGGATGCGGTCCCGCCGGAGGCAGGCTCCCTGCGCACTTCGATGCGTGGCGGCACGTCCGTGTCGACGTTGATGCGGCGGTGCATCCCGACATCCTAGCTGACTTGGTCGATCTATCTAAGATTGCGGATAGGAGTGCGGACGCGGTGTGGGCTGCGCATTGCGTCGAGCATTTGTATGAGCATCAGGTACCGCTGGCGCTCAAAGAATTTCGGCGCGTGCTGCGCGATGATGGATTCTTGTGCATGATCGTACCGGATCTGCAAACGGTGGCCAGCTACCTGGTGGCTGATCAGTGTCACCAAACGCTGTATGACTCGCAGGCCGGCCCGGTGCGACCGCACGATGTGTTCTTCGGCTTCGGCGCAGCCATCGCAAAGGGCCGACATTCGATGGCCCACCGCTGCGGGTTTACGCCTGGCATGCTGCAGCAGTGCTTTGCGGGGCTGCCGTTTGCGGAGGTCATGGTGCGCCGCCGCCTTGAGAGCTTTGAGCTGATCAGCGTGGCACGCGCCAGCGCGGCAACGGACGCCGAACGTCTGAGCCTGATGGCCGCCCTCGAGGCCTGATCAGGCGCGTAGCGCCAGTGCGTGTTGGGCCTGCTGCGCGAGAATCTGTTCGAGTCTCTTGATCTCAGCGGCGGCTGTAACCTCGCCTGCCGCAAGCGCCTCGCGATACAGCGCCAGCGCATGCTCTCGATCGGTGATCACTCCGCGACCCACCTCATAAAGCTGCGCGAGCGCGACCTTGGCGGCCGGGTGGCCGGCCTGTGCAGCAAGGTCATACCAACGCGCAACCCGATTCCAGTCTGCTTCGGTCGAGGCCGTCAATGCCTTGAGCGAGCCAAGCGCCAACTGTGCGGAACGGTGCCCCTGTTCGGCGGCGGCAGCATACAGTCGCTCCGCCCGCACATCGTCGGGTGGTACGCCGAGACCACGCCGCAGGCAGACGCCTAAGTTGTACTGTGCATCCGCATCGCCCAACACGGCGGCACGCTCGAACCATTGGGCGGCGGTCGCGTTGTCCGACTCCGTGGCCGTTCGCAGTAAGAGTCCGCCCAATAGCACCATGGCGGCCGTGTTCCCCTGCTCCGCCGCATGCCGCAGACGTTCGAGCAACGCGGCCTTCGAATCAGCGTGGATCGAATCCGTCAGCGTCAACGCCGAGAGCGCGCTCGTCGCACCTGCGTGCCCCTGCAGCGCTGCGCGCTCGTACCACAAGAGCGCCGTCTGTCGATCTTCAGGCAGGGCCTGGCCGGCACACAACGTATCGCCGAGCCAGGCTTGCGCGAAAGCATTGCCTCCCTGGGCTGCCTTGGACATCCAGGCGAGGGCGCGGGCCGGATCGGGACGGATGTATTTTCCTTGCGCGAACAGCAGACCGAGTATCGCCTGCGCATCCACGTGGCCGCGCGCGGCGCTAGCTTCCAGTAGCGCTACGACGCTGTTTACAGGCGGAATCACCGCGCCACGCTGGAGTTGCTCGCCGAGCAAACATGTCGCTGCCGCACTGCCGAGCTCCGCAGCCCGAACGAGCCAATGCGTGGCGCGAGCTGGGTCGGCCTGCACGTATTCGCCTTGCTGGTACTGATGGTGTAGAGCCCACGCCGAGGCAGCGTTGCCCTCGCCGACCGACTTCTCGAGTAGGCCCACGGCGCGTGCGGCATTCTGCTCGACGCCCAGGCCGCGGAAGTAAAGAAATGCGAGGTTATAACGCCCTGCCACTACGCCGCGCCGGGCTGCGCGTGCGTACCACCGCGCCGCTACGGCATAATCCTGTGGCACTCTGCGCCCCGTCGCATACAGCACGCCCAATTGCAGACACGCGGCGCCGCTGCCCTGCTTGGCGGCGCGACCATACCATTCAAGCGCCGCTTTGGTATCCGGTGGCGTGCCCAGTCCGTTCAGCTGAAGCGTGCCCAGATGATAGAGCGCGTTGACGTCACCGCTCGCCACGGCACGTTGGAACCAATCCGCTGCCGCTTGAAAATCCTGCGGTAGCCCCGCGCCTTCGGCATATAAAGAGCCTAGCGGCTCGTAAGCGGCGGTGACGTTCTGGTCCGCCGCTTTGGCAAGCCAACGCGCGGCTTCGGTGAGATCTCGCGGCACGCCCTCCCCGGCAAAGTAGCATTGGGCCAGCCGATACTGCGCACCACCATCGCCGAGGTCTGCGGCCTGGCGGTACAGCAATGCCGCGGTGTTGAAGTCTCGATCCGGTCCCTCACGGAAGAGTTGTGCCAGTGAGACCCAGGCCTGGGTGTGGCCGCGCATACCGGCGCGACGTAACCAGGTTTCGGCCTGGCTGGCGCTCTTGTGTACGCTGCGGCCACATCGGTAAAGCTCTCCCAGATGAAACATCGCGGCGGGCTGACCAGCGCCGGCCGCCGCTTCGAGCAACGCCGCGGCACGTGGCGCGTCGTGGGGCACATCCTCGCCGTACAGCAGCAACACTGCGAGACAGAGTTGCGCCGTAGAGTTACCGCTGGCGGCACTCACGCCGAGCCACTGCAGAGCGCGTGCGGGGTCGCGCGTGTCGCCGTAAGCACCGGCATACAGCGTGCCCAGACCCAATTGCCCGGCCGCATGATCCTGTGCCGCGGCGGCCGAAAACCAACGCTCCGCGAGTTTGGAATCTCGCGGCACGCCAAGTCCTGCCACATGCTGATGCCCAAGGCGTGCCTGTGCCCCAGCATCACCGGCCTGTGCAGCGAGTTCGTTCCAATGCGCCGCCAGTTCGTAGTCACGCGCGACGGCAAGTCCCTTCGGATACAGTCGCCGGAGCAGCGAGTCTTCATCCAACCCTCCCTGCAGGCGTTCGATTGCCGCAGGTGTGGCCGTATCGGGCGCCGCCATGCCGATCAGATAAATCTCGCCGAGTCGGGCCATCGCCGCTACCGAGCCCTGCTCCGCGGCACGCTGAAACCACACCACGGCATCGACGAAACTCTGCAGTACGCCTTGACCGCGCTCGTACAGTTGCGCCAAGCGGAGCTGGGCTGGCATGTCCCCGCCCTCTGCAAGAACACGGAACATCTTCGCGGCATCAGCATAATTGCCGAGTCCGAAGGCTTGCTCAGCACGCGCCTGCGTTGCTGGCCGCTTGCCCGGCAAGAGGTTGGACCATAAAGAGCGAAGACGCGTCATAGTTATCTCAAGGAGATCGTGTGGTTAAGTACAACCGGGCACATTAGACCTGATGGTGTTGGTCACCTGCGCGCAGGAAGTCACAGACGTGGACTTATTCCTCACTTGGTACATACCTCTATCTGCTTGGCAAGCGCTCAGGAATGTGATGCACCAAGCAGCTATGACAAAGACCACGCTTTATCTCTCAATAAGTCAAATAAATAATTCACTACCAAGTCGGGTACATGTAGGGTGCGCCTGACAAGTGATAAACCGGCGAGATGACAGGGTGTTTCAAATGCAACGGATGGTTTCGTAGTGGCGACGGCAACAGTTCTCGGTGGCGGCAACAACAATGTCGTCGTCAATGGCGGTACTGCCGTATACGGCGGCGACGGCAATAACACCCTGACCGGCGGCAGCTCTGTGGTTGCCTTCCTCGGCAATGGCAACAACATAGTATCTGTGGCGGGTGGCGCGCGCGTCCGCGCCGGCGATGGCAACGACACGGTCAGCGCCCAAGGCCCTTCCATCATGATCCTAGGCAACGGTGCGGATCAGGTCTCCGTCACGGCGAATGCCTACGTCATCGCCGGCAAGGGCAACGATACCGTCAGCATCGGTGCGGGCACGATACGGCTCGGCAACGGCAATGATTCGGTGAGTGTAGGCGGCAAGGCCAATATCGTGGTGGGCTCTGGCAATAGCACGATCTACGCCGGGGGCAGTGCCATTATCGTGGCGGGCGATGGCGATAACTCCATCACCGGAGGCGTGAATGCCATGGTGCGCGGGGGCTCCGGCAACGACACGGTCCAGATTGGCGCGGGCACGGTAATTCTGGGTGGTGGTGATAACCAGGTCAGCGTCAACGGCAATGCCAATATCGCGGTCGGCTCCGGCAATGACACCATCTATGCTGCGGGCAGCGCCAAGATCGTGGCAGGTGATGGCGACAATCAGATCACCGGCGGCAAGAATGCCTTCGTGCAGGCAGGCAGCGGCAGCAACACCATCAGCATCGGTGCGGGCACCGTGGTGGTTGGCGGCGGTAACAACCAGATCAGCGTGGCAGCCAATGCCAATGTGAGCGCCGGCTCCGGTAACGACACGATTAGTATCGGTAGCGGCGTCATTCACGCCGGCGGAGGCAATGACCAGATCAATATCGCAGGCGACGGCGCGATTCGTGCGACCGGCCACGACACGATTCATGTCGGTTCGGGTCACGACACGATTTATGCGATCGGCAGTGCGACCGTTCAGGGCATGGCGGGTCAAGCGACCGTTCAAGGCGGCGTTTTGCAGATCAGCAGCGCCGGCATGCAGGAAATTGTTCGAACCGGCAACGCCACCCTCTTGGGCGGCAGCGGCACCAATCAATTCACCGCAGGCAGCGGCTTGGTCTCCATGCATGGTGGAGTGGGCAACGACACCTTCGTGGGCGGCACCGGTCATGACACGATGACCGGTGGACAAGGCACCAATTTGTTCGAATTCCTCTCCAGCGCACCGGGCGGCGTTCATGTGATCACCAATTTCGTCTCGGGACACGATCAACTGTACCTCGAGGGTCTAAACCTCTCGTACCTGCAGTCGCATAACGACATCACCTCGCACGACGGGAATACCTACATCAGTCTCGATGGCGGTCATACGACCATCGAACTTCAGGGCGTCACCAGCCTCGTGCCGACCGACGTCACGACGCACAAGCCTTGATGCACCATGGCTAGCGTGTGAGCCCGGGTAGCAGCGATCCGCTCGCGGCCCCGGACCTTGGGCGTGCGCCCGATCGCACTGCCGAGCTGATCCGCACCTCTACTTTGCAGGCGCTGCGTCGCGCCCTGCGCAGCCACGCAAACCACGCGGTGGTCCTTGGGTTGCGCGCGGTATCTCGCGCCTTGGCGAAGGAAGGGTTTGCCGCGGCTCTGCGTGAGATCGATCGGGCTTGGCGCACGATGAGCCATGATGCCGATGTTCTTGCAGCGGTGTACGCGCGATTGTTGGCGCACGATGATCGCCAGCCCCACGCCACGTTGCGGATGTTGCAACGGGTGCTTCCTGCAGATGCCGACACGACTGCACTGTCCGTACGGGCCAGGGTCCATCTTGGGCAACTCGAAACTGCTCGTGAGGAACTTGCCATAGGGCTCGCGCGCTTCTGTGTCAAACCCGCGGGGCTTCTCGCGCAGATGGCAACGCAGTTGCTGAGGCAACCGGGTGCGGCTTGGCCCGGCTGGATCGCACGCGGCCCGAATTTAAGCTTCGTCGGTGCGTTGTTCGACGATGCAGCGGGCCACAGCCTCGATATCGAGCTGGCGTCGGGAGCCACGTTCACGCAGCTGTTACCGCCCTCTGACGGGCAGGGTTTTGCTTTCACCTTGTCGCCGGCGCTGGGCGCAGTGGTCCAGGTCGCACATCGCGCGTTAGCGCTGTTCGGCAGCGCGCAGCCCATGCCGGATTTCCGGCTTGACGGCCGCGCGCGCGGTAACGCTGCCGAGATCACGGGTTGGGCGCGGCTCGGTTGGCGGCCGGATAAGCCCTTGCATTTGCGCGTCACCGATGAGTTCGGCAGCCGTGCTGAGGTGAAAACAGCCAGGATGTGCCAGGGCGGGTACCGCTGGCCATTCTCGATTCACCCGCGGCGTCTCGGACTGCGTGGCGAACGGCTCACGATCGCGGCACGCTTGCCGGATGGCCATTGGCAAGTATTGCCGGACGCCCCGCTGCTGCTGGTGACGGGAACCCGTCAAGGCAAGCCAAGAGCAAAGAGCCAGCCGACATGGCAACCCATGCAGCCTGCAAAATCAGAGGCTGTAATCGGGCCGGCGCGTGCGTTGTGTACCGATGTGATCATTCCGGTCTATCAGGGAATTACGGAAACCCTGGACTGCATCGAATCCGCACTCGCGACGCTCGATGCGGCAACGCGCATCGTGGTCGTGGACGACGCGAGCACCGACGTCGAACTGCGCGCAGCGCTTGAAGGACTCGCGCAGCAAGGCCGGATCACCCTGCTCTGCAACGAGATCAACGTTGGTTTCGCGGCATCAGTCAACCGCGCCTTGGCGCTCAACCCCACGCACGATGCCATTTTATTGAACTCCGATACGCAGGTGTTTGGTGACTGGCTACCGCGGCTACGCGACGCCGCCTACAGCGCAGCGAAAGTGGGGACCGCGACGCCCTTCAGCAATAACGGCTCAATCGCGAGTTATCCGCGTCATGACGGGCCACGGATGGACGCCGCAGCGGCCTGCGCGCTGCATGCGATCGCCTCCGCAATCCACGCGGGTACGGCCGTCGATATCCCGGTCGGCGTCGGCTTCTGCCTCTACCTGCGCCGCGACTGTCTGGACGAGGTCGGTAACCTGGATGCATCGGTGTTCGGCAAAGGCTACGGCGAAGAGAGCGATTTCTGCATGCGTGCACGGCGCCATGGCTGGTCGCATCGGCTCGCCGCCGACGTCTTCGTTTATCACGCCGGCGCGTCGTCGTTTGGTGCGCGACGCGACGCCTTGCTCGACCGCAGTCAACGTCTGCTCAATCTGCGCCATCCGGGCTACGATCGCTTCATCGCGCAGTTCCTTAGCGAGGATCCGCTCAAAGTGCTGCGGCGCCGCCTCGACGAAAAGCGCCTGACCGGATTCGCGGGCCGATGGGTCTTGCTGCTGGCACCCGCCAACAGCGGTGGTATCGAACGCTACGTGAGGGAGCGCTGCGTCGCTATTCGCGCCGCAGGGGACCTGCCGCTGGTACTTCGACCGGCGAGTGCCGGCGACCGGGAACACTGCGAGTTATCGAGTGAAGTGCTCGATCTGCCCAATCTTCGCTATCGGATCCCGCATGATCTCGAAGCGCTCATGGGGGTTTTGGGCACGCTTAACCTCAAGCAGGTCGAACTTCAACATTTCCTGCACCTCGACAGCCGCCTGATCGATGCAGTGCGCCAGTTGCGTGTGCCCTACGATGTTTTCGTGCACGACTACGGCTGGGTGTGTCCCCGTATCACCTTGATTGATGAGAGCGGCCGCTACTGCGGTGAACCCGACGTTTCCGTATGCCAGCGCTGCGTGCGTCGCAACGGCTCGAATCTGAACGAAGCCATTTCGGTGCCCGCGCTGCGTACCCGCAGCGCAGCGTGGCTGCGCGGCGCGCGGCAGGTCACCACGCCCTCCGCCGATGCCGCTGCCCGTCTCGGCCGCTACTTCAGTGATCTTAAGATCAACGTACTGGCGAATTCCACGCCGTCGATGCCGCTCAGAGTCAGCTCGCCCGCAGCGCGCGGCACCTCGGCGGTGACCCGCGTCGCATTGCTTGGCGCCATCGGTGTGCACAAGGGCTACCAGGTATTGCTCGAGTGCGCGCGCGATGCCCGCGCGCGCAACCTGCCGATCGAATTCGTGGTGATCGGCTATACAGAGAACGACGCACCTTTGCTCGAGACAACGAAAGTCTTCATAACGGGTGGTTACGATGAAGCCGAAGCGATGCATTTGTTGCGGCGCGAGCGCCCTGATCTGGTGTTTCTGCCATCGGTGTGGCCTGAAACATGGTGTTATACGTTGGACTATGCAATAAGTTCCGGCCTGCCGATGATCGCATTCGACCTGGGCGCGATGGCAGAGCGATTGCGTGCGAGTGCGCACGGTGTGCTGCTACCGCTACAGCTCGAGCCGCAGCACATCAACGACCGGCTTCTTGAAATTTCCCGTACCACGCAGCATGAAATGGAAACGAAAATGAGCGAGTTGGCGCCAAAGACGGTCGAGTCGAGTGATGCCCCCAGCGCATCCGTGCAACTCCTGCCGTTACCTATCGGGGTGTATTTGTTCTCGGTGAAAAGCCAACCGAGTTCGAACACGGCCAATACGCTACCTGCCATCCGGGTCGGCCTGGCACCGGGCGTCGCAGCCGGACAAGTCGAGTTCATGGAAGGCCCCACGACCACGGGGGCCTGGCTGCGCTTCTCCTCGGATTCGCTGGTCGCCAAAGTCAATCATGCCGGTGCCACCCTGATGGTGACCTCGCTGCGGGCGCCACAAGGTGCAGGGCTCTCCATCAAAGTCGAACGATTGGATGTTGCTGAAGCGCCGCGTGTGGCGCCGGCACCGGCCACGCCCGTCGCGCTGCGCTTCGCGCCGAACACCGCACCGACCGCTGACCCGGTTTTGCCGCTCGAAGTGCGGGTGCACGTCCGCTCGCACGGCGACCTGGTTTATTCCGGTATTGACTGGGCAGGACGCGTCACGGGCATGTGGATTGAGTCCTTTTCGATTCGTCCGCTGACGTTCTTGGAAATAGGCGATATCGAATGCAAGGCCCTCACCGGCAGCGGCTTCGAGACGCCCTGGCGCAGTGACGGTGAGTTGTGCGGGACACAGGGCATGGGCGTTCCGTTGGTGGGGTTTGCGATACGCCTCAAGGCTGCGGAGCACCGTACGCAATATAGGTGCGAGTACTATGGCTACTTCAGCTCCGGTGCCATTATCGGACCGCTGCGCAACGGTGCGCCGTGCCGGTCGAGCGTGGCGAATGACACGCTCGAGGGCCTGCATGTGCAGATCGACCAAACCGCCGTCGAACCGCTGATTGGAGCCGCACCCGTTGCCCGCAAATCCGCAGGGCCCCAATTCGGTCGCTACCGTGACCAAGTGGACCCGGCCGCTGCGCCCGCGCCGATCCCCGTCAGCAAGCCTGCGCGAAAGGCCGGCGCCGGTGCCGCAACACGCCGAGGGTAGAACGTCTTCGGCAAAGACCGATGAGCGCAGATTTCATTGAATTACCTTTTCGTTCATCAGAACTTCCCCGGTCAGTATCTGCATGTGGTGCGCTACCTCGCGAGCCGACCCGAACACCGAGTCTTTTTCATCACGCAGCCGAATGCCAATGTCATTCCGGGCGTGACCAAAATTGTGTATCCCAAGGATGCCCGCGGCACGATCAATTGCCATGCGTATTCGGTCGAGATCGACCGGGCCATTTATGCCGGCGCCTCGGTGGCCGCCGTGTGCCGCGAACTGCGCGAGCAGGGGTTCAAGCCGGATCTGATCATTGGCCACAGCGGCTGGGGTGAGACGCTGTTCATCAAGGACGTCTTTCCGGACGTACCGCTCCTGGCCAACTTCGAATTTTATTATCACGGCAGCGGTGTCGATGTGGATTTCGACGCGGAGTTCACCTCGATCTTCGATGACCCGTCGCGCTTGCGCACCCGCAATACCACCAATCTGCTGGCTTTCGAAGCGGCCGACTGGGGGCACTCGGCCACGCGTTGGCAGCGCAGTCTCTATCCCCCGGAGATGCGGCCCCGCATCACGGTACTGCACGAGGGGGTCGATACGACCGTGGCCTGCCCGGATCCCGCCGCCACCTTCCAGTTGCCGGGAGGCGCCAGCTTGAGTCGGAAGGACGAGGTCATCACCTATGTCGCGCGTAATCTGGAGCCCTACCGGGGTTTCCACACGTTCATGCGCGCGCTGCCCCGTCTGCTCGAGAAACGCCGCCATGCGCAGGTCGTGATCGTCGGTGCCGACGGCGTGAGCTACGGCGCACCGCCGCCGCCCCGCTCGACCTTCAAAGTATCCATGCTGCAGGAATTGGGGGATACGCTGGATCTTAAGCGCGTGCACTTCGTGGGCACGCTCGAATACGCGGCTTATCTGCGCCTGCTGCAGATCTCCGCGGCGCATGTCTATCTGACCTATCCGTTCGTTTTGTCCTGGTCGCTCATCGAAGCCATGGCCTGCGGCTGTCTCATCGTGGGCTCTGCCACGCCGCCGGTGCTCGAGGTCATCGAGGACGAGGTCAATGGACTGCTGGTCGATTTTTTTGCGGCAGAGGCCTTGGCGGATCGGATCGCGGCCGCCCTCGCCCATCCGACCCGGCGACAAGACTTGCGCGATCGGGCACGCGCCACGGCGATTGCGCAGTTCGATCTCAAGACCGTGGTACTGCCGCGCTGGCAGCAGCTGTTCGATGATCTGGTCCACGGCCGCAGGCCGGACATTGCGGCACAACTCGCGTGAACGGGCATCTGTGACGAACACCGCATATCCAGAAGATGACGGTAGTCCCGCGCCGGTCTTTACGCGGATACTCGTCCGTCATGAATACGCGTGTCAAGTGCGGTGCCTGTAAGACGGATGCGTCACTGCCGTCCTTCACCATGGCGTTTCAGCCCATCATCGATATCGAAAGCGCCGAGGTCTACGCCTATGAAGCGCTGGTTCGACCGACCGGTGGCGGCACGGCTGCCGATGTCCTGAATCAGATCAACGAAGACAACCGCTACAGCTTCGATCAGGCCTGCCGGGTCAAGGCCATCGACCTCGCGGCACGGCTCGAGATGCAGGCGCTGCTCAGCATCAACTTTTTACCGAATGCGGTGTACCAGCCCGCGGCCTGCTTGCAGAAAACACTCGAGGCAGCGGAACGCTCAAAATTTCCTCTGCATCACCTGATTTTCGAAGTGACCGAGAACGAGCCTGCGCGCGACGTCGGGCATCTGCAATCTATTTTCAGGGAATACAAACGCCACGGCATGATCACGGCCATCGACGACTTCGGTGCCGGCCATTCCGGGCTCAATATGCTGGCGGATTTTCAGCCCGACGTGTTGAAGATCGACATGCAGCTCACGCGCGGCATTCACGCGGACGATGTGCGCTACAAGATCACCCGCGCGATCGTCGGACTCTGCCAGGCATTGCACATCTCGGTGGTGGCCGAGGGCATTGAAACCTTGGAAGAGGCGGTGGCACTGCGCCAGCTCGGTGTGCGGCTGTTCCAGGGCTATCTCTTTGCCCGTCCCGCCGTTGAACAGCTGCCGAACATACCGCAGAGCGTGATGGACGCCTTACATGCGGCCGAGGACACGGCGCAGGCACAGGCCTCTCTGCTGGTCGCCTGACCTGCAGCGAAAGCCCCTAGCCTTTCGGATCGAAGACCTGCCGGATCCTGCCGGCCAGCTCACCTCGAAGATACGGTTTGGCGAGCAGCTGCACGCCAGAGTCGAGACGGCCGTCATGCACGATGGCGTCAGCCGAGTAACCCGAGGTGAACAAGACCTTCAAGCCGGGACGTAACTGGCAAGCCGCGTCCGCGAGCTGTCGCCCACCGATACCCCCCGGCATGACGATGTCGGTGAACAACAGATCGATCTTCGGTTCCCGTTCCAGAATGGTCATGGCTTCCACGCCGTTACTGGCTTCGAGCACCGTGTATCCCAGCGATCGCAACTGACCCAATACGAAGCGGCGCACCTGTTCGTCGTCTTCGACGAAGAGAATGGTTTCGCTGCCATGCACGATCGGCGGCTCGATGGGCTTGAGCGGCTGCTCGCGGATGGCACCTGCGAAGCGCGGCAGGTACATCTCCACGACGCTCCCCTGCCCCGCTTCCGAATGAATGCTGACGTGGCCGCCCGACTGCTTCACGAACCCATACACCATCGCCAGGCCGAGCCCCGTGCCTTTGCCTTTGCGCTTGGTGGTGAAGAAAGGTTCGAACACCTTGTCGATGAGCTCCTTGGGAATGCCACAGCCTGTGTCAGATACGCGAACGCAGACGTATTCACCCGCATGAATGCCGGCGCGATGCGCCGCCTGCTCTTCATCCAGATGGGCATTGCGCGTGTCCAGGGTCAGGCGTCCCCCGGCGAGCATCGCGTCGCGGGCGTTGATGCACAGGTTCAACAGCGCATTCTCCAACTGTGCCGGATCCACCAATGCCTGCCATGGGACGGGCTCGCACGCGATCTGTATGTCGATATCTTCGCCCAAGGTGCGTTTGAGCAAGGGCAGCATGTCTGCCAGCAGGCGATTGGCGTCGACCGCGACCGGGTTGAGCGCCTGCTTGCCGGCAAACGCGAGCAGATGACTGGTCAGCTCCGCCGCGCTCTTGGCCGCCGTGACGATCATGGAGGCCGATTCGCGCAAGGGGTGCGCGTGCGCCAGTCCCTCCTCGAGGAGTTCCGCGTTGCCCAGCACGACGGTCAGTAAATTGTTGAAATCGTGCGCAACGCCGCCGGTCAGCTGCCCGACGGCCTCCAATCGATGCGACTGGCGCAATTGTTCCTCGAGCTGCAGACGCTCGGTGATGTCCGTCATGCCGGCCAGCATCCGAGTGGCCCTGCCGTGCTGATCGCGGATCACCTGGCCCCGATCCGACACCGCGGCATAGTGTCCGTCGCGGCAGCGGAAACGGTAGCGTGCGCTCCAGCTGTCCGCGCCCGAGTCGATGACCCGCCAGACGCTGCGTTCGACACGCTCCCGGTCGTCTGGGTGGATACGAGCCAGCCAGGACTCGATGTGCGACTCGGTTTCGTCGCGACGGATGCCGAACAAGGTCTCGAAGCCCTCGTTCCACCAGACTGTGTTGGTGGCGAGGTCCCAGTCGCGCACGGCGTCGTTGGTCGCACGCGCCAGCATGGTGAAACGATGGTTGCTGAGACGCAAGGATTCTTCGGCGCGGCGGCGCTCGGTAATGTCCAGATGCGATACGACCGCGCCGCCCCCCGGGGTCTTCAATGGCGTCGCCGTCATCAGGAACCAGCGCGTATCCTTTGCCGAGGCGCAGGCATATTCGACCGTAAAAATGTCGCTGCGGCCGGCGAGCAGCGCCGCCAGACCGTCGTGGACCGCTGCTGCCTCCTCGGGATGGGTGCCATGACTGATGCGACACACCTCGAGATAATTCGCGCCCGTGTCGGCCCGTGAAATCGGCATGTCGCCGCCTGTGAGACAAGCGCTGGCGAATTCGCGCCAGGCATCGTTTACAGCGATTATCGTGCCCGCGCTATCGAGCACGGCAATGTGCGCCAGCATGGAATGCAGCACGCCGCGGTTCAATTCTTCACTCTCGTGTAGCGCCGCCCGCGCATACCGCTCATCTTCGAGCAGGCTCAGCAATGCACGGTTGACGCGATTGCGTTCCCCCGCCTGGCGGCGCAGTTCGAGCAGCGCCATCACGTGACGGCCCAGAAAATAGAGCGACTGTTCCTGCTGTTTGCTCAAAGTCCGCGGCTTGCGATCGATGACGCAGAGCGCGCCGAGCGCAGCCCCGTCGGGCGATCTGAGCGGCGCACCCGCGTAAAAGCGAATATTGGGCTTGCCCGTGACCAAGGCATTGCTCGCGAATACCTTATCCAAGCGGGCATCCGGAACGACGAGCATCTGCGTGCCCGTCATGGCATGGGCGCAGAAAGACACCTCGCGCGAGGTCTCGCGAATTTCCAACCCGAAGGTGGCTTTGAACCATTGTCGCCGCTCGTCGACGAGACTGATCAGGGCAATCGGCGTACCGCAGATCTGTGCAGCCAGGGCCGCCAGGTCCTCGAAGTCCGCTTCTCGCGGGGTGTCGAGTATGTCGTAGCTGCGCAAAGTGGCGAGCCGCCGCGCCTCGGCGGCAGAGGGCTGCTCACTGAGCGCCAAACCCGGCTGTGTCACTGTCCTGCGTACCGCGCCGACCGACCGGCACTCTTGAGTACCTCGTTCACTTCCGCTTTGAGCGCCAGCACGCGCTCTTCACGGCCCAACGTCACCGCCTGCCAACGCTGCAGTTCTTCGACCTGCGCGCGCAGCAACTCCTCGCTCTGTTTGCGTTCGGTGACATCGCGAGAAATACAGATGGCGGACTCGACCTGATCGTTGACATTGCGCAAGGGACTCGCGTGCGTCTCGACCCAGCGACGACGACCTTGCAGCCCGTCGACCTCAAACTCCATCAAGACGCCCTTGCCTTGAAACACCCCGCGATGCAGATCCTTGAACTTCTGTCGGTACTCCGGGCGGATGAACGACAGGAAATCTTCACGCTGCAGCGCGCCCTTGTTGTCCGCCTGCAGCATGGCGAGGCCCGCATCGTTGATTTCGGAGACCTGCCCGCCGCTCGTCAACTCGAAGATGCAGTCCATGGTATTGCTGATGATGGAGCGCAGCCGCTGATCGCTGTTGCGCAGGGCTTCGAGCGTCTTGCGCCGCTCGGCGCGCATCTGTTTTTCATCGAGCGCCCGACGCACCGCGGTCGGTAACCGCGCCGTGTCATGTTTGTAAAAGAAATCCGTCGCGCCGTAGCGCATGGCTTGCAGGGCTACTTCCTCGCCGGCGTGGCCGGCGATCAGGATGATGGGGATGTCCAAGTCGGTCGCCTGCAATAGCTCAAGGACCCGCATCCCGCCGAGCTGTGGCAGCAGAAATTGCGCCAGGATGATGTCGAGCGGGGTTTGCAGCGCGGCGAAGAAATCCGTTTCGGTTTCGACTCGCTGCCAATCGATCTCGAATCCGCCTTCAACCAGCTGGCAGGCGAGCGCATCGGCATAGTCGGGGTCGTCGCCGACGATGAGGGCGTTGAGCGGTGGCAACCGGGTCAAACCATGCGTCCTTCGGTGCTGCCGGTCGAGAGCCGATAGAGGTCGCGATCGATCCAGCTCATCGTCGCTGCGCCAGGCATGGGCGCCGCAATGAAATAGCCTTGCGCGAGATCGCAGCCGGCCGTTCGTAACAACTCGCCGGTCGCCTCATTCTCGACGCCTTCCGCCACGACTCGCAGGCCGAGGCTGTGTCCCAGACTGATGATGGATTCGACCACGATCTGCGATTCGCTCGAGCGGGTCGCGGTCATCACGAACGATTTATCGATTTTTATCTCCGAGAAGGGCAACCGCACCAGTTGCAGCATGGATGAATAACCGGTGCCGAAATCGTCGATGGACAGCTGGAATCCTTTCATGCGCAGCCGGGTCAACAAGGCGAGCGATGCCACCGGATCGCCCATGGCGCTGGTCTCGGTCAATTCCAGAATCAGCTTTTCATGCCGTATCCCGGTCGAACGGCATTGCGCCACGATGCGATCGACGAAGCTGCCGTCCGAGGCGACTGAAGCTATCTCCCCGGAGAGGCTGACGCTGGAGCCGATCATCAGCGACGAGATGTTCACTGACAACGTCAATTCGGACTCATGGAATTCCGTGGTGTACCAATCCGTCGCCTGGCGCAGCACCTCATAGGTGAGATCCTCGATCAGGCCATAGTCCTCGGCGCAAGCAATGAACTGATCGGGGGCGAGCAAGCCGCGTTGCGGATGCTGCCAGCGAACCAAGGCCTCGAAGCCTGCGAGTGTACCGGTGGCGCACTCGATCTGCGGCTGGTACACCAGGTGCAATTCACGCTGGCTCAGCGCCAGCCGCAGCTCGAGCGCGGTGGTTTCCGCGGCCGCGGGGGTGATCGGTCGCTGCTTCAGCGTCGCATGCGTCTCACCCGACGGCGATGGGTTGCAATGCTTGCGGAGCAAAGATCGCAGGGTGCGCGGCGAAAATGGCTTGGACAACACGCCGGATATCTCGAGGCCATGTTCGTGGGCTGAACGGCGCGCCGCCTCCAACACCCGCGGGCCGACGCCACTCGTGATGATGACCTCGGCCTTGCATTGATGTTTCGCCAACGCGACCAGCACTTCCACACCGTCCATTTCCGGCATGACGAGATCGAGCGCAATGTGCGTGGGCTGCCATTCGTCGCACCAACGGAAGAACTCACTGGTGTCCTGCGTGAAGCGCGCCGACATGCCGATCGACTCCGCAATCAGCGTGATCATCTTGCCGATCTGCGCATCGTCGTCGAGGATTAGTAGCTTGCCGCCGCTCACAACGCGATGGGCGTGCTGATTGAAAGCGCTTCGGAACGATGACCGTGCTGTAGCAATGTTTTCATTGATGCACCTTCCTGCTGGCGCGCCGAAAAGATCGTAAGTCGAGCGCATTGTGCGCTCATTTCATGGTATCCATGCGTCAGATCAGTGGCGCATATTGTCCTGCGCCGCCGCAAGGCGGAATAATTTGGCTATCTCATTGCGCAACCATTCGGTCGGCAAGCGCACAGCAGCGCGATCGCTGCAACCGTTCGAGAAAATCACAGCTGTACTCGATGTAGTACCAGTGTCCGTGTGGTTGCTGGCAGCGGCTGACGGTACCGTGTTGTATGCGAATCCGCACGCGATGACGGTGGGTGGCTGGCGTGGCGTAAAGCGACGTCCTTTGCAGCTTTTGTCGAAAATCGTGTCGTTGCGGAACCGCTCTGCCTCCGACGGCATCGTGCTGGCAGACCTGAATCGCATGAGCCGCGCGCACAAGCCTGCCTCCATGTACCACGCCACGCTCAAGGCAAAGTCCGGGCCAACACGCGCGGTCGTCCTGCGTGCGACATCACTGGCCACGGCAGAGCACGGCAGGCTTCTGCTACTGAGTGCAGAAGCGCTTGTTTCCCCCTCCCCTCGCAGCGCGCCCCGAACGACACGTTGGGGACTCGCCGTCGCACACGACCTCAATAACATCGGCGCGAGTTTGCTGGGGTTCGTCGAGTTGGCGTCCGAAGCGAACCCCGGCAATGTTGCTGTAAATCTTTATATTGATGAGTTCCGGCTCGTGTATTCGCGCCTGGCGCGGGTCGCCGGCGCACTGGAATTGCTGGCCGAAACACGTGTACCACGCAAATCAATGACGATCCGGAGTATCCCGGCTCTTCAGCCCCTCAAGGCAGGCGCAGCGTATGCCATCCACTTGCAGTGCGACCCGCGACTGCGGCTGACCGTCAACGTAGAATTTCTGCAGCGAACGTTACAAGGCCTGGCGGCGCTCGCGCGGTCGACCGGCGCGGAGGCTGCTGTTACGTACGACGTGAATAGAACTGACGCCGCGACGACATGCTCCGCATGTGATGCCGCGGTGGCGAGCGGCGCCGTGCGGATCGGCGCGAATATCGGCCGGACTGCACGCGATGTTTATTGGGATGCCGTCATTCATGGCGCGCACCTGGCCGGAGGGCACGTGCGGTGGCGGACGAACCGTGAAAACTGCTCGGTCTTACTTCCGGTGGCAAAGTAGCGGGGAATTACTGGATCTCGCGGCATACGCAGCGCGTGTTTTTTTCTCTGTGCGGTACCGAACAGTCGCGTGTATAGGTCGGGAGCATCCTGATCCTAGGCACAAGCTAGGGATGCGCACATGCAGCGAATGGATCGTAGCCGCGCGGAATGGATCTTGGATTCGATCGGCGATGCGGTATTGAGTACCGACCGGGCCTGGCTCATCACGTACTTGAATCCGGTCGCGGAACGCATGCTTGGCTGGTCCATGGCCGAGGCGATGGGGCAGCATCTCTCGGACGTCTTCAGTGTCCTCGACCGAAAGACCCGGGAACGCCTCGTGCCCGATCTCGAATCCGCAGTGAAACTGGGTCGGACGGTAGTGCTACCGCCCGACTGCGTTTTGGTGCGTCGCGATGGGCAGGAAGTGAACATCGAGGACTCCGCCGCACCCATTCTGGACGAACTGGGTCGCGTCGTCGGCATGGTGGTCGTTTTCCACGACGTCGGGGCCGCCCAGGCCATGGCACAAAAACTCAGCCACCTGGCAGAACATGACGTGCTGACGGCGCTGCCGAATCGTGCACTGCTCGATGATCGACTCGCGCAGGCGATTTCGCTCGCCAGCCGCTATCAACGCCAATTGGCGGTGCTGTTCGTGGACCTCGACCACTTCAAGGGCATCAACGATACGCTGGGGCACCTGGTCGGAGACCAACTGTTGCGGGCGGTAGCGGATCGCATCCGGCCGTGCGTGCGCGCCTCCGACACCGTCAGCCGTCAGGGTGGCGATGAGTTCATCGTGCTGTTGGCAGAGCTCAACAGCTCAGAGGACGCCGGCGTCATCGCGGAAAAAGTGCGGCTCGCCGTCATGCAGCCGTTCACCATAGAGGGACACTACCTGCAGATGAGTACCAGCATCGGGATCAGCGTCTATCCCGGCGATGGCGAGGACGCGGAGACCCTCATCCGCCATGCCGACACGGCGATGTACCACGCCAAGGAGATGGGCAAAAACCACAGTCAATACTTCAGCGAAGACATGAACCTCCAGGCCGCCGAGCGGCAGATGATCGCGGCAGACCTGCAGGTTGCACTGGCAAGCTGCGAGTTCTTTTTGCGTTACCAACCGACAATAAACCTGCTCGATGGGGCGGTGGTGGGTGTCGAAGCGCTGTTGCACTGGCACCACCCCAGCAGAGGGGTCCTACACCCCGATCGTTTCATTGCCATCGCCGAAGATTGCGGCCTGTTGATTCCCATCGGCCGTTGGATCCTGCAAGAAGCCTGTTCACAGGCGCAGCGCTGGATTGCCGCGGGACTCGCGCTCCCATCCCTGTCCGTCAACATTTCCGCCGTTGAATTTCGCAAAGACGACTTCGTCGACGCCGTCTGCAGCATCATCGAGGCGAATGGCCTGCCGCCGACATTGCTGCAGCTGGAGCTGACCGAAACGACCGTCATGCGAAACATTGCTGAAACCGACACCGTCCTGCGCAGGCTGAATGAGCGCGGCATCCGCATCATCATCGACCAGTTCGGCACGGGTTATACCAACCTGAGTCATCTGAAACGCTTCCCGGTCACGGCCCTGAAACTGGCGCGGTCTTCGATGCGGGACGTGCCGGGATCGTCAGACACAACCATCATCGTTCGCTCGGTGATCCAGATGGCGCATAGCCTTAGCCTCAAGGTGATCGCGGATGGGATCGACGGCGCTGAGCAGGTTGCGTTTCTGCAAGCGCATGACTGCGAGGAAGCGCAGGGAGACTATTTGAGCCGGCCATTGGCCGCCTCGGAGATGCAGGCGTTACTCACGCACAATCCAATGGTGATGGCCTGGCTCAGGAAGCGGGTCAACACAATGCTGACGGCTGGGCCGGCTGACGGCAGCTGGACGAGCCCGCCCGACGACTTCGCCGGACGACTCGGGTCGATCGTGCGCACCACCGAGCGGAGCTCGGTCGCGGTGTCGATCACGGATGCCTGTGGCAGCATCGTTTGGGTCAACGAGGCTTTTTCCAGGCTGTGTGGCTACACATTGGAAGAAGCGGTTGGCCAAACACCGGCGGCCCTGTTGCAAGGCGAGCCACCTGATAGGGAGGAAACGACGCGCATGCAAGCGGCGCTGCGTGGGGCGCGAAGCGTCAGCGC
The DNA here is from genome assembly GCA_964658805.1 of uncultured Steroidobacteraceae bacterium. Taxonomy (GTDB): domain Bacteria; phylum Pseudomonadota; class Gammaproteobacteria; order Steroidobacterales; family Steroidobacteraceae; genus Bog-1198. The sequence continues at coordinate 25,025 of CAZZZU010000033.1, forward strand.
TGAATTGACCCATTACACCAAGGACGGACACCCGTATCGGATAGCGCTTGCGATTGACCCCGTATGCACCCCGTCAGGTGAAGTTGATGCGTTCGTCGGCTATTCGACCATCCTTTACAACAGCGGCCAGGCGGCCGTCCTGTCGCTCGATCGGCGTTCCCACGCCTATGTATTGCCGGGTCGAGGTGGTGCGGTGAAAGCGTCCTCGCATCACCGTTGAATTCCATGAGTGATTACGATCACGACATCGATCTCGCATTCATTCGCGAATTTTCGGTCGGCGGCGTGTTGTCGGCGGTAGGTCGCCTGTCCGTGCACGATCGGCGCGAGCGAGTTCGCGTTGAGATCCTGAAGGCAATGATGCAGGACCGTCCGTTTTTCGATTCAGGACTGACCTACGGCGAAGCGTATCGTAAGTGCTATGGCGCACCGCTCGAGATGCGGCACAGGCCACGCGTACACATCGAGACGGAGCCCTGAGCCAACGCCAATAACGCTTGACGCGGTTTTGACGAATTTTGGCGCGTTTTCGATGCCGACGGGGTTCTGAAGCATTTTATTCAGTAGTCGTCAGGCTAAGGTCCGGGCGTGATGAACTCGCAGGTGACTTTTCTTGATTTCGAGAGCGGCTCGTCTACAGTGGCCAGCGGGCAATCCAAACTTTCTGCCAGCGCAACATACCATGCGTCGTAACTGGTTACGGTATGACGAAGTTCCCAGATGCGGTCGGCAAACGGCTCAAACGCATACAGATCGATCTCGAGTTGCATTAAGTCTTCTCTTGCGGCATTCGCCTCCGGCGTCGTGATTATTTTCGCCCTTTCCAATCGGCGCAATATGATGGTCGCTTCGACATGGGCTAGTTCGGGTGCATACAGAGAACCAAGTGCTAGAATTTTTTCCGCCCACACGCCGTTAGGGCCGGTATCGACGAGGGCGGCTACCAGTACGGACGAGTCAACAACCGTACTCACGAGCGGTCTGAGTTTCTGCCTTCAAGTATCTGTTTGGAAGACAAGCGAGTCTGCGTCGCGCGTTTTCTCGCCCGAACCTGGTGCAGCCATACGTCGATTGAGGGCCGAGAAGCTAGTCGTTCGAGCTCACCGCGCAAAAACTCTTGCATTGATTTTCCCTGCGAAGCCGCACGGGCGGCCAGTTCATCACGGACCTTTTCTGGAACGTCACGGATATTGATCTGTATGGACATGCTTTCATAATGCCAGCATTAATGGCATTGTGCAAGCAGACTGGCGTGCTTCTCTTGATCCACTCAGCTAAAGCCGTCAACATAAGATGCTCGCTTCAAATCCCTTTGTGTTGCTTTGCCCTGAAGGGACAGTAAGTGCAATCTGCTAACGCGATCCCCGCCGACGCCGGTCCGGTGAACCAACCGACCGCCGCACGCCGCACCCTGATTCTGGCCAGCGTGGCGCACGCGCTACACGATGGCTACACCGACGTCCTCTATGTCTTGTTGCCCCTCTGGCAAGCCGAATTTGCCTTGGGCTACGGGGCACTGGCGCTCTTGCGCAGCATCAACACGGGCGCGATGGCCGCGATGCAAATACCCGCAGGAATCCTGGCCAGACGAATTGGATTGAGCACGACGCTGGCCGGCGGTACTGCACTGGCGGCCTTGGGCTACGCGCTGGCTGGCTTATCAGGCAGTCTTGCGGGCCTGGCGTTGGGTTTAGGCGTGAGCGGTGTCGGCTCGAGCACCCAGCATCCCCTGGCATCCTCGGCCGTGGCGCGTGCTTACGGCAGCGCTTGCCGCGGTCCATTGTCGACGTACAATTTTTCGGGCGATCTCGGCAAAGCCACGTTACCGGCGCTCGTGTCGCTGCTGCTGATCGCGCTGACCTGGCGCCGATCGCTCGCACTCATCGCGGCATTGGGTCTCATGGTGGCCATTGCCATCAAGGTGCTCTTGCCGCGCCTCCCTGATGCTGCGACACCGGTGCAGGCGCCATCACAGGGCGGTGGCCGGCGTGGCTTCGCGTTGCTCTTTTCGATTGGTGTGCTCGATACGGGCGTGCGCATGGGCTTTCTGCTGTTCCTGCCGTTTTTGCTGAAAGCCAAAGGCGCATCGCTGCCGGACATTGGCCTGGCCTTGAGTCTGCTGTTCGCAGGCGGTGCAGTGGGCAAATTTGTCTGTGGCTGGCTCGGCGCCAGGATGGGCATTCTATTTACCGTGCTCGTGACGGAAACCGCGACGGCCGCGGCCATCTTAGGCATGCTCGGATTGCCCTTGTTGCCCACATTCCTGTTGTTGCCGGTGCTGGGGCTGGTGCTCAACGGCACCTCGTCGGTGCTGTACGGCACCGTCCCCGAACTCGCCCGGCCGGGACGGACCGAAAATGCTTTTGCGTTGTTCTACACCGGCACCATCGGCTCGAGTGCACTCTCGCCGGTTCTGTATGGACTCATCGGCGATGCGGCGGGTGCCCATTGGGGTGCTGCCTGTGCCGCCTTTGCGGCCCTGCTCACGTGTCCGCTGATGTTGGCACTGGCGCCGCACCTCGAGGCGCCACAGCGATGAACAGGCGACCTGCCCCATCAAGCGTGCGCACCGCGACACTGAACATCGCCTACGAGGAACACGGACCGTCGGATGGCGAGGTCGTGGTGCTGCTGCATGGCTTTCCTTATGACCCGCGCTGCTACGACGAACTCGCGCCGTCGCTGGGTGTCGAGGGCTATCGAGTCATCGTGCCGTACCTGCGAGGCTATGGTCCGACGCGATTTCTGTCGCGCACGACGCTACGATCCGGTCAACAAGCGGCGCTCGGGCGCGACTTGCGCGACTTGTTGGACGCGCTCGTGATACCCACTGCTGCGCTCGTGGGCTATGACTGGGGCGGTCGGGCCGCGTGCATCGTGGCTGCGCTCTGGCCCGAACGGGTTCGCTGCCTCGTTACGGGCGACGGCTACAACATCCAGGACATCGCGGGCTTCGCGATCCCGCAATCACCCGATACCGAGCACCGGAATTGGTATCAGTACTACTTTCATACACCGCGAGGCCAGGCGGGTTTGGCGGCGAACCGCCGCGAGCTGACCCGGTTGCTTTGGCAGCTCTGGTCGCCATCATGGCGGTTCGATGAACAGACATTAGCGGCGACGGCACAGTCGTTCGACAATTCTGATTTCGTCGATGTCGTGGTCCACTCGTATCGTCACCGCTACGGCTACGCCGCCGGTGATCCTGCGCTGGAAGACATTGAGACGGAATTGGCCAAGAAGCCCAGGATCTCGGTGCCGGCAATCTCGTTATGCGGCGCTGAGGACGGCGTCTCCCCACCGCCGCTGAAAGACCCGGATGCCGCCTGCTTCACGGGCCCGTACGAGCGACGGGTCTTGCGAGGTATCGGCCACAATATTCCGCAGGAAGCGCCTGAGCAGACGCTAGCTGCCCTCAAGGACCTGCTGCGTAAATAAATACTCACTAGTCGCTCGGAACGAAGATCCACAGCAACAGGTAGACCAGGAAGCCGGCCCCGGCAAACAAGAACAGCACGGCGAAGAGCAGACGCCAGATCCAGGCGTCGACACCGGTCGCTCGGCCCATCCCACCACACACACCGCCGAACCAACGGTCGTGGCGGCTGCGGCGAAACGAATTGACCGCCGCTACCGCCGGCGCATCCGCGTGCACACGGTCGGCGTTCAAGATCCGTTCCTTGGCACGCGCGAATTCATCTTCGCTCAATGTGCCGTTGGTACGAAGTTCCGCGAGTTTGCTCAATTCATCAGTCAGCGACATGGCGTTATCCTCGGCCCGACTCGGTTGGTCAACAGTGTAAATACCCCGCTCAGGACCCAAAGTTGCAATGAAAGGAACGGCAATATCACTCTCGCGCCATGCACACCCTCGCCCGCGCCAAGGCGCTGCGTCGGGCCGCTAAGTCTTACCGGTCAATTCCCGTGCGAGCCAGGCGCGTGCCACGTTCCAATCGCGTTTGACGGTCGCCACTGAGATACCGAGCGCCTCGGCGACTTCCTCATTCGACAGGCCGCCGAAAAATCGCAGCTCGACGATCTGCACCTGGCGCTCGTCGAAATTGGCCAGTTCGGTCAGTGCATCGTCGATCTGGGTTACCTCCAAGCTGGGCGCCTGCGCGAAGAGAATGGAGGGATCCAGGCAGACGTTTTGCTCGACGCCGCGCTTCTGGGCGCCATAACGCCGCGCGTGATCCACCAGAATCTGCCGCATGAGCCGGGAAGCCACCAGCAGAAAATGCTGGCGCGATGCCGCGTCGAAAGGCTCTTGCAGGCCCAGACGCAGATACGCCTCGTGCACGAGCGCGGCGCTCTGGTAACTGTGGTTGTGACGCTCGCGCCGCAGTTGCCGGCGGGCCACGCGCCGCAGGTCATCGTATAACCAGGGAATCAGGTGCTGGAGTGCCTGCGGGTCGCCGTCGCGCCAGCGCGCCAACATCTCCGTCACGGGATATTCAGGGTTTCCTGTATTTGGCACGGCCTTAACCAAGGAATTTTTAAAAAGATTTACAGCCGATGAGCCTTTCCGAGCTTCTTTTCCGCATTAGAGCATAGACAAAGGATACCCACCGCGTCTCGCTCGCACGAACTCGTGGGTCCCTTTTTCCATATTGCGAGAAAAAATCTGAAGACTCGAGGATGGGATCCCAATGATGTTCGCCAGAATCATGTGCGCCGCGTTGTGCCTGATGGGTACGGCCTCCTATGCGGGAGATTCGAAGACGGAGCTGGGCTTTCGCGAGCAAGCGCACGATCCCGGCCCACGCCCGAACGTATCGGGGCCCGTCCCCAAACCCGTGCCCGGGTTGAGTGCCAATGAATCCGCGCTCTTCATCGAAAGCCTGCTGCGAGTGTCCGAACTCGAAGGCACCTGCGACACCTGCAGCCAGCAACCACAGGGCGGACCGCCGGTGGATCCCGATCCCAACAATCCCTATTCGCCCCGCGCGCTCACGAACTCAGCCGGGATGGGCCCCACCTTCAATGCCGACCAGTGTTTCATCTGCCACTCCCAGCCGCAAATTGGCGGCTCGTCCCCCAAGGTCAATCCGGCGAACCTGATCGCCCATCGCATGGGGGCAACCAACGTCGTGCCGCGCTTCGAGAAGCCGGATGGTGCATTTCGTGAAGCGCGCTTTAAATTCAATTCGGACGGTTCGCGCGACGGCGGTGTGCACAGTCTGTTCACCTTGCAGGGACGCCTCGACGCACCGGCTTGCACGCTGCGCCAACCGGACTTCGAGCAGGAACTGCAACGGCGCAACGTGGCGTACCGTATCCCGTTGCAATTGTTCGGACTCGGCCTGATCGAGTCGATCCAGGACAAGGCGATCATCGCCAACATGAATTCCGCCAGCCGTCAGAAGCGCTTCCTCGGCATCGAGGGGCACCCGAACATAGTCCCTAACAACGGCACCATCAGCCGCTTTGGTTGGAAGGCGCAGAATGCCTCCATCAATATGTTCGCCGGTGAGGCCTACAACGTCGAGATGGGGATCACCAACGACCTGTTTCCGGTATCGCGCAGCGAAGACGATGATTGCACCCTGACCTATACGCCGTTCGATCAACCGCGCATCGATGCCGGGGTGTACGAAAATCCGTTGAAGATCATGCCGGCCTGGATCATGTTCACCGAGTTCATGCGTTTCGTCGACGCGCCGCGCCCCGCGCCGCTCTCGCCGAACGCCAAGCGCGGCCAGGAACTGTTTGTGTCGATCGGCTGCGCCTTGTGTCATACACCGTCGCTCCAGACGCCGGGCGTCGCCCATCCGCAAATGCCCCGGCAGGAAGTCGGTCCGCATACCTCGGCCTTGCGTGGCCAGACGGTGGCGCTGTATTCAGACCTGCTGGTTCATCATATGGGTGCGACCCTCGCCGACAATATCGTGCAAGGCAATGCAGGACCGGATGAGTTTCGCACCACGCCGCTGTGGGGCCTGGGCCAACGCTTGTTCTTCTTGCATGACGGCCGGACCGACGACCTGATGGTGGCCATCCGCGCGCACCGCTCGATGCCGAACTCCGATGGCGGCGACAACCCGGCACGGGACTCCGCTTCGCGCCGTTATCGTGCCTCCGAGGCCAATGCGGTCATCGATATATTCGATGAAATCCAGGCGCAGGAGCAGCAGTCGGTGCTCGAATTCCTGCGGGCGCTGTAATGCGCAGTGCCGCACACTTCGGCATTGCGCTCGCGCTGCTGTCGGGCAATGCCACGTCGCAAGGCGTCCCGGGCGTGGACGCTTTCTTCGGCACCTGGACACTGGATGGCGCCCGCTCGCACTACGGTCGAGGCGCACCGCCGGAACAGATGAACCTCGTGATCGAATCCGATCCGGAAGGATTGGCGTATCGTTCTGATACCTACCTGGCAGGCGGTCGCATGACGTCTTCGCACTTCGTTGCGCGCCTCGATGCGACGCCCGCCCTGGTGGTCGGCACCGCCGGATTCCTGGCACCCGTTGCGTTGACCGTCGTCGCCGACGGTGGCATCGACGCCGTGTATACCTCAGGGTTGAAGAAAGTGGCGTGGAGCCATTGGTCGGTCAAAAATGACGGCAACGAATTGGTGATCGTCACCACCTACCTGACGCCGCAGGGCGAGCCGGTCGCAAACATCGCCGCATTTCGTCGCTCCGAATCCCGCTAGGACCCCGGCTCCTTTTTCAGCGCCTGGATCCGCGCGAGCGTCTGCGCGAAACGCGGATCGTCGCGAAGCGACACGAGATCCTCATCCTGCTCCATTTTCCTGGGGATGTACCCAAGCCGCACGGCGTTGTCCAGATACGTGAAGGCTTCATCGGTATGCCCCGCGGTGGCCGCCACGCTCGCCCATTGGTACCACGCGTACGCCGGATCGCCGTGCGGGAGTTTCAGGATCTGCCCGATGTTGTCCCGATAGAGCGATTCGGCCTGCGCGTAGTCCCCAAGTTTCGATCTCGCTAACCCAACTTCGCGCAAGCTTTCCTGGGTGTCCCCATGTTGCGGACCCAGAATGCGCAGCTGCGCCGCAAATGCCTCATGGGCAAAGCGCTCGGCTTCGGGGAAATGTCCCGCGGCGCGCAGGATATGCGCGAGCAGCGTTTTCGAGGCCAGGGTGTCGGGGTCGTCGGCTTGCAGCACACGAATCTGCTGTGCCAACGTTTTACGGATCAACTCTTCCGCGTCTTTGTAACGCTCCTGCGCCAGCAACACGCTGCCCAGGTTGTACTGGGTGATCAGCACATCGGTGTGATCGGGACCCAGCAGGCGCTGGCGGGTCTGCAACACCATGCGGAACATGCGCTCCGCTTCGGGATAAATCCCTTGACCCATGAGCACATTGGCCAGCCCTTCCTGCGCCCGGGAGGTGTAGGTGTTATCCGGGCCGGCAACGCGCATCAGAATGGCCAGCGATTGCCGATAGAGCAGTTCGGCTTCTTTTTTTCGGGTGTTGGCGCGCACCACGGTGTTGGCGAGCGTCGTGATCGTACTCGCCGTTTTGGGATGCTCCGGACCGAGCACCCGCTGCTCGATGGCGAGCGTGTCGCGGTACATGACTTCGGCCTCGGCATAACGGCCCTGCTCGGCCAGCATGTTGGCGTAATTCTGCATGGAGGTGAGCGTGTCCGGATGTTCCGCGCCCAGCGCCCTGCGCCTGCGGTCGAGCACTTCGCGGAACAACGGCTCGGCTTCGTCAAAACGGCTCTGACCCCGCAGCGCGGATGCGAGCGTGTTGATGGAATTGAGCGTGCGCGGGTCGTCCGGTCCGAGCGTCCTGGTTTCGGTGTCGATGATCTGCCGTTCCAGGGCTTCCGCCTCGGTATGTTGGGCGCCCCGGATCAACAACAGCGCGAGCACGTTTTGGGTGTCGAGCGTCGACAGATGCTCCGCGCCGAGCAGGTGCGTTTGTCGATCGAGCGTCTTGCGCAGCAACGATTCTGCTTCGACGCCCCGCCCTTCGGCGTCCAGGATCGACCCCAGCTGGCGCATCGACTCGAGCGTCTTGGGGTGATCGGCGCCGAGCTCCCGGGTCCGTGTCTCCAGCGCGCGCTGCGCCAGATCATGCGCGCGCGAATACAGGCCAAGTCCCAGGTATGTCTCCGCCATCACATCCATCAGCTGCGACTGCACGGCCGGATCCATGCCGGCCCCTGCTTTGATCTCGCGGTACGACTGATCCAGAATTTCCCGGGCGGTAATGGTGCTACCGCGCGCTTCGCTCGGATTGGACACCTTGAAGATGTTGGTCATGAAGCCCGCAATGCGATCGGCGCGGTCGCGTTGCAGCCGGGTGCTGCGCAGTTGCAAGGTCTGGACGAAGCCGAATGCAATCAACAGGACGAGGGCTCCGGCCGCCACGCCGACGCCGACGCGATGCCGCCGAAAATACTTCGTGGCCCGATAAGCGACGCCCTGCGCGTGCGCCGAGACGGGTTCGCTGCGCAGATAATTGCCGATGTCCTCGGCCAATGCAGTCGGGGTTGCATAACGCCGTTCGCGATCTTTTTCGAGCGCCTTCAGGGCAATCAGATCGAGATCGCCGCGCAGCTCGCGGAGCAGCGCTGCAACGTCGCTGCCGCGGTTGCCGGCCGCCAGCACGGCTTCCTGCCCTGACGCGCGCAGCAACACGCTCGGGCGTTGCGCCTCGGCATCGCGCAGACGATGCCTGGATTCATAGGTGCTCATTTCCCGGGGGTCGAACGGCAGCGTGCCGACCAGCAACTCGAACAGAATGACGCCGAGCGAATAGACGTCGCTGCGCGTATCGATATCCTCGCCGTCGAGGTCCGCCTGCTCCGGACTCATGTAGCCCAAAGTGCCCACCAGCGTGCCGATCTGGGTATGTTCGGAATCGACGAGCAGGTCCTGTGACAAGCCCTTGGCCACACCAAAATCGATGATGCGCGGCACCGGCTTGCCATCGATTTCCGTGATCAGGATGTTGGAGGGTTTCAGGTCACGATGAATGATGGCTTTCTGATGTGCGTGTTGAACGCCTTCGCAGACCAGTCGAAAGAGCTTGAGGCGCTCACGTATGGCGAGCTTGTGGCGATCGCAGTAAGCGGTGATCGGTTGGCCGTCGACATACTCCATGACGAGGTACGGCTGCCCGGCTTGAGTGGTGCCGGCGTCGAAGACTTTCGCAATGGCAGGATGATTCATGAGTGCCAGGGATTGGCGCTCGGCCAGAAATCGCTGCGTCAACTGGCGGTCATACAGTCCCGCTCGGATCAGCTTGAGCGCAACCTGACGTCGCACCGGCTGGGTCTGCTCCGCGAGCCACACCTGACCCATGCCACCGGTCCCGAGCTCTCGCAACAGTTTGTAAGGGCCGATGACGGGCGGCGCCGCCAGGGTGCCGCCAAGCCTGGCAGTCCACCCTTGGGTCGGCAGGTGCTCAGCGTCATGGTAGGCGGCGATCAGCGATTCGACTTCGGAGCGCAACGCTGCGTCGTCGGCACACTCACGTTCGAGCAGTGCGGCCTGGTCGCCGGGATCGCATTCCAACGCAGCGCCCACGACTGCCTTGATCCTCGACCATCTTTCAGGCGTCATACCGCATCCCGCAACAACACGTATCTTGCAAAAAGTAGCCGACTTATCTTACGAAATTTCGTCCATCATGGGATCCGCTCAAAGCTGGAGATTCTTTTTTGATGTCGAACCCCACGTCCAGCCGTGTCTGGATAGTCGGCTCGGTCATGGCTTCGATGGCC
>CAZZZU010000033.1:34735-38703 GCA_964658805.1 uncultured Steroidobacteraceae bacterium
ATATCAATCCGGCGCTGACGATGGGCGAAAACATCGCCGATCTCGGTGGACTGAACCTGTACGCCTGGGTGTTTGCAGCCTTCCTGCTGACGCAGACCGCCTTCACGGTGGTATTCGGCAATCTCGCGGACGTCTACGGCCGTAAGCCGGTGATGCTGATCAGTATCGCGATCTTCACCGTCGCATCGATAGCAGCGGGGTTTTCCGGGTCCATGCCGAGCATGATCGTCTTTCGGTTGTTGCAAGGGGTCGGCGCGGGCGGCATGCAACCGGTGGCGATGACCATCATCGCCGACCTGTATCCGGCACGGGAGCGCGGCAAGGTTCAGGGCTATCTCGCCAGCGTGTGGGCGGTTGCGGCGGTGCTCGGGCCCGTCGTGGGCGGCGTCATCGTGCATAGCGCCTCGTGGCCTTGGGTGTTCTGGATCAACGTGCCCGTCGGCTGTATCGCGGCGGCCGGCTTCATGGCCTGTCTGCACGAGACCAAAAATCACCAGCAGCGCTCCGTCGATCTCGTCGGCGCAGTCACATTCACGATCGCGGTCGCGTCGTTGCTGTACGCCTTGTCGGAGGCAGGCAATCCCGATCAGTCGACTGCGATCGCGTGTGGCGTGTGCCTAATTTCTGCCGTGCTGTTCGTGCTACAGGAGCGGCGCTCGCCCGATCCGATGATTTCCTTTCGGCTCTGGAGCCGTCGGCCGCTCGCCACGGCGAACGGCGTGGCCGTCCTTGCCGCCATGGCGCTGATGGGATTGACGACCTTCGTCCCCATGTTCGTGCAGATCGTATTACACCGCTCACCGGTGGTTGCCGGTCTCGCCTTGACCACGATGTTGTTGGGCTGGCCGGTCGGCGCCACGCTGGGCGCACGCTTGTTTGCGCGCTACGAACTGCATCGAATCTTGCTGACCGGCGCTGGCTTCATGCCGGTCGGCGCCGCGGTCTTTGCCTTCCTGACGCCGGCGAGTTCACCCCTGACGGCCGGCATCGGCTCCTTGATCATGGGGTTCGGGATGGGCTTGCTCAGCATCAGCGCATTGGTCCTCGTGCAGGAGTCGGTCGAGTGGACGCAACGCGGCAGCGCCACGGCGTCCAATTTGTTTGCCCGGAACCTCGGCAGCACCTTAGGGGCAACGGTGTTGGGCGCCGTGTTCAGTCACGGTATCGCGCGCGCAACCCACGGCGCTCCGGCTTCTTCCGAGCAGCTTCGCAGCCTGATGAATATGCGGCCCAAAGTGCTGCCGGACGACGCGATGCTGAGCTTTGCCATCGAGCATGCGCTCAAGCTGACTTTCCTGACGATGCTGGGTATGGCGGTCGTGACCGTGCTGATCGCGATGCTGGTGCCGGCGGTGCGGTTACAGCATTCGCCCGCGACGACCCCGGTCGCGGAGGCCATCACGTGAACACCGCGTGAGAAGGTGCGAAATCTGAACCGGTAACTTCATCGACGATTCGCCTTCCTGCCGATCGCCGACTCGCAATCTCAGCATGTAGAAGAGTTGCTGATATATCGAGTCACCTCATCGCGCGGATACCTAACACGCTCGCCCGTTATTGACGATTGTCCTACCATGTGGTGGACTGTCCCACGAAGTGACAGACGATGGAGCAATTCCATTTTGGGGCCCTGATCACGAAACGATAAAAACTAAATTTGGGGGAGGCACATGAATAAGTCATTAGCTACTTGCATGCTGTTCGGCGCTGCCGGCGTTTGCGCGGCGCAGACGCCGACGAAAGAAGACGACGCGCTGCAGGAAATCACAGTTACCGGAACGTCCATTCGCGGCGCGACCGCACCCATCGGTCAGGTGTTGACGGTCATCGATGCCGGTGAGATTCAAGCGGTGGGTGCGACCAACACGGCGGACCTGCTGTCCAAAGTGCCGCTCCTCAATAGCTTCAACATCACACCACAAGGCGGGCAATCCGAGTTCAACAGCGGTGGCTCTTCCACGCCGGGAATCCATGGAGTGCCGGGCACCGCCACCCTCGTCCTGATCGACGGTCACCGGGCGGTGGGTGATACGCCGCTGCTCAACGTGCCGGATCCGTCCTCGATTCCGCCATCCGCGATAGATCACATCGAAGTCTTGGCCGACGGCGGATCCGCCATTTACGGATCGGACGCGGTTGCCGGTGTGATCAACATCATCTTGAAGAAGAATTTCAACGGCGCGGAGACGACAGCGAGCTATGGTTCGGCGGCGCCGTATAACCAGGCGAGCCTCGGACAGATGTTCGGCAAGACCTGGAGCACCGGATCGGCACTGCTTGCCGGCACTTATGCCGGTAACTCAGACTTGCAGAACGGCGATCGTAAGTTTTATCAAGCTGCGCCCGCGGGACTTGCTTTCAACCCGGTGACTAACTGCAATCCCCCGAACGTGCAGATCAACGGTGTGAATTACACGGGGCCAGGCTTGATAGCGGGCCCCGCATCGACATGCGACCCGCTTCGAGAACAGGATGTCTTCAATCAGGAGCGTCGCTACGCAGTCGTTGCGAATGTTCGCCAGGACATAGGCGAGCGCGTCCACCTGTTCTTCGATGGCAAGTACACGGACGACGTTGCGAAGGAGAAAATTCCGCAGGTTTCGAATCAGACCATCACCCTCACCAATACGAACCCATTCTTTCAGCTGCCGGCGGGTGTGACGGCCACCTCCGAAACGGTGCAGTGGAATACGGGCAATCTGAATACGCAGCTCTACGACGTTTTCCGTTCGAAATCGGGCATGGCCGACGTCGGCGCCGATATCGAGCTTGGCCGGAAGTGGCGTCTCACGACGGATGTCGACTACAGTTGGAGCAAGAGCAGCGCGCTCAACTCTGACAACGGCGGCGTCAATATCACGGCGCTTAATGCTGCGGTCAACGCGACGACGGTCGGCACGGCGCTGGATCCGTTCGGGAATCGGACCAACCCCAAGGTCGCCGCGGGAATTCTGAACTATCCCCTGTATTTCTACGGCGATCAGAAGCTGGTTGACTTCAATCTGAAGGTGGACGGCCCGGTCTTCACCCTGCCGGGCGGTGATATCAAGCTGGCCATCGGTGGCGGGTACCGTCACGAGGGGTATAGCGGCTCTGATCCCATCGGCCTGCCCGGCGACCCTGACTACACCAACAACGTGGTCTCGGTCAGCCGCAGCGTCGGCGCTGCATTTGGCGAACTCGCCGTTCCATTGGTGGGCCCGAACAACGCTATTCCGGGCATGCAGCGATTGAACCTCTCGTTGGCCGGACGCTTCGACCACTATAGCGATTTTGGCAATACCAAGAACCCGAAGTACGGTATCGACTGGACGCCGATCGAGGGCGTGAAACTGCGTGCCAGCTACGGCACCTCGTTTCACGCACCGCAGCTTGCGGATATCTACGGGATCGACACGCGGTCGGGCGGAACCTTCCCCGCGACGCCCCCGCCTGGATTCCTGTTGCCGGCGGGAGCCAACTATCAAGAGGCGTACATCGCCGGCGGTCGCCTGGGGTTGCAGCCGGAAACGGCCAAGAATGCGTCGTTCGGTGTGGATCTTACGCCGGCCGCGCTACCGGGTTTCAAAGCCAGTGTCAGCTATTGGATGGTGCGATTCACCAACGAGGTGCAGATTCCGATCTCGTTCAACTTGAATCTGCCCTCCCTGCTGCAGCGGTTCGTGAATCTGAACGTCGTCAACCCGGCGACAGGTCTGCTAGGGCCGCTGACCGACGCACAGTTCAACTCGATTCTGGCGGGCATTCGACTCACCGGCGCTCTGACCAATGTTCCTCGTCCTGAAGTGTGGGAGATCTTGGACGCGCGCCGGGCAAATATCGGATCCACCGCGATCGACGGATGGGATTTTGATTTCAGCTACAAGTTCGACGTGCCGGTAGGCTCGATACTCGCGGATATCAGCGGTGAGTACATCAGTCAGTACGAATCAAACGCAGGACCGGGTACCCCGTATGCCGATAACCTG
>CAZZZU010000034.1:0-38199 GCA_964658805.1 uncultured Steroidobacteraceae bacterium
CGATCTGGGTTTGCGCTCATCGCTTTCGAACCACTGGATGTCAAGGTTCAGGCGCGCACAGATGTCGAGCACCGTGTCGATGTGCAACGGCATCTCGCGCTTGCCGCAGGCCTCGGCGGCGCGTTCGATGTCAGGGAAACTGTTCTGATGGGTTTCCTGCCAGACCCGGATCAGCAACTGTGCAAACTGGCGCCCGGTCGTGCCGGTTTGTGACAGCAACTCCGGCAGGGCATTTTGCAGCAATTGGTTCGAGAACAGGAACGCGGGCTCGAGCGGCATGGCCCGCATGCCGCCACGTGGCCGCTCGCTCGGTACCATGTCGACGACGGCATTTTCGTCGAGAAACCAGCGCGCTTCTTTGCTGAACACACCGGCCAGCAGGCCCAAAGTCGCCGCCGAGGGCACCCGCTTGCCGGTTTCGACCATGCTTAAGTAAGAAACAGACGGCGCAATAGTGGGATCGATCTGCACGCACCGAGCCGAAAGTTCGTCTAAGGTAAGACCATTGCGTTTTCGCAGGGAGCGCAACTTGGCGCCCAGGAAATGACCCTGCCGTATCAATCCCGACATGCGGCCTCTCAGTGAAATTCACAATGTGAAATTTCTAGTGTGTAAATATTCGAATTTCACTTTAAACTGTCCGCAGCTGGGCGACAACCCTAATAAATCCAACAGGAGACCCCCTTGAGCAATGTAGAACACGATCGCTTTCATGGCATTACCCGTCCCTACAGCAAGAGTGACGTCGACAAGTTGCGCGGTCGCGTCCGCATCGAGCACTCTCTGGCCCGCCAGGGTGCCGAGAAATTCTGGAAATTGCTGCATTCCGAGTCGGTCGTAGCCGGTCTCGGTAGCATGACGGGCAACCAGGCCATGCAAACCGTGCAAGCCGGCCTGAAATCGATTTATTGCTCGGGTTGGCAGGTTGCCGGTGACGGTAATTCGGCCGGTGAGGTCTATCCGGACCAGAGCCTGTACCCCGTTGACTCCGTACCCAAAATGGTCGAGCGCATCAACAATGCCCTCGTGCGCGCCGATCAGATTGCACATCTCGAAGGCAAGTCGGACATCGATTGGATGGTGCCCATCATTGCGGACGCCGAAGCAGGCTTCGGGGGCAACCTGAATGCGTTTGAGCTCACCAAGGCCTTGATCAAAGCGGGCGCCGCCGGCGTGCACTTCGAGGATCAACTGTCCTCTGCGAAGAAGTGCGGCCATCTCGGTGGCAAGGTGTTGGTTTCCACACAGGATGCAATCAATAAATTGTCCGCCGCCCGTTTGGCTGCCGACGTGATGGACGTGCCGACGCTGGTCATTGCACGCACCGACGGGGACGCCGCCGACCTGCTGCTGACTGACATCGACACCCGCGACCAGCCTTTCCTCACAGGCAAGCGCTCGAGCGAAGGTTTCTACTACGTCAAGCCGGGCATTGAGCAGGCCATCGCGCGTGGCCTGGCCTATGCGCCGTACTGCGACATGATCTGGTGCGAAACCTCGCACCCTGACATGGGCGAGGCCAAGCATTTTGCCGAGGCCATTCATGCCAAGTTCCCGGGCAAGCTGCTGGCCTATAACTGTTCGCCGTCTTTCAACTGGGCAGCCAAGTTACCGGCCGCGTCGATGAAGCAATGGCGTGAGGATCTGGCGGCACTCGGCTATCGCTTCCAGTTCATCACGCTCGCCGGCTGGCATGCGCTCAACCTGTCCATGTTCGAACTGTCCAAGGCCTACGAGGCCGACGGCATGCTTGGCTACTCGCAAATGCAACAACGCGAGTTCGCTCAGGAAGTAAACGGCTACCGAGCCACCAAGCACCAGGCCTTCGTCGGCACTGCCTACTTCGACGCAGTGCAGACTGCGATCAGTTCGCAGAGTTCGACCACGGCCATGGCCGGCAGTACCGAAACCGAGCAGTTCATTGCTCGTGGCGCGAAACCCAAGCAAGTGGCGTGAACGCGGATTCTGCGCCGGCAAATGACGTGCCGGCGCAGACCGCTGCCCGGCACGCAGCCGCGGCCATCGTGGAGCACTTCGTGCTCTACAACACCGAATTTGGGCGTGTCACGCGCGCTGCAGCGCGTAACTTTCTGGTCCACGATGTACGTGCTGCGCAACGCGATGCCATTGAACGCATCGAGTTGTACAAGCAATGGGTGGTTCGCTGTGTCTTCAAAATCGATCTCGACCTCAAAGAGCGCCGTAGTGAAGTCGCACTGTGGACCGAGATCAAGCGCGAGTACGAAAGTCTGACTGCACGTCGCCCTGACGTGGATTTTTACAGTACCTTTTACAACTCCGTGACCCGGGACCTGTTCGGCACGGTCGGTGTCAACGAAACGGTGGAATTTTGCGCGATCCGCGGAGGCCGCGCCTCCGGCGTCGTACCCATCCGCGTATATCGCGTTGCGGGTTCCATCGCAGACACGGTGCATGAGATTCTGATTGATCTGCCGTTCAGCGCGGCGATCGAGGATGTGGATGCGGCGATTCACCGCATCAGCGCCGACATCGGCCGAAATTTTGCAGCCGGCCGCCGGGGCGGCAGTCCCGAGTCCATTGAACTTATTGATCCGGTGTTCTATCGCGGCATGGAAGCGTTCGTGGTCGGCAGGCTGATCGGCGACGGCACCATCACGCCGCTGGTATTGGCCTTTGGCAATGGCGGCGGCCAGGTGGAAATCAAGGCGGTGATCTCATCGTATTCAGACGTCAGTTCGCTGTTTGGATATGCGCGTTCCTATTTTCATGTCGATCTCCCCGTGGTCAGCGCCGCCATTACGCTGTTGCGTACTTTCATGCCACGCAAGCCCGTGGACGAGCTCTATACCGTTCTCGGTCGGGCCAAGCAAGGCAAAACGGAACGCTTTTTCTCACTGCAACGACACCTGACATCGTCCATCGATAGCTTCGTGCACGCGCCCGGCGAACGCGGACTGGTGATGATTGTCTTTACGTTGCCGTCACTCGATTTGGTGTTCAAAGTCATTCGCGATCGTTTTGGGCCACCCAAAACCACCTCGCGTGCCGACGTCATCGAGCGTTATGAATTCGTTTTCCGCCATGACCGCGCCGGTCGCCTGGTCGATGCGCAGGAATTCAAAAAGCTGCGCTTGCCGCTGGCGCGCTTCATGCCAGCGCTACTCGATGAGCTGCTACGCGAAGGCAGTGAGACCTGCCGGGTCGAAGGCGACGATCTGATCATAGAACACAGCTATATAGAGCGGCGGCTGCGGCCGTTGAATCTCTATTTACGTGAGGCTGATCCGGCCGCGGCTGAGAACGCCATCATCGACTATGGCAATGCTTTGCGGGACCTGGCCGCCAGCAATGTTTTTCCCGGCGACCTGCTGCTCAAGAACTTCGGCGTTACCAGCCACGGTCGCGTGATCTTCTATGATTACGACGAACTCTGCCTTTTGACCGATTGCGTCTTCCGTGATTTGCCGCAGCCGCGTAATGAAGAAGAAGAGACCAGCGGCGAACCGTGGTTTCACTACGGTCCGCAGGACGTATTCCCGGAGCAATGGCTGCCGTTCCTGGCCATCCCCAGCGCCCTGAGCACGGTGTTCACCCAGCGCCACGGTGATCTGCTGACCGCCGGCTGGTGGCGCACGCAGCGTCGTGCCCAGGCCGCCGCCGCCGGTACCCTGCAGATGCCTAGCCTAACGCTGAGCCAGACTGCTTCCTGAAAATCTGCACGGCGTGCGCCGGCACCAGCGGGCCAGGCGCTTCGTCACTGCCCAGCACCAAATGCCAATCCCCCGCAGGCATAGGCACCGTCTGCGGCTTCGTCGCAAAATTGCATACGGTGAGCACATCTTCGTGCAGGCAGCGCAGCCACTGCGCTTTTTCGTTGGCGCGCACCAATGCCTTTGGCGACCGCTTCCCGGCCGCACGCCGGCGGGCCTTGTCGTGTCGGATGCGGATGAGTTCCCGGTGCCACTGCAGCAGCTCCGCATGCATGCCTTCGGTGGACTCGCTCCAATTTAATTTGGATTTTGCGAACGCATCACCGTGCTGCGGATCGGGCACCTCGCCTTGCCATTCGAAACTGCTGAATTCGCGTGCCCGCCCTTCGGAGACGAGTCGGCCAAGTTCGGTATCCTGGTGATCGGTGAAATAGAGGAACGGCGTACTCGCACCCCATTCCTCGCCCTGAAACAACATAGGAACGAACGGCGAAAGCAACGTTAAAGCCGCCACGGCTTTCAGCTGCCACGGTTGCAACATCATGCTCAAGCGCTCGCCTGTTGCGCGGTTGCCGATCTGATCGTGATTCTGCGCGCAGACGACGAGTTGATCGGTCGCGACGAACGCCGGTGGCCGGCCATGTTTGCGCTTGCGATGCGCGGAGTACTGCCCCTGATAGACGTAGCCGTCCCGCAACGCCGTGACGACGTCGCCGAGGCCGTTAAAATCGACATAGTAGCCCGCTACCTCATCGGTGAAGTAGCGATGCAGGGCGTGATGAAAGTCATCCGCCCAATGTGCATCGAGCCCGTAGCCGCCGCGTACCCTGGGGTGCACCATGCGTGGATCGTTCAAATCGCTTTCGGCGATCAGGACAAACTCCTTGCCCAAATCAGCGCCGAGCTTGCGCACGGCCAACGCCAATTGCTCGAGCAGATGCACCGACTCAAAGCAGAAAATTGCATGCACGGCATCCAGACGCAGACCGTCGAAGCCGTAGTCGCGCAGCCACATCAGCGCATTGTCGATGACCAAGGATCGCACGGCATCGCTCTCGGCACCGTCATAGTTGATGGCCGCGCCCCAGCCAGTCTTGTAACGATCAGTGAAATACGGGCCGTAATGACCCAGATAATTTCCGTCGGGGCCAAAGTGGTTGTAAACGACGTCCAGCAACACAGCGATTCCGCGCGCATGGCAGGCGCTGATGAACCCGGCCAATTCCTGCGGCGTGCCGTAAGCGGGGTGCGGCGCGAACAGATGGACACCGTCATATCCCCAACCGCGCTCACCCGGGAAAGTTGCCAGGGGCAACAATTCCAGATGGGTTACGCCGAGTTCAACCAGATAATCCAGCCTTTGGCCGGCAGCCGCGTAAGTGCCTGCCGCGGTGAAGGTACCCACGTGCATCTCATAGATGACCGCATCGCGTAGCGGCGGTGCCTGAAAAGAATCTGCCGCGAGCGACTCGGCCAGGACGACATGCGAGTCGCCATGCACACCATCCGGCTGCCAGCGTGAGCGCGGGTCCGGAATGGGTTCCGCACCGTCCAGAGAATATCGGTATCCCTGCCCGGGCCCGACGTTTTCAATCTCGGCACTCCAGTAGCCTTGCTCACCTGCGCTCAATGACACGCGACGCTCGCCCGCCACCCACTCAACCGATTTCGCCAATGGCGCCCAAACACTAAAATTCATACGGATTCCCGGATCAGTAGGGCGACAGGAAACTGCGCGAATTGCGTGGCCGGAAAGATCTCCCGCTGCAACACCTCGTCAGTGAAACAGTTGCGCCACGCACCGCCTGGTAACGGCAGGCGCGTGTCGCCCCAATCGCCGCGCAGGTTCAGGGTCAGACGCGGCACCACCGCCAACAGATTTTCGCCGCGTCGAAACGCGAGTATCGAACTGAGATGACTGCCCTGCGCGACCAATGGCTGGTATTTCGCGTCCGGCGAGAAACACTCCTGCCGGTCGCGCCGCGTTTGCAGCACCCGCATGATCATCCAGAGCTTCGGCAACCCCGTATCCCATTCAGACAACGCTGCAGAAGCGCTCATGCCACGGGCACGCTCCAGGGCCGTATGGCGCGCCGCGAAATCCACCGGTCGGCGGTTGTCAGGGTCCACCAGACTCAAGTCCCATAGTTCGGTGCCCTGGTAAAAATCAGGCACGCCCGGCGTCACCATCTTGAGCATCGTCTGCGCAAGACTATTGATGCGTCCGGGCAAAACCAGCGGTGCGATGAACTGCTGCAGACTGTCGAGAAACTCGGGTGACTGATACACACCATCGACAAACGCCTTGAGAGACTCCTCGTACGCCGCATTCGGCTCGTGCCATGACGTGTTGATCTTGGCCTCACGACAAGCCTTCAACATGTAATTCCAGCAGCGATCATGATCGATAGGCCAGGCACCAATGAGCGTCTGATACAACAGATACTCAGCATGTCGGTCGGGTGTGTGGTTCTGCCATGCCGAGCCCGTCAAGGTCGACCAATGATGCAAAGCCTCTGCCCACCGTTCGGGAATCTCCGACAAGAGCGATATACGCGTGCGCACATCTTCGCTGCGCTTATTGTCATGGGTCGACGTAGCGAGCATCGCCTTCGGCCAGCTCTCGCTGAGAAAATGACAATACTCGTGATACTTGTCGGTTGAAATACCCACCAACGACGCCGACGAGCCCACCTCGTTGCAGGAGACCAGGCGGTCGAAGCAGTAAAAGGTGGTGTCTTCGACGCCCTTCGCCATCACCGCCGGGGTCAACTGCTGCCACTGGGCCAGAAAATCAGCCTCGTACTCGGTCAGCTGCGGTTTGGTGAAAAGCTCGCATAAGAAATCGAACACCGCTGCATCGATATCCGACGACGCAATGCGCGCCACCTGGATGGCCTCGACGAAGATGCGCCGGTCCTCCTCACGCAACAGGTGCCAGCGCCGATAGGTTCGATACACCGGCAAGGCCACGATGGTGCGCCCCAATGCTTCTCGCAACTGGCGCGGACTCAGGTCGCGCGTACGCCGGTCAGCGTGCGCAATCACGAGCGCACTCTGCGCCAGGCGATCACGATCAGCCGGAAACGACGACTCGACGATGGCGCGTTTCTTTTCCCGAATCAGTTTGGTGAGATTGACCGAATGCCCCGTGAAGTCTGCATAGGCGGCAGTCAACAGGTCGATTCGTTGATCGTCCATCCACAGACGGTTGACCTTGGACATGAAGTCGTAGCCGACCGTGCCTTCGATAGGCCACTCATCCGGCATCTTCTCGTCATTTTCAAGAATTTTTTCAACGTAGATTCGCCCCTCGGGCAAACGCCGGCGCAGGCGCTCGAAGTACTCCAGCGGCCGCCGCAGTCCGTCCGGGTGATCGATACGCGCACCGTCGATGTCGCCGTCATCGCACATCTTCAGGATGCGCTGATGAGTGGCTTCGAATACCTCCAGCAATTCAGCGCGCATCCCGACGAGGCCACCGATATCAAAAAAACGTCGGTAGTTATTGAGTTCGCCGGCCAGCTTCCAGAAGTGCAGCGTATGAAACTGCCGCTGCAGCACCGTGTCGAGAAGATCGTGGTCGGTATTGACGCGGGCGATCGCAGCCTCGAGTGTGCCCTCGGCATGCATCGCAGCCAGTCGCCCACGCTGGAGATCGACGACCTTCCGGTAGCTATCGATATTTGCACGCCCGCCGGCGGGCGCAATGTGCAACTCGGCAGCCGCAGCCGCCTCGTCGCCGCCCAGAATCAAACCCCATGACAAAGGCGATAACGGCCAGACGTTGTCGAAATGTTTGACGAACAGAGCCTGTGACGTCGCCTCGACCGTCAGCTCGCCGGCATCCAGCGTTTCGCCATACGGCTTGCCGAGGAAACACAGTTGCACGCGGAACGGCGCATCAGGCTGCATCTTGAAATCAAAATAGTCGCGATACGCGCTATAGGGGCCGTTCGCCAACACGTCCATCCACCATGCATTGTGGTGGGTGGCGGACATGTGATTCGGAACGATATCGAGCAAGATCTTGAGCTGCTGCTCCCGCGCAGCGGCAACGAACTGCGTCCAGGCAGCCTCGCCGCCCAGATCGTCGCTGATGCGCGTGGGATCAGCCACGTCGTAGCCATGTTGGCTGCCCGGTACCGCTTGTAGGCACGGAGACAGATACACGTGACTGATGCCAAGCTCCGACAGGTAAGGAAGAATCCGCTGCGCCGCCGCCAACGGAAACTTCTCGTGGAGTTGCAGGCGATAGGTCGCCGACCAATTAGCGGACATGGCTCAACAGCACAAAGGAGCGCGGTGCCAATCCCACCAGGCGGTTTCTCCGCACCGGCTCTTCATCAACCGGCAACTGGGGTCGTGCCGTATCGAAGGCCACGTTCCAGCCCGATGGATACAACTCGTGCGACATCCGGAACGTCACAGGCTCGTGATGCGCATTGAGTAACAACAGGAAATCGTCATCCTCCGCACACTGCGAGCGGCTGTCACGTATCTCAGGCGCGCGCCCATTCAGAAACATACCGAGCGTTCGCATCCAGCCGCCGTCTTCCCAGTCCTTCGCTTCCATTCGCTTGCCATCTGCACGAAACCAAATGATGTTCTTCTCCGGATGCCACGCTTCCGGATTGTGATCTCGGAAGGCATAGCGATGAAAGTTGGGATGTTGCTTGCGGTATTGCAGCACGCGCCGGGCGAATTCGAGGAATTCGGTCCGCGTCTGATCGAGGTCCCAGTTGTACCACGATACTTCGTTATTCTGACAGTAAGCGTTGTTGTTGCCGTGCTGCGTTCGACTCAACTCATCGCCGCCGCTCAGCATCGGCGAACCTTGCGCAAAGATCAGCGAACACAAGAAATTGCGCTTCTGCCTCTCTCTGAGGGCCAAGATCGCAGCGTCGTCGGTCTGCCCCTCAGCGCCACAGTTCCAGGAGGCATTGTCGTCGGCCCCGTCACGATTCTCTTCGCCGTTCGCCTCATTGCGCTTGATGTCAAAGCTGACCAGGTCATGCAAGGTGAAGCCGTCATGCGCAGTCACAAAATTGATGCTGGCAGCCGGCACTCGGCGCGTGCTCTCGTACAAATCGGCGCTGCCCGCCAGCCGGGTGGCGATCTCGCCGTGCAGGCCCATGTCGCCTTTCCAGAACTTTCGCACCGTGTCTCGATATTTTCCGTTCCACTCCATCCAGCCCGAGGGAAAGTTGCCCACCTGATATCCGCCTTCGCCCAAGTCCCAGGGCTCGGCGATGAGCTTCACCGGAGCAAGCGTCGGATCTTGGTAGATCGTGTCGAAAAATGCGCCCAGCTGATCGACATCCTGAAGTTCACGTGCGAGCGCAGACGCGAGGTCGAAGCGAAAGCCATCGACATGCATTTCAGTCACCCAGTAGCGCAGACTGTCCATCAACAGCTGGATGGAATGCGGATGCACCATGTTGAGCGTGTTGCCGCATCCGGTGAAGTCCATGTAGTGGCGGGCATCACCAGTGACCGTGCGGTAGTAAGCCAGGTTATCTATGCCGCGAAAAGACAGCGTGGGGCCGACGTGGTTACCCTCAGCAGTATGATTGTAGACCACATCAAGAATGACTTCGAATCCGGCATTGTGCAGGGTTTTCACCATGTGCTTGAACTCGATGACAACGTCGAGCGGCCGATCAGGGTGAGTGGCGTAGCCCGTTTCCGGCGCAAAGAACGCGAGCGTGTTATATCCCCAGTAGTTGGAGAGACCCTTCTCGACAAGATGCCGGTCTTGCGCAAACGCATGCACCGGCATGAGTTCGACGGCGGTAACGCCGAGACTTCGCAGGTGCTCAAGCACCGGCGGGGTAGCGAGACCTGCATAGGTGCCTCGTAGCGCCTCCGGCACGTCAGGATGGAGCCTGGTCATGCCGCGAACGTGCGCCTCATAGATGATCGTTTCGTGTAACGGATACATGGGGCGTCGCTCCCCGCTCCAGTCGAAACGCGAGTCGATCACCGCGGCCAACGGGGCGAACGGCGCGCTGTCGCGATCATCAAACGACAGGTCAGCATCGGGATCGCCCAAGGTGTAGCCAAACAGCTCATCGCCCCACGTCAGTGGCCGGCCAATAGCCTTCGCGTACGGATCGAGCAGCAGTTTGTTGGGATTGAAGCGCAGGCCACTTTCGGGCACATACGGTCCGTGAACGCGATAGCCGTAGATCTGACCGGGACCCACGTTGGGAAGGTACACGTGCCAGGTCCCATTGGTCCGTTCACGGATTCTAAGCCGGGCCTCCTCCTGCCCATACGAATCAAACAGGCATAGTTCGACACACTCCGAGCTTTCGGAAAAGAGCGAAAAATTGACGCCACTGCCATCCCAGATTGCACCACGCGGGAAAGGCGACCCCGCCACTTGCTGAACGCGGTCAGGGCTGGTTTGCGCTACCGCCACTGATCAGGTGCGATTCAAGGGAACGTCGCGGTGCTCCGAAATATCATGCGGCGGCTTGCCACTCGCGAGCGCTTTGGCATAGCTGAATATTTGCACCAGCTTGCTGCTGTTTCCGTCCCAGTATTCAGCATGGTCTGGAACGACCTCGATCAGCACGACATGCGGCGACTCGGCACCTTCAGGCAACCACGCCTGCACCATGGGATTCCACAATGCCCGTTTCTTCGCCACGTCTCTGACGATGAGCGCCTTGCCCGTAATCGAAACGAAGTCCTGCGACGACGCATCGGAATAGGACAGGCATACCTGCGGCTGATGCTCGAATTCGTTGATGACTTCCGAATCGGACTGCGCGAAGAACCACAACGTGTCGCCCTCCCGCTCGATCGTGGTCATCGGCCGGCTACGCAGTTTCTCTCCGTTCATGCTGGTCATCATTGCGAAGCGATGCTTTTTCACCATCTCCCAGAGTATCGGGTCGGCTCGAATCGATATCGTCTGACATGGGCGATCCTTCAGTGACTGGAGCCGCATTATCCTGGCAATCGCGCGCAAGGCT
This sequence comes from uncultured Steroidobacteraceae bacterium, assembly GCA_964658805.1. Taxonomy (GTDB): domain Bacteria; phylum Pseudomonadota; class Gammaproteobacteria; order Steroidobacterales; family Steroidobacteraceae; genus Bog-1198. The sequence goes on from CAZZZU010000034.1 coordinate 10,679, forward strand.
GTGTAGGTCAATCGACCGCACGCCTTGTAGGACTTAATCCGGCCAGGACCAGTTGCGAATCTCCGGCATATCCTCACCGTAGCGATCGATGTACTGCCGGTGTTCCACGAGCTTGTCCTTGAGCTTCTGTTTGAGATAATCGCCACGGCTGCCGGTTTGTGGCAATCGGTTGATGGCATCCATGACGAGATGAAATCGGTCCATGTCGTTGAGCACCGTCATGTCAAACGCTGTGGTGATCGTCCCTTCCTCCTTGTAGCCACGCACATGAAAGTTGTCGTGATTGCGGCGCCGATACGTGAGGCGATGGATCAACCATGGATAAGCATGAAACGCGAACAAAACCGGCTTGGACGTCGTGAAGAGGGAATCGAAATCGCTGTCATTTAAGCCGTGCGGATGCTCCGTGGCAGGCTGCAATTTCATCAGGTCGACTACGTTGACGACCCGAATCTTCAATTCCGGCAGCTCACGCCGCAGGATCGATACCGCGGCCAATATCTCAAGCGTAGGCACGTCGCCGGCGCACGCCATGACCAGATCAGGCTCGCCGAGCTGGTCGCTGCTCGCCCACTGCCAGATACCGATGCCTTCGGAGCAGTGCTTGATGGCTTCGTCCATCGATAACCACTGAGGCGCGGGGTGTTTACCGGCAATCACCACATTGACGTAATGGCGGCTGCGCAAGCAGTGATCGACTACCGACAACAGGCAATTCCCGTCCGGTGGCAAATAGACCCGCACGATCTCGGCCTTCTTGTTCATGACATGGTCGATGAAGCCCGGATCCTGATGCGTAAAACCGTTGTGGTCCTGACGCCAGACATGTGAACTGAGCAGATAGTTCAAGGAGGCAATCCTGCGCCGCCAGGGAAGGGCTGCAGTGACCTTCAACCACTTCGCATGCTGGTTGAACATGGAGTCCACGATATGGATGAAGGCCTCGTAGCAATTGAACAGCCCATGCCTGCCGGTAAGGAGGTACCCCTCCAACCACCCTTCACATTGATGCTCGCTCAACACTTCCATCACCTGCCCGTCGAGCGCCAGATACTCATCGTCGCTGCGCGTCTCGGCGACCCATTGCCGCTTGGCGACTTCGAACACGGCGCCTAGCCCATTCGATACCGTCTCATCGGGTCCGAACAGACGAAAATTGCGCGGCGCTGAATTCAGTTTGAGCACCTCTCGCAGAAACGGCGCGAGTACTCGAGTGTCGCCGACGCCTTTCACCCCGGGACGCGGCACATCGATGGCAAAATCAGCGAAGACGGGCATATGCAGGTCGCGCAGCAAGAGGCCGCCATTCGCATTCGGATTTGCCCCCATGCGCCGCTCGCCGCCTGGCGCAAGCGCCGCGAGTTCCGGCATGAGCCGCCCCCCCGCGTCGAACAATTCATCCGGCTTGTAGCTGCGCAACCACTCCTCGAGTTGCTGTAAATGTTCGGGGTTGGTTGCGGGATCCGTAATAGGCACCTGATGTGCCCGAAACGTGCCTTCATTGCGCTTGCCATCGACGCTCTTGGGACCAGTCCAGCCTTTCGGGGACACCAGCACGATCAAGGGCCAACGAGGGCGCTCTCGCTTGCCGTCGCGCCGCCAGATGCCCTGAATGCGCTGTATTTCCTCGATGACCAGGTCGAGCGTGGCCGCCATTTGGCGATGCATGTCCATGGGTTCGTGGCCTTCGACGAAATGTGGCGTCCAGCCATAACCTTGCAGCAATTGCGTCAATTCTTCCCGACTGATGCGCGCCAGCACCGTCGGATTGGCAATCTTGTAGCCATTCAAATGCAAAATCGGCAGCACTGCGCCATCGGTCGCTGCGTTCAGAAACTTGTTCGAGTGCCACGCGGTAGCCAGCGGACCCGTCTCCGCCTCCCCGTCACCGATGCAACACCCAACGATCAAACTCGGGTTGTCGAACACCGCACCGAAAGCGTGACTGAGTGAATAGCCCAGCTCCCCGCCCTCATGGATCGATCCCGGGCATTCGGCCGAGGCGTGGCTCGGGATGCCGCCCGGGAATGAAAACTGCGTGAACAGTCGCTTCAGGCCCGCTTCATCCCGACTCACGTTCGCATAGACTTCGCTGTAGGTGCCTTCGAGATACGTCCCGGCAACGACTGCCGGGCCGCCGTGGCCCGGGCCCGACATGTAGATCATGTTCAGATCATATTTGGTGATGACCCGATTCAGATGCGTGTAGATGAAGTTCTGACCCGGCGTCGTACCCCAGTGACCGAGCAACATGCGTTTGATATGCGCAGGTGCCAGCGGCTCTTTCAAAAGCGGGTTATCGCACAGGTAGATCTGCCCGACGGCGAGATAGTTGGACGCACGCCAATAGGCGTCGATATTCTTCAGCGCCTGGTCGCCGAGCACGTTGTTGTAGGTGGCAGTTTGCATACGATTATCCTCGTTCAATTGGCCCCGACGAGATCGCCACTGAGCCGGGCGATGACGGCTTCTTCATCGGTAGGAATGACGCGCACCGTCACTGCAGCATCGCGCACGCTGATGACAGCATCGTGGCGATTGTTGCGCTCGGCATCGAGCCTGATGCCGAAACAATCGAGCGAATCGCAGATGCGCGTGCGGACCACGGCGGCGTTTTCGCCGACGCCGCCGGCAAAGACCAGCGTATCCAGGCCGCCCAAGGCTGCGACGAACGCGCCCAGAAATTTTTTCGCTTGATAACAGAACAGTTCGAGCGCGAGACGTGCCCGTGGCTCGCGCGCCTCGCGTTCGAGCAGATCGCGCACGTCAGCACTGCCGCCCGACACGCCTAACATCCCTGCTTCATGGTTGATGGCGTGCTCCAAATCCTGGCTCGATAACCCATGTCGGCGCAATAAATAACAAAGCAGTCCGGGATCGAGATCGCCGCTACGCGTTCCCATCACGAGTCCGCCCGTTGCCGTGAACCCCATGCTGGTATCGATGCAATGACCTGCCAGCACTGCGGCCATGCTCGCACCGCTGCCCAGATGGGCCAGGACAACGCGTCCGTGCTCGGCCACCGGCGGCTCGAGGCGGCGTAACTCATCGAGCAGATAGGTGTACGACAAGCCGTGGAAGCCATAGCGGTGCACGCGGGTCTCTGCAAAGCGTTCAGGCAAGGGCAGCGTTTTTGCGACCGCCGGCAGCCCGGCGTGAAACGCCGTATCGAAACACGCCACCTGCGACGCGGCGTCGCCATAGTGTGCCTGCAGCGCGGCCATCAGCTCAATTTCCCGCGGCAGGTGTTCAGGATCGAAAGCAGAAATCGAATGGAGATAGTCGAGCAGCTGAGGCGTGATCCGTTCCGGCTGCACATGTTCCAGGCCATGCACGACGCGATGTCCGATGACCGCGGGTGGCGCATCAGCGTGGGCGGCGAGCCACTCGACCAGCGTCGCGATGCCAGAGCGGTCCGTCGCGGGCAACTTGACGGTCCGCGGCTTGGTACCCACCTTACCCGCTGTCATCGACGCCGCGCCGCTGCCGAGCCGCTCGAGTCTGCCCGCAAACATTCGTTGTCGCGGTTTCGCGGCGCTGAAGACCGCGAAGCGAATGCTGGAAGAACCGCCGTTGATCGTTAAAATGCTGTCCACGGCCTCTGCCAGATGCGTTGCATGGTGGGAAAACACGACCTGCGAATGCATCGCCGGGTCAGCGTGTCTCGGATACCTTAACGCAACTGATGGCAACGCAACTATTTTCCAGTGCAATGTGCGTCGCGGTATTGCCTTTCACCACATAGGACTACAACCGCGACCGAGGGTCTGTGTCGGTGCTGACGTTGCGTCTGCACGCGCAATTCTGGCAATCGGTATCGCGTCCCGGTTAACATGACTCGACCAGCAATCGAATCACCGTTACGGAGAGTACAGAACGTGGGAATAGCAGCCGAATTCAAAGAATTCGCCATGAAGGGCAATGTGGTGGATCTGGCGGTCGGTGTCATCATCGGTGCCGCGTTTGGCAAGATTGTGTCCTCGCTGGTCGGCGACGTATTCATGCCGGCGTTGGGCAAGGCGATCGGCGGTATCAACTTTTCAGACCTGGCCATCCACCTGGGCAATGATCCTGCCGGCAAGGAAGTATTGATCAGGTACGGTGCGTTCCTTCAGTCCATTTTTGATTTTGCCATCATCGCGTTTGTGCTGTTCCTCTGCATCAAAGGCATCAACAAGCTGAAGAAGCCGCATCCTGCCGATGCCGTGGCTGCGGAACCGCCTAAGACCGAGATTCTGCTCGAGCAGATTCGGGATCTCCTCGCCAAGCGTGCCTGATACACCTCGGGTGCTGATCCGATGTGGCGCGGTACTGACGGTGGTGGTACTGAGCTCCGCTATCCCTGCCTGGAGCGATGAGGCGCCGGCGCCACCCCCGCCGCAACATACGTTCATCGGTAAGGGCCAGTTCGGATTTCTCGATTCCCACGGCAATACCGATGCGGAGACGGTAAATGCGAACCTCGTCATTCAGCGCTACGACGGCGACTGGAAAAACGAAATATTTCTCGGCGGCTTGTACGGCAAGAGCGGTAACGTCGTATCGGCGGAACGATGGGAGATCCGGCATCAAGCGGATTACAACATCACCGCGACCTTGTTTGCCTTCGGCGCCCTGCGATTCGAGCACGACATGTTCAATGGCTTTGTCTACCAGGGAAGCGCGACCGGTGGACTCGGGTACAAGTTTTTCGACACCAACGACACCAAGCTCACGGTGCAGGCAGGCGGCGGCTTCCGACGGTTGCGCCCACAAACACTCATCAAGGACGGCAGCGGCGCTGTCGTCGAACGCGACGTACAGGATCCCGAGAACGAGGCGGTAGGGGTCTTTGGCCTCGAGTTTTCACACGCATTCAACAAGACCACTTCGGTGGGCAACAAATTGCTGATCGAAGCGGGCGCGAGCAACACGCTTATCCACGACGACATCTCGCTGACGGTCAAGATGTCGACTAAATTGGCGCTGGTGGCGGGTTACGGTTTCATCGACAACACCAGCCCGCCGGCAGGCGTGAAAAGTCTTGATACGATTGCAACGATCAACGTGCAGTACGCATTTTAAATACCTTGAGGAGGACACGATTATGGGGATGCTGGATGGATTGCTCGGCGGGGCCGTAGGCGCTGAAATGGCAACGGTGGTGAATGGACTGATCGAAAAGCACGGTGGTATCCAAGGGATCGTTGCGCAACTCGAGCAGCAGGGTCTTGGTGCGACGGCACGCTCCTGGATCGGTACCGGTCCAAATCAACCGATCAGCCCAGACCAGATTCATCATGCCTTCGGTTCGGATATCGTCGCCCAGCTCGCCGCCAAGGTTGGGCTGTCCCCTGACGTCCTGGCCGGCAAGCTGTCGCAAGTGTTGCCGCAGGCGATCGACAAGATGACGCCGGCAGGCACGGTGCCGAAAGTATGAAATTCCTGATCGCGGTGGCCGTGGCATTGTCGATCGGTGGTGCAGCGCTGGCTGCCGATACTCCCCGTAACTACGTGCAGCCCGATGGCTACGATCCCAAGTCATCACCGCCCTTCAGCAACGGCGTGATGGCGGGCGGTACATTTTATGTGGCGGGCCATCTTGGCCTGGACCCTGCGACGAGCAAAGCGCCGGGCGATGCCGAGACCGAAGCCAAATTGATGCTCGACGCGGTCAAACACACGCTCGAGAAGGGCGGACTGGGCATGTCGGACCTCGTATCCGTCACCATCTACTGCACGGACTTGAGCCTCTACGACAAATTCAATGCGGTCTACAAGACCTATTTCACCGGCAAGTTCCCTGCGCGCGCTTTCATCGGTGTCGCGGGCCTGGTGCGCGGGGCGCATTTTGAAATTGCCGGCGTGGCAGTGCCAGAAGGACACACCGGTAGGCGATGACTACTTGCTATCAGTGTTCCAGCGCAGCTACGCGGGTAACGGCGGCGTTCTCGAGCAGCGTCCGGTAGATTTGCATCACCCGGGGTACGTAGTCCATGGTCTCAGCATAGGGCGGAATACGGCCGCCGTTACGATCGACCGCCTGCTCTCCTGCGTTGTATCCGGCGAGCGCCAGGCGTGTGTTCTGGCCGAACCGATTCAGAAGGAACTTCAGATACTGCGCGCCTGCGCGCACGTTCTCGCGCGGATCATACAGATCCGATACACCGAAACGTCGCGCCGTTGCCGGCATCAACTGCATAAGACCGACGGCGCCACGCGGCGATACGGCGCGTGGGTTGAAGCCTGATTCGACCACGATGACTGCGCGCAAGAGGTTCGCTTCGACGGCTGCGGTCCTCGCGGCTTGTTCGATGACTGCATCGTATTGGGCGGCACGCGCTGTCCAATGCGAGTCATAGCGATCGCCGCTCAACGTCCTTGCCTGTGACGGGAGGATCACGAGCCGATAAAGTTTGTTGTCGGGGACGTCGGTGAAGTGCCGGGTGCCCTGTTCGTCCATATAGGAATAGATCTTGGAATGCGCCTGCGTCAGGGCGGGCACCATAACCAGTGCTACCAACAAAAAGTGTTTCAGCACCATAGGTTTGTCATCCTTTCGCAGAGCCTACCCCGCACTCCTTTGCACCGCTGGGATGCATATCTCAGTTCAAAACGACGTCCTGTCATAAGGTGTTTGAAACTGGCTGCCCGACGTCGAACCGTGTCTGAAACTGCTGATTGGAAACAGAAATACCGCGACTCCCTGGTCGAGATGGAGGCCGACGAAAAGCGCTGGCGTCATGTCGAGCAGGTACTGCGACGCCTGGTGGGTCGCCTGTGCGCCGCTGGCATGGGCGTCAATTCACAACTCGACGATGAGCTCCGAACGCTGGCAGCGGCCAATCGCCGCAACGCGGATGCGGACGAACTGGCGCGCTTGAGCGCCAATCTGACCACCACGGTCATTGCTGTCGATGCCACCTATCCCGTCCTGCCGATCCTGGTAACGCCGCCCGGCACCGACAGGACGCTGCGTATCGCGCTTGCCGCGGTAATCAAGAAATTACTTGCCGACTTGCGCGATCCTGCAACGCTGGCGTTGCCCGGGAAAATCGCTGCTGCGCCCGATGATGAAGCTTGCATCGCCATCGTCACTCAGGCCGCGGATGTCATACAGGCACGCAACGAAGACTTCGCACGCGATCGTATCCAGGCTGCCGCCGCACTATCCGAAGTCATGCGGCGATTGGATGAGGTGGTCACCTTGCTCACTTCGGCGAACGACTCCGGCCGCGAGCGCTTCGACGATTCGAATCTTCACAATGATTTTGTGCTGTCACAGGTGCGCGAGTTGAGCGTGGAAGTCAGCTCGGTCACCGATACGAGCGCCCTGCGCGAACGGGTGAATGCGCGTCTGGCGCAATTGTCGCAACAGGTCAGTGCCTTCAAAGCGCGCGAAGCGGATCGTGTGCTGGCATACGACGGTCGTGCTGAAAAAATGCGCGCGCGCATCGCAGATCTCGAGCGGGAAGCACTCGAACTGCATTCCAAACTGGCCAAGGAAAGCATCGACTCACGGGTGGACTCATTGACCGGCATCGCAAATCGCAAGGCTTTCGAGGAGCACTTCGGGCGCCTGGCGGAAGGCGGCAATGCCGAGCTCGGATCCGTACTGCTATGGGACATAGATCGCTTCAAACTCATCAACGACAATTTCGGTCATCGCGCCGGCGATCGGGTGCTGCAGCGAGTTGCCGAATGCCTGAATGCCTTGTTGGGACCCAACGACATGCTGGCTCGGATAGGCGGCGAGGAGTTCGGGATGCTGCTCCAGAATCGTTCACGGGACGACACAGCACGCCTCGCCGAGCAAATTCGCGCAGCTGTGGCGGCAACGGGCTTCCATTTTCGCGGCGCCCCGGTCCGGGTCACCGTCTCGTGCGGATTTACGACTCTGCTGAAAGGCGACACCACCGAAGCGGCTTTCAATCGAGCCGATGCAGCACTCTACAAAGCCAAGGATTGCGGGCGGAACGCCTGTATCGCCGCCTGATCGTGGGCTAGTTAACGAATTTTTAACCTGGAATTCCCGGTTCATCCACAGAATTCTGAGGTGGGATCGCTAAAATCGTAGCCGAGCCGAGGGCCTATCCCGTAAATGTCAGTTCCTGATCAAATTCTCGCCAAAGCGGCCATTGGCGTTCCCATCGGCGGCCGAGGTATTGTTGCCGATCGTCGCCTTTCCATGGCAAGGCGTACGACCTTCCTGGCCGCCTTGCTGTTCCTCGCGCCTCTCCTGACCTACTGGCCGGCGACGTTCCACGACTACGGTCTGCGTGACGACTATTCGAACTTGCGGGAGGCGCATGAGGAGCCCGGCAAGATCATGCGGTTTTGCGCATCCCATGCCCGGCCTATCTATGGCTGGCTTCTGCAGAAGAGCTACGGCGCCACGACCTCGGTGCAGAATCTGCAGTGGATGCGGTTTGCAGCTGCACTTTTACTGGGTGCCGTTGCGTTGGCATGTTTTCGCGGCTTCCGCAATCTCGGCTGGTCGCGCAACGCAAGCCTGTGCTTTGCTTTCTTGCTGGTGCTCATCCCCTCCTCCCAGGTGATTGCCAGCTGGGCCGTTGGCTGGCCTTACGCCGTCACCGCACTGCTGGCCATCGCTGGGTTTTTCACGGCCGATAGCGCATTGACCTCACAGCGTGAGCACTTCGGCCGCAGCGTGCGGCAATTATCGGCAGCGCTTCTCGTCATGGTGGTGAGCGCGTTGATCTATCAGCCGAGCGCGCTGTTCTACGCCGTGCCGCTCGCCGCTGCCTTGATTGTGAGGCGCCATAAGACCTTGCTGCAGTCCGGCCGCTGGCTGGCCCTGCATCTCGGCGTAGTGACGCTATCCCTGGCACTGGCTTATGGCGTGATGTCGGTACTGTACGCCACTGGTGTATTCGTCAAATCCAACCGCGTTGCGTTTGAGCATCATTGGGGCGACAAACTGATCTGGTTCTTATCCGAGACCATGCCGAACGCACTCAGTCTGTTCGTACTGAACGACAATAATGACCGACATCAGTCGCTCTTTTTTGCGTGCGCAGCCGTCGTGGGAGTATTGCTGCTGGCCGGGGCTTTTCTGGAATGGCGCCGGCACGGTCACGGTCGTGGCATCATTTGGCTGTGCGGCTTGTTCGGCCTCCCCACATTCGCTTGTGCAGTGAGCCTGCTCGCTTCGGAACGCTACGCTACCTACCGAACCATCTTCGCGATGACGGCGGTCCTCCTGTGTTTTCTGGTGGCTTCGGTGACAGCCTTGACTTCCACCTGGAGCAGCACCACCCGTCGTGTTCTCGCCGGATGTGTGCTGGCGCTGGCCTTTGTGACTGCCCAACATCACGCTTATGCATTGATTGCGGTTCCCCAGGGCAATGAATGGCAGCTGCTCGTGGAAGGCGCGAGAAAAACGCACCTCGACGGCGAGAGGCCCAATATCTTCGCGGTTGCCCCAGCTCCCGCCGACATCTCGACGAGCTCGATTTACCACGACGAATTCGGTTCGCTTTCCTCGAACTCGGAATGGGTGCCGCGCGAGATGTTCAAGCGTGCGATGCATGATCTGCACCCCGGGATTTCCCACATCGACTCGCGCTATCATTTTGCCACCGGGCCTGCGAAACCTCAGGATCAGGATTTCGATGTGGTCATCGATCTGCACGATCTTAAGAAGTACTGGCTCGACAACTAGTCGAGCCCGCGCGGCGTCAAAGGCCTAAAAAGTCCCGCAGCCTGGCGCTCAGGATCATCCCTTGCACGGCCAGCGGCCACAGTCCGTGTAGCGCGATTGGCTTCAGGGCCGTGATCGGCATGTCGAATGCAGCCTCAGGCTGTGCGATGCGCCGCGCGAGCAGAACGCCCATCGCAGTCCCGAGTGCCACACCGCGGCCGTTGAAGCCCAGACAAATGTGGATGCCGGCGGCCGGCTCGTGCACGTGCGGATAATGGTCCGGCGTCATCGCCAGCCGCCCGCCCCAGGCCCCGGTAAAAGCGCTGCGATGGAGGCCCGGCCAGAGTAAGCGCGCATAGTCGAGTAAATGATTGACCTCGGCGGGTTCGGTCACTTCGTGCATTGGACCGCGGCCCCCCATCAACAGGCGTCCGCCGGCGTCGACACGGTAGTACACGGTCACGGCCCCGATCTCGAACAGTACCGCGCCGCTCGGCATGACCAGCGGTGCCAGCTCCGGCGGCAAGGTTTCGGTGGCGGCGATCGCACCGAATACGGGCACGAGCGTGCGCGCGAGTTGCGGCCAGACACCATCGGTGTAGCCATTGGTTGCGATCACGACATGCGTCGCGTCGAGGTGTGCCGTGGCGAGATGCAAGCGCCAGCTGCCAGCGTTGCGCTGCTCCAGACGCACGACCCGCGAAGACCCGTGGATCTGCGCGCCGGCGGCCAACGCCGCGCGCGCCAGCCCCCGCGCAAGACTCAACGGATTCACATCGCCGCCACGCGGATCAAGCAGTCCTGCCGGGTAGCGATCATGACCCACCGCCGTTGCCAGCGTCGCACGACTCAACATCTGCACGGGCACACCGCGCTCAGCCAATTGTGCCGCAGTGACCTCGAGTTGCTTGACGTGCCCGGGGCGTGGCGCCACGCGCAGCGTGCCATTGCGGCGTGCTTCGCAATGAATTCCGTGGCGCGCGATGAGCTCAAAAACCAGGTCTGGCGCAGCGCCGGCAAAAGCGTTCATGCGTCTGCCAAGGTCCATGCCGTGATCACGCTCGACCTCATCCGGATTTGGTTTGAGCCCTGCATTGACCTGGCCGCCATTGCGACCGGAGGCACCGAAACCGGGCTCGTGCGCGTCGAGCAGCGCGACCCGGACGCCTCGTTCAGCCAGGTGCAAAGCGGTGGACAGTCCAGTAAATCCGGCGCCGATGATGGCGACGTCGGTACGCGCTGCACCGGTGAATGCGGGAGTAGCGCTCGCAGGTTCCGCGGTTTGGCGATAGAGAATTGACATACAATAGAGGGTAGCGCTCGAGAGATCATGATAACCGAACCCCTGCAGTGGTTTTTTGCCGTCCTCGGCGCTTTGATGGTGGGTATCGCGAAGACCGGGGTCACCGGCCTCAGCTTCTTATCGATCGCCCTCTTCACGCACGTTTTTCAGAGCAGCAAGCAGGCGAGTGGCCTGGTGCTACCGCTGCTCATCTTCGGCGACATCGTTGCCGTGTTGTCGTACCGCATGCACACGCAGTGGCATTATCTGTGGCGGTTGTTCCCCTGGACGGCGACGGGCGTGGTAGTCGGTTACTTCACGCTCGGCGCCATCTCGGACCATACCGCCAAGACGATGGTCGGCGGCATCATCGTAACGCTCGCGGCGCTGAGCTATTGGCGCCGGTATCGCGCTTCCCGCGTCGATGCTACGGAGTCGCACCTGCACTGGTCGGTTGCTGCAGTGGTCGGCATCACCGCCGGATTCATCACGTTGGTGGCGAATGCCGCAGGTCCGCTCATGGCGATCTATCTGATAGCCATGCGGCTGCCCAAAATGCAGTACGCCGGAACGGCCGCTGTTTTTTTTCTCTTGCTCAATCTCTTCAAAGTGCCTTTCATGGTCGATCTTGGCCTGATCACACGGCAAAGCTTCTGGCTGAATTTGTGGCTGGCGCCCGCCGTGCTGATCGGCGCGTTGGGCGGCCGTTGGATCCTGGCGCGCATCGACCAGGATTTTTTTGAAAAGATGGTGTTGGGCTTGAGCGTGGTGGGCGGTCTATTGTTGTTCTTTTAACGCGAGGAGAGAGAGGATGAATTACAACGGCATTGGCGGCGTGATCGTATTGATCGCCGACGTATGGGCACTGGTGAACATATTTCAGAGTTCGGCCGACACCGCCAAGAAGGTACTGTGGGTGGTGCTCGTCATTCTGTTGCCCGTGCTCGGTTTCATTCTTTGGTATTTTCTGGGACCCAAAACCGGACGTGCGTGATCACGTCTTTACAGGCGGCGCTTTTCGGGCTCGACCAGTAGCGCCGCCTCGTAGACGCTGTCGCGAAGTGCCGTGCTGACCGCAATGAGCATGCGATCGGGCGCGGCGTTCGCGGCGCCGCCCTGGGTCTCGACCAGGTTGCCAAGATGAAAAAGGGTGGTATCCAGTGCTCTTTGCAGATTACCCACTGATGGCAACACTGCGCGATCGAGCAGGCGCAGATCACTGGTGAGCGCGGAAAGCTGGCGGTTCGACCGTTCGAGGGCGGCGAATGAGCGTGGTCCCATCGAACGACTCAACGTTGCAACGTCGTCGCGGGTACTCGACAGAATTCGATCGAGCCGATCCAGCCACTCGATCCAAAACAGCGATCCGTACATGCGCTTCGCCTCACTTGGGATGTGCCTACCAGGCAAAGACTACCCGGGATTGATACACGTCGCTACCATTGTCCGGGCACATTTTTACTGAGGATTCGTACAGGAATATGATCCGTCGACACGAAACGCATCGACTATCACGTCTTGGCTGGTTACGCGCAGCCGTGCTCGGCGCGAACGACGGCATTGTCTCCACGGCGAGTCTGGTACTTGGGATGTCGACTGCTGGCGCATCGCATCAAACGCTCCTGGCGACGGGCATGGCGGGATTGGCGGCGGGTGCCATGTCAATGGCCACCGGCGAATATATTTCGGTGCACTCGCAGGCTGATAGCGAAGCGGCCGCGCTGGCGCAGGAGAAAACCGAACTTGCCGAAGACGCGGAAGGCGAGCAACACGAACTCACCCAGATTTACGTGCAACGCGGGCTGGACCCGGTTTTGGCTGCACGCGTGGCGCAGCAACTGACCGCGATCGACCCGTTAGGCTCGCATGCACGTGATGAGTTGGGCCTCCACCCGCAGAATCAAGCAAGGCCCATTCAAGCGGCAATGGCCTCGGCCGCGAGCTTTGCTGTCGGCGCGGTGTTGCCGTTGAGCATGGTCGTGATCACCGGTGAATCTCATCTTGCCATGGCAATTGTCGTTGCATCACTGGTGAGTTTGTTCGCCCTCGGCGGGTTGGCTGCTGCAGCCGGCGGCGCGCGACCCATACCGGCGGCGTTCCGGGTTGCGTTGTGGAGCGCTTTCGCGATGGCGGTCACCGCCGGAGTCGGTGCGTGGGTCGGGAAGGCATGAACTCAGAATTGCTGACGGTCGCACAAATGCATCGTGCGGATCAATTGACCATTGACGCCGGTATCACGGGTGCCACCTTGATGCAGAGCGCCGGCGCCGCTGTCGCACGGGAGATCAGGGGGCGCTACTCGCCGCGGCAAACGGTGGTCTTATGCGGCCCTGGCAACAACGGCGGCGACGGCTTTGTCATCGCGCGCGAACTCGCGGCGGCGGGATGGCCGGTGCGGGTCGCGCTCCTGGGTGAACGCGAGCACCTACACGGCGATGCTGCATTGCAGGCACGTAACTGGCAGGGCGAGGTCGTCACGCTCGCGCCCGCAGCGATCGAGGGCGCGGGGTTGCTCGTTGACGCAGTGTTCGGCTCCGGTTTGAATCGATCGATCGACTCGAGCCTGACCGCGCTTTTTGAGACCGCGCAACGTGCTCACGTACCCTGCGTGGCCGTCGACGTGCCCAGCGGGATTGCGGGGGATACGGGCGCGTGCGACGGTGCGGTGCGCGTCGCGTGTACGGTGACGTTCGCGCGCAAAAAACCGGCGCACCTGTTGATGCCCGCCCGCGATCTTTGCGGCGATATCGTTGTGGCCGATATCGGCATTACCCGCGCCACCGTCGATTCCTTGCAGGTGCAAACCTGGGAAAACGAGCCGAGCTTGTGGCGCGCCGCGCTGCCGCAACGGCACTCCGCCGGGAATAAATATACGCGCGGGCATGCGTTGCTGTATGGCGGTTACCCGATGACCGGCGCCGCGCGCATGGCAGCGCGAGCCGCCGCCAGAATGGGCGCAGGCCTGACCAGCATTGCGGTAGAGCAGCAAGCCCTGCCTGTCTATGCTGCCGCTCTAACCAGCATCATGGTGCGTCCGCTCATACAGGAAGGTGACTTCGAACGGTTGCTCGGCGATGCACGTTTCAGCGCTTTCTTGATCGGTCCCGGCGCCGGCGTGACGCCGGCAACCGAACGCTATGCGCTGGCGATGCTGCGCACGGGCAAAGCCGTGGTGCTCGACGCCGATGCGATGACCGTATTCGCCTCCAAGCCCGCCTCGCTGTTCGCCGCGATCCAGGGCGCGTGCGTATTGACGCCGCACGACGGCGAATTCTCGCGACTCTTCGACGCGTCGGGCGACAAACTCACCCGCACGCGGGCGGCGGCGGCGCGCAGCGGGGCCATCGTGGTGTCGAAAGGCCGCGACACGGTGGTGGCCGCGCCGGACGGACGCGCGGTCATCAACAGCAATGCGCCGCCGTCACTGGCCACCGCGGGATCCGGAGATGTGCTCGGCGGTCTCATACTCGGCTTGCTCACCCAGGGCATGGACGCGTTCTGGGCGGCTGCGGCAGCGGTGTGGATTCACGGTGCGGCGGCTGCGGATTTCGGGCCCGGTCTGCTCGCGGAAGATCTGCCGGACGGCGTGCCCGCGGTCCTTGCGCGACTCACGCAAGAACTGCACCGCACATGAACGCTTGGTACCCGAGACTCACGGCGCACTCGCTCGTGATCGCAATCAGCGTGCTGACCTACGTACTCACGACGCGCGCGGAACGCGAGCGGCGTCCGCCTGCGATTGCGATTGCCTGGGTGCTCGGCATGCTGGCGCTGCCCTATCTCGCACTGCCGATGTATCTACTGTTCGGCCGTCGCAAATTGCAGCGCCGAAAGAAGCAAGCGGCGCAATTGCCGCCGCATGCCGAGCATTGGGCGGCCGATCTCATCGACAGCTTCGATTTGCCGGCAGCAACGCCTGCGGCCATTCGCATGCACCATGACGGCGGTGAATCGGCGGCGGCCTTGTTCGAGATCATGGACGCAGCCGAGCACCGGCTCGATGTCTGCACATACATACTGGGTAACGATGCCTTCGGCCACGCGGCGCTCGAGCGACTGATGGCGTGTGCGTCACGAGGTGTGCAGGTACGGCTCATGATCGACGGCGTCGGCGCGCTCCAACTGCCGCGCGCACGCTTTCAGCAACTCGAGCAGGCTGGCGTGGCCACTGCTATTTTCAGTCCGTTGTTTGCGCGCCGAACCCAGGGGCCCCGAAATCTCCGCAACCATCGCAAGATGGCGGTGGCCGACGGTAAGGCGATATGGGCCGGGGGCCGCAATCTGGCTGCCGAGTATTTCACCGGCACGACTCGAACACCTCCCTGGGGCGACCTGACATTCGATCTGCGCGGCGATGTCGCACACGCCGCAGAGACGCAGTTCGAGTCTGACTGGGTCTGGGCCGGTGGCAGACCGGCCTCGCAGGAACGTTGGGAGATGGTCGCCGCGAATCTCGCGGTCGCAGCGAGCACACCGCGGCGCACACCTTCGCCTGGCGCCGTACTGACTGCGACGTCTGCCAGTCAGGATGGCATCGCGCAGTTCCTGCCGAGCGGTCCGGATCAGACTGAAGATACCGTGCACGCGCTGTTGATCGACGGCTGCTTTCACGCCCGCGAGCGCATCGTCGCCGTGACACCCTACTTTGTGCCGGACGCCAGCCTGGAGACAGCACTGCGGTTGGCGGCGCGCCGTGGCGTCAAGGTTGACCTGTGCATACCCGCCAAGTCGAACCATCGGCTGGCAGACTTTGCCAGGAGTCGTTCATTGCGCGCACTCGCCCAGGTGGGCGTCAACGTGCACCTGCTGCCGGCGATGAATCACGCCAAGGCCATCGTCTTCGACCGGTCGCTCGCCGTGTCTGGCTCCGTCAATCTGGACTCGCGCAGCCTGCTGCTCAACTATGAGAGTGCAGTCGTCTTCTACAGCGAGGCGCAAATCGACTGGCTGGCGCAGTGGATCGAAGCGCTGCTGCCGAAGGCGGTCGAGTTCGATCGCCGTCCCCCAACCCTGGCGCGCGACGTATGCGAAGGTCTCCTGCTGACGGTTGCCTATCAGCTATAGCGTAAGAAGACTCCTACAGCGGATTTTTGATCGCCGGATCGCGTGAAGGGTATCCTTTGAATATGTCTGCGGCGGGTACGGGTGCGAGCGGTGGAATTTAAAGATTATTACGCGCTGATGGGTGTGGCGCGAGATGCTACCGCTGCGCAAATCAAGCAGGCGTATCGCAAGCTCGCGCGTAAATATCATCCTGACGTCAGCAAGGAAAAGGATGCAGAAGCCCGCTTCAAGGAGCTCGGTGAAGCCTATGAGGTGCTGAAGACTCCCGAAAAACGCGCGGCGTATGATCAATTGGGCAAAGGCCCGCGTCCGGGCGAAGATTTTCGGCCACCGCCCGGATGGAATGCCGGCTTCGAATTCGGCGGCTCGGGTGGGCTGGGTGGAGGCAGCGCCGATTACAGCGATTTCTTCGAATCTTTATTCGGTGCGCAGGGGCGCTCAGCCCGCAGTGCGCAGAGCGAACGCAACGAAGACCATCATGCGAAAATTCTTCTGGACCTCGACGCATCACTGCACGGCGGTTCGCGCGCACTGAAGCTGCAGTTGCCGGAGATAGACGCGCAGGGGCATCTCGCTGCCAAAGAGCGCGTGCTCAACGTACAAATTCCGCGCGGCATCATCGCGGGTCAGCATATCCGGCTGGCGGGCCAGGGCGCGCGCGGCCGCAACGGCAAGGCTGGTGATCTGTTCCTCGAGGTTGAATTCCTGCCGCACGCGCTGTATCAGATCGACGGCAAGAATCTGTCTCTGGAATTGCCGGTGGCTCCCTGGGAGGCGGCACTCGGGGCCACGGTACTGACTCCGACACCGAGCGGTACGGTTGATCTGAAGATTCCTGCCGGCGCAAATGCGGGTACAAAACTTCGCTTGAAAGGTCGGGGTATACCCGCGGCCTCGCCCGGAGATTTGTACATCACGGTGCAGATCGCCTTGCCGGCGGCGAATGATCCAAAAGTCAAAGCGGCATACGAAGCGTTTGCGGCGGCAGCGCCGTTCGATCCACGCGCCAAATTAGGAGTTTGAACGACATGTACCCCAGCGATGCCGCCCTGACAGGCGCGATCTTCGAAAGCACACAACGAGTGAGTCTGCGTGAACTCAGTCGGTTGTGCGCAGTGGACGAGCAGCACATCGTCGAATTCGTGGCCGAGGGAGTCTTGCATGTGATCGAGATCGAAGCGCCTGAATGGCACTTCGATGCGGCGGCTCTCCGGCGCGCTCGAGTCGCGTTGCGCCTCGAACGAGACCTCGAGATCAATCTGCCCGGCGTGGCGCTGGCGCTCGATCTCATCGAACAGCTGACACAGCTGCGGCGTCAATTGCAGACGCGGGCAAGCGATACGTGAGCAATGCGCAGTCGGATGCCTTCGTCTTTTTCGGCGCCACCGGTGATCTGGCCTACAAAAAGATTTTTCCGGCGCTCTACGCGATGATGCAGCGTGGCGGAGAGTATCTTCCCGTGATTGCCATGGGGCGCAGGGGTTGGTCGCGCCAACAACTGCAGGAGCACGTGCAGAAAAGCGTCTCGGAACACGGCGGCTGCGATGCAGAGGGTTTCTCCAAATTTGCGGAAGTATTGCAATATGTCGATGGCGACAACGCAGATCCCGCCACCTTCAAGCGATTGCGCGCAGCACTCGGGAGCGCGCAGCGGCCGATCCACTACATGGCGATTCCGCCCAGCATGTTCGGCACGGTAGTCAGCGGGCTTACGGCGTCGGGCTGCGCCGAGAACGCCCGCGTGATCGTGGAAAAACCATTCGGCCGCGACCTTGCGTCCGCGCAGGAACTTGATCGGACGCTGCACGAGGTTTTTCCCGAGGAGTCAATTTTTCGAATCGACCATTACCTAGGCAAGGAAGCCGTGCAAAATCTGCTCTACTTCCGTTTTGCAAACAGTTTTCTCGAACCCGTCTGGAACCGCAACTACGTCCGCGACGTACAAATCACCATGGCGGAGAAATTTGGTGTGCAAGGCCGCGGCGGATTCTACGAGGAAGTTGGCGCGATTCGCGACGTGGTTCAGAACCACTTGTTGCAGGTGATCGCATTGTTGGCCATGGACTCCCCGGCGTTGCACGACACCAAGACCATGCAAACTGAAAAGCTGCGTATCTTCCGCGCCATGCGGCCGCTCGATCCCAAAGAGGTGATTCGCGGCCAATTCCGCGGCTATCGCGACGAGAAAGGCGTGGCAAAAGATTCCCAGGTCGAGACGTTCGCGGTTGCACGTCTGCATATCGACACGTGGCGCTGGGCCGGCGTGCCTTTCTATCTTCGCGCCGGCAAGAATCTGCCGATTACGGCGACTGAAGTGCGCATCACCATGAAGCCGCCCCCGCTGGCGATCTTCGACCCGGGTGTGGACATGCCGGCTAATTATTTCCGGCTGCGCCTGAGTCCGGAGGTGGTCATCAGCACCGGTGCACTGGTGAAGCGCAACGGCGAAGACATGCGCGGCGACCCCGTTGAACTGACCGCGCGCCACAGTACGGCGGCCGAGAAGTCTCCTTACGAACGGTTGCTCGGCGACGCCATCCGTGGCGACAATGCATTGTTCACGCAGGACCAGAGCGTCGAAGCAGCCTGGCGTGTCATCGATCCCGCGTTGACCCATTCGCAGCCTGTGATCGAGTACGAGCCCGGCTCGTGGGGACCGGCGCAAGCCGACGCACTGATGCGTGCCGGTGACGTCTGGCACAATCCTGAGGTCGAAAAAAGCGCGCCGTGCTGAATGAAATTACTCACCAATCAAATTGACACGAAGGTGCCTGCATGAAGCCAACCCAAAAATTACACGATCTCGGTCAGAGCCTCTGGCTCGACAACATCACCCGCGGCATCCTCGATGACGGCACCCTGCGCCGTTATATCGATGAGCTGTCAGTCACCGGCCTGACCTCTAATCCCACCATCTTTGACGAGGCGATCGGCAAGGGCTCAGCCTATGACAAGAGCATTCGTCAAAAAGCCGATGCCGGTCTCGAGGGCGAAAGTCTGTTCATGGAGCTGGCTCTCGAGGACCTGCGTCGCGCCGCCGATCTGTTCAGACCGATATTCGATCGCACCGGCGGGTTGGATGGCTGGGTATCCATGGAAGTCTCGCCATTGCTGGCAGACGATACAGAGGCCACCCGCTCTGCGGCCATCCAGATTCACAAGGCGGCTGCGCGCCCGAATCTGTATGTAAAGATCCCCGGCACCACTGCTGGCGTGCCGGCCATCGAAGAGACGATCTTTGCCGGCATCCCGGTCAACGTCACGCTGCTGTTTTCGCGTGAGCAATATCTCAACGTCGCCAATGCGTACATGCGCGGCATCGAGCGCCGCATTGACGCGGGGCTCGATCCACGCGTCAGTTCGGTAGCCTCCGTATTCGTCAGCCGCTGGGATCGGGCGGTGGCGGATAAGGTGCCGGCTGATCTCACCAACAAGTTGGGCATTGCCGTCATGCAGCTGATTTACAAGGCCCACTGTGAACTGATTGCCGGCGAGCGTTGGCAGCGGCTCGAGGCGCGCGGCGCCCGCAAGCAACGCTTGCTGTGGGCCAGCACCGGCGTCAAGGATCCAAAAGCGCCGCCCGATCTTTACGTCGGCGCACTGGCTGCGCCTGAAACCATCGACACCATGCCGGAAAAGACCTTGCTGGCCTTCGCCGAGAAGGGCAGCGTCGGCTTGGTCCTCGCGACAGATGGCGGTGACGCCGATGCGACGTTGGCGCGCTTCGCCGCTGCGGGCATCGACATCGATGCGGTGGCCATTACCTTGCTGAAGGAAGGCGCCGCGTCGTTCGTGAAGTCATGGGCCGGGCTGCTCCATCTCATCAAGGACAAGAGCGCGGCATTGGCGACCACTTGAGTACGCGGCTTAATCCACTGGCCGGCCATGCGGCACCGCCGGCCTCGCTCGTGGACGTACCGCGTCTGATCACGGCCTACTACAGTGAGCGGCCGGATGCGGGGATCCCGGCAGAACGCGTTGCGTTCGGCACCTCCGGCCATCGCGGCGTCTCGTTCGAGCGCAGCTTCAATGAGGCGCATGTATTGGCCATTACCCAGGCCATCTGCGACTACCGCCGGCAGAAAGGCATCAACGGCCCGCTGTTCCTAGGGTTCGACACGCATGCGTTGTCTGCTCCTTCATTCGCATCGGCATTGGAGGTATTGGCGGCCAACGCTGCCGAAGTGATGATCTCCGCGGACGATGAGTACACACCGACGCCCGCGTTGTCGCATGCCATTCTGACCTACAACCGTGGCCGCACTGCGGGCCTCGCAGATGGCATCGTCATCACCCCGTCCCATAACCCGCCGGATAGCGGCGGCTTCAAATACAACCCTACCAATGGCGGGCCTGCAGACTCCGACATCACGACGTCGATCGAGCGACGCGCCAACGAGTTGTTACGTCCCGGGGCTGACGCGATCAGACGCATCGGGTACGCCGGGGCGCGCAGCGCCACAACCACGCACCGCTACGATTACCTCAGTCACTACGTGCACGACCTGAATCAGATCCTGGACCTCGAATTGATCAGTCACTCCAAACTGCGCATCGGCGTGGACCCGCTGGGCGGCGCCGGCGTGCATTACTGGCAGCGCATTGCAGATGACTATGGACTCGATCTCACCGTGGTCAATACTGCGGTCGACCCAACGTTCCGCTTCATGACGCTCGACTGGGACGGCAAGATACGCATGGACCCGTCGTCGCCTTACGCCATGCGCGGACTGATTTCGCTGAAGGACCGGTACGATATCGCTCTTGCCTGCGACACGGATCACGACCGTCATGGCATCGTCGCCCCGAGCAGCGGGCTGATGGCGCCGAATGCGTATCTGGCGGTTGCGATCGATTACCTGTTTCGACATCGCCCGAACTGGCGCGCCGATGCCTCCGTCGGCAAGACAGTCGTCAGCAGCGCCATGATCGACAAAGTCACGGCGCGCCTCGGCCGGCGCCTTTATGAAACCCCGGTAGGCTTCAAATGGTTCGTCACGGGTCTGATGGACGGCAGTCTCGGCTTCGGCGGAGAAGAAAGCGCCGGCGCGTCGTTCGGCTGCAAAGACGGCTCTGCCTGGTCGACTGACAAGGATGGTTTGGTACCCGCTTTGCTGGCCGCCGAAATGACCGCACGGCTTGGATCTGATCCGGGTGAGCTATTTGCCGCATTGACGCGCGAGTTGGGGCCGACCTTCGCCGACCGGGTGGATGCACCCGCAACACCCGAGCAGAAGGCTCGGCTTGGAAAACTCGATGCCGCCCGGATCAGCAGTCGCGATCTGGCCGGTGATCCGATCGAGAAAATTCTGACCACCGCGCCGGGCAATGGCGCGGCGATCGGCGGTGTCAAGGTCGTATCAGCGCAAGGCTGGTTCGCGGCGCGACCGTCTGGTACCGAGAACATCTACAAGATCTATGCGGAGAGTTTTCGCGATTCCGCTCACCTGAACCGGTTGATTTCCGAAGCGCAGGCCATCGTCGACGGCGCGCTCGCGGCACCCTGATGTCGCGTCGTGCCGGACCTCACTGACTCTGCGCCTTCCGATATAGCCAAGCGGATGCTGCCTTGGCTGGTGGCGGTGGGATTCTTCATGGAATCCCTCGATACCACCATTTTGAACACGGCAGTTCCTGCGATCGCACACGCGCTTAAAGTTCCGCCGCTCAGCATGAAAGCCGTTCTGGCGAGCTACACGCTCAGTCTCGCGATTTTCATACCCGTCAGTGGCTGGGTCGCGAATCGCTTCGGGACACGCGACGTATTCGCGGCCGCCATCGGCATTTTCACCCTTGGCTCATTTTTCTGCGGCATCGCGAGCGACATCCACTTCCTGGTGGCCTGCCGTGTGTTGCAAGGTTGCGGCGGCGCCATGATGTTGCCGGTAGGCCGCATTACCATGATCCGAACCTTTGCAAAGTCTGAACTGATTCGGGCAATGAGTTTCGTCGCCATCCCCGGACTCGTCGGCCCCATGTTGGGACCGCTACTCGGCGGCGCGATCATCAAATACTTTCATTGGAGCGTGATTTTTTTCGTCAACATCCCGATCGGTCTTGGCGGGCTCTATATGGTGTATCGGCACATGCCGAATTTTCGTGAGCGCGAATCGCCGCCCCTCGATGTCATCGGATTGATCCTGTTCGGCTCAGGGATAGCGCTACTGTCGTACGTCCTCGAGGTATTCGGTGAAACCACCTTGAGCGGTCGCGAAATGCTTGGATTGCTCGTCATCGCCGCTGCATTGCTGACGGCCTATTTTTTGAACACGCAGCGCACGCCCCATCCGTTGTTGTACCTGGACCTTCTGCGCGTGCGCAGCTTCCGCGTATCGGTCACGGGAAACCTCTTCACACGCCTTGGCATCGGCGGCATCCCTTTTCTGATGCCGTTGCTTTACCAGGTGGCGCTGGGATATTCGCCGATTCAGTCAGGGCTGCTGATCATGCCGCAAGCCCTGGCAGCCATGAGCCTCAAGCTGACCATGCCACCGATATTGCAGCGTTTCGGCTATCGACGCGTGCTGATCGTCAATACGCTGTGCATGGGCGCGATGATCTTTTTGTTCGCGACCATCGGCGCAGCCACGCCGGTGTGGGCCATCGTCGCGATGGCTTTTGTGTACGGTTTCCTGACGTCGTTGCAATACACCAGCATGAACACCCTGGCGTATGCGGACATCGGCGCCACCCAGGCGAGCGGTGCAAGCACGATCGCGAGCACCGCACAACAACTGGCGGTCAGCTTCGGCGTGGCAACCGCTTCGCTCGCCGCAGCGTTGTTCATTCCGGCGCGGCTGCACGCTGACCCGCTCGCCATGCTGCACGGAATTCATCTGGCGCTGCTCGGCCTCGCCGTGCTCACCATGCTGTCTACGCTGGTGTTCGTTGAGTTGCAGTCATCCGACGGCGCTGCCGTAAGCCGGCACAAGAGCGTCGAGATTCCGGCAGGCTAAAGGCCTGGATGCATGCTCACGGCGGCAATGTGTAAAGACCCCTCGTGTAAATGCCGTTAATTAAATTCAAAAGCAACGTGCCCGAATTGACGGTCCCGCATAAAGCCCATATGGATAAAGAGGAACCAGGGATTCAACTTCCAGAAGCTATAAAACCGGCCACCGCAGCCTCGACGAGCGGTACCAAAGCTGTCTGCAGCTACGCCGGAAACGATGCGGGAAAGGTAACTTAATAGCTTTAGATCATCACTCTAACGAAGCTATTTTTTTGGAATGATAAATTATCATTCCCAACGATATACGCGGGTTGCGCTGCGCTTATATTAACGTTGTCAATTGTTTAAAACACACCCGCCGTCATTCTACCGTTTGGTTTGGTTATCGCATTCGTTCCCTGTGCGAATTTCACCGACGTCGAGCGAAGCAATTAACATTTCAATTCGTCGGATATTTGCATAGGTGTCCACCATGATGATCGAGTTGTTGCACGCTGCAGCGGCCAGATGAGCTTGCTGAGGCAACAGAGGCCTCAGAATCGGAATAAGGGTTGCGGCCGGAACCTTATGAACCGCAATTACCTTGGAAACGTACTGCGCATCAGGATAAACCGTGGAGCCGGCGATAACAGGGAGCGCTCTTTGTCGAACGGATATCTCAGCAGTCACATAAGTCAAACCACCGCTTTCAACCGCTGTGAATCCCGCTGTCTGCAAGATTGTCAGTAGTTCTCCGTACGTTACGGTCCGAACCTCCACACCGATGAGCTCGACATTGGCGTGAATGTTCGCATCGAATACGAACTTCTTGCCAGTTTTTTTTGCAACCTCTTTGATAATAGTCTGCAGAGGAATGCCTGATTCTTGATTTGTGCTAGCCGCTGACATCGTATCGCTTTCGCTCGATGACCCTCTTACGGTGCTAAACGTTAGCGAAAAAAGGAGTAACGCGGCTATTGGTGCAGTCGATCTATTCATCACGATACTGTCCTTGTTTGTTTTCGGCTTACAGTTCTGGAAGCGTCAACGCCAGGTCTCTAAGACTGCGCTGCTCGACGGGATCGAGAGGAGCCAATAGAGGAGCCACTGTTGCGTCAGCAAAGACGCCTCCAACAATTATGGACAGCGCGATTGCGAAGCCGCGCGCGGCTTGCATCGATTTATCGGTATATAAGTACAACGGTCGGGCGCCCACATAGGCGCCGGAAGCGATCGTTGGGCGAGTGGGAATAACATCATCGATTGACGCGGCAGACAGGTTCGTAGCGCTTGCGCTCGCTTCAGCGAAGGACATTACCGCCAATGATCCGGGGTTCGCCTGTAAGTAGCCTAGAAATACGGAGGGACTCTGGGCAGCGCCCGAAACCGACTCCTTTGGGCGATAGTGGCCGTCCGTTCTGACCGAACCACACACTACCTCGTAGCGCTCAGGGGCTGAGTCCTTCAACGCGGCAATTGTTGGGAGGGTGTTACAGCCTGACTTGAGAATACGATCACGAAATGCCATTCCAGTTGCGCTCGACGTTGGCGGCCCAAACACATCGATACGCTCATTGGGGAGACTGGGGTCAACTTCATCCCAAGTCACATAGGGATTCGGAATCAGACGCTCAGTTCCTAGTGGATCGGGTACGTCGTGGGCGATACCCAGGAACAGAGCGCGCGCGCTGAGCCTCGGCCGCGGGTAGAGATTGCTACTTACTACAGTAACGACTTCATAACCAAGTGGCAGTTCAGCGATATGCCTTTGGCGCGAGCGACATACAGCGAGTTCCTCAGGAAGAATCCGTCGCTCCGTTACGATCGCTTGTACAGAAGCATCTACGGCACACAGTGAGGCGAATATTATTTCCGGGGACTTTAGCGAAAAGGTCGGATCAGTCGCAGGAGAATACGGATAAATATTCTTGTTCATATATCCCCAGGCTGCCTTGAGCATGGGATAAACGGCTACTGTTGCAGCCATGCCGAATTGTCTCGATGGGGTAGTTACGCTCATCGGCTTGCCTTCGACAGCATTGACGAGGTCGGGTTTAACTGTCGTCGCGGGCCCGGACACCTCCAACGGCGCGGGCATTTGCATGTGCGGGGAGCTCGCGGTGTCGCTCTCCAATGCTGACATTGACTTAGCTACTCTGGGGGTCTGAGCAAAGTAGATGCCGGAGGCAAGAGCGACCCCGACAATCACTCCAACGATAATCAACCCCCGCCGCGGCATCCGCCTGTTTTGTACCGGTATTTCGTCAGCAAGCCGCCGCTTCAATGATGCTAGGAAACGCGGGGAGGGGTCCTTACGGATGCGGTGTAGAAACTCGTCATTCATATTGATCTCTACCCATTACCACTGTTTTTGAAGAGACTTTACAATTCTGTGCAGTGAGGAGCCGACGTTGGATTCGGATAGTCCCGTCAATCGGGCGATATCACGATTGGTTAATTCCGCGCCGTACTTTAAAGCGATCAACTCCTTTTCCCGTGGTTTCAGCTCTTTAGTCAGAAATGCAAGCCGGGAAAGGTCGGAATGGCGTTCCGGATGAAACGCCGTGGTGTCCTCGAAAATGACTTCATCGGCATGGTCGATGGGCAGATGGATACGCTGTGACCTCAGGTAATCAATGACCACATTTTGGGCGATCGTGAAAAGCCACGTGGAGTAGCCTGCCAAATCGCGACGGTACTTTTTTCGAGCGGCCCAAGCTTTCTCAAAAGTGCGGGCGGTCAGATCTTCGGCGTCACGCTCCTGGCCGAGCTGGAAGCGAAAATAGTTGTAAAGCCGGGGGGCAAGATCTAGATATATCTTTTCCCAATCCAACGGAGCCCCCTCAATAGCGCTGGACAGGTAGATAGACAGCCGTGGAACCGTGCTCATGAAGAGTTATACGGACGTCGGGGCGAAGTATCACAAGCGCAGAAGGAAAAAGACGATCCCCAACGGCTGCATGCAGCATGGTTAGGGTATTAGGGAAAACAAACCCCTGTCGAGAGCTGCCTCAAGTGGGTCTGCGCCGTGTACAGGGCGTAGCTTCGGCAATCGTCAAAGTGGCCGTTGCCGTGCCTAGATGAGGTTTTCTTTTGTTTGTGATCGAAGCGTCTATTTTTGTGGAGTATGTCGAACAACATCTCCCGGGTAACTTTCAATACTTGGGAGTCGGTGGTAGCAGCCGAAGTCGGCGTAAGTATTTATATGCTAGTCGGTCGATAATTGAACAACCGCTCAGCCACTTTCCATAATGCGTAATCATGCATAGTAACCGATTGATTATATTGGACTTCCAACTTCGCGTTGATTATATAGCATGTGACCGACGAGATTGAATTGCACTGCACCATGTGTTTTAGCCGCCTGGGTCGAGATCGCGTTGTGGCTACGGCGCTTCTAGTCAGTGCGCTACTGGTTTCATCGGCGGCTTGGTCGATCGTCCAGGCCAAAGCTTCCAGATCGCTTGTGATTCGGCTGCGCAGCCCGGCTGACTCCCTGCTGCTCAACGTGCGAACGGCGGCGCTCGCAGCCGGGTTCACATGCGACAACCACGACCCGGAGCCGTCCCCGAAGACACCCCTTCGGTGCTGGTTGGCCGGCCAGAAGGGGGGGGATCCTGTGGGCAACCAACGTGGTTGAGAAAAACGCCCTTGTCATTCAGATCTATTCCGACAATGTCTTCACACCGAAGGGCGAAATCGACCCCCAGATGGAAGCCGTATTGAAAACGCTTTGGCTGGCACTCGTGGGTGATCTGAGCATTTCCAGTATCCAAGAACGCCGCGCCCCCGAGAGCGATCGGTGTGCGCTTTGAAGCAGTGGCTTGCCCCGATGCGGGGGTTGGCTTGCTAGACCGATACGCCTAACTTCATTCGTTCGAACGACTTGCAAAACTAAATGTACGACATTAATACGGGCGTTCTGATCAAGAATTCGCACTATGAGGGACTCGGTAACACCGGTGCTGAGTACACATTCGACGGCCGGTATTACATCGACAGCGACGCAGATGCGCTGAATAACGGAAAGGGAATTCACATATGGGATTCCTCGAAAAGCCACGTTCTTCAGTCGATCCCGGGAGATAGCTTTCACATGGCTGCGTCGCCGGATTCGAAATCCTTGGTGACAGACGCCGGTAGCGGCGCACAAGTCTGGCGTTTGGATTAATTACGAACTGTGCGTCTTAAAAAGGGGATTTAGGCCGTTTATGAAAAACGATCGTCTTCGTCAACCCGTCAAGGATGACTGCACGAATGCGCTAGGCCAAGCGGCATATTGCTTTGCCACATGCGAGTGGGAAGTGGTGTGGTGCTCCGAGAAAATACTTCCGGGCAGTCTGCGCAAGATTGTTGATGAAGAGCTAACGGCAGGTAAGATCGCAAAGCTCTTTCTCGATCTTACGAGAAACATGCGACCGTCTGAGAATCGGGAAAGGCTAAAGAAGGCCGCTTCGACGTTTGCTAGCTTGGTAGACCACCGAAATCAAATACTTCATGGAAAGCCATGTACCGGACCGAATGGTGAGGCCAGGTTGAGCGGGACTGGCTGACGTCAACTACTTTGGCCCCTCGACGACAACTATGATGGCCGTTTAGCA
>CAZZZU010000035.1:0-38146 GCA_964658805.1 uncultured Steroidobacteraceae bacterium
CGCCACCGGTGCGCTCTTGCGCCTCGTTGACTTTGAGGGCACGGCCTTGGACGTCGTGGCCATTCAAGGCCTCCATGGCGCGCGCTGCATCAGCACTGGCCATTTCGACAAAACCAAAGCCTCGAGGACGGCCAGTGTCGCGATCATTAATCAAAGCTACCGACTGCACAGCGCCGTGCTTTTCAAACAACGCGCGAACACCCGACTCATCCATTGAGAACGGCAGATTGCCAACATACATTTTCGTCATGAAGAATACCTACTAAAGAAACATTAAAGGCCGAACACAAAGATGTCAGCCACCTTGGATCGAGGAATCAGCCTTTGAGGGTTGTGATCAAAGAGACGCCGGGGCGGCGCAATGATCAGTAAACGGACAAGTCGATACTCACGAACCGAGTCTGATCGTACATCAAATTATTGACAAAACAAAGTTTTACGGTGCAGCCCAGCAACCCACTGCCGCTTACCTTCAGGCGGAGTGTCTAGCCAAATTAGGCTGCTAAAAGCATCGAAAATACGTCAATGTTCTCCGATCGTTAGACGATCCGACAAATCTCTGCGCATGCGCGCGGCCTCCAAACGCAATGGATTCTTTCGCAATGCTGCGACCTCAGCGGGGGTGAAGGGCAAAAAATCAGGCGGCAAGTCCTGCCGATCGAAACGCCACAGCATCCAATTGAGGACCTCTGCCAGATCCGCATCCGCCAGGGGGGAGGTCGCCACCCCCGGCACGCGCCCCAGGTACTCCCGGCCGCCCGATGCGCCCAGAAACTTACCGACGGTACCCAGAAGACTCGGCGTCGTTCCTTCCGACCCGCTACCGTCGGGCCGATGACAACCCTGACAATTAAGTGTCCAGTTCTGCCAAGCGCGTTGCGCGTTCGAGACGCCGGGAGCCGTCGGGTCGGACCCAGTGCCCGCTGCAGTGCCGGCAAGCATGCAGCCGATCAAGCCGCCGAAAATTCGCCTCAAGGCACGCCGACCGGACGCAATGCGCGAGTGCTCTGTGGGGTGCGCTCGAGGTGCCGAGCCCGTGCGCCCTTGACGTCATCTGCCGTCAGTTTTGCACTGCCCAGATCGTCCTTGCCAAGGTTGCTCGCCAGATAATTCAATACTTGGGCGAGTTCGTCTTCACTCAAACCGGACTGGGCAGGCATCACGTTGTTATAGCGGGTGCCGCCGACATTGATTTCCCCCATCAGACCGGTGGTGACGACCATGACGAGATAATCTTTGCCTGCGGGCAGCCTCGCAAAGGCGACCACCTGCTCATGCAGCGGCGGGAACGTGCCTGGCACACCGGCAGCTTGTGCCTGATGACAAACTGCACAGCGATTGGCGAACACCTCCGCGCCACCATCCGCACGGCTTACCAGCGGCACCAGCGCGCACGCTGTCCACAGCGCGACAATGGCCCGACACATGCTATTTAGAATCCAGTGCGACACCCAGGAGGATGGCGGTCGAGCACGTGTATGCCTGGCTCTGCGTTCCAAAGCACCACGTGACTTCATTATTATTTTGCGGACGCACCACCGGCCGGTCGCCCTGGTTCCCTTGACAGGCGCAGCGGCCCCACGGCACGCCGCCACAACAATCGTTGTACGAGATGATGTAGTGACGATCGTCGGCCGGGTTGTGACAGGTGCCGATCCAGGTGATAGGCGACATCTCAGTACCCGGAGGGCACGAATTTACGCTGCCGCCATAACAACTGCAGAGCGAACCGTCGATGGCGCAATAACGCCAGTAATCGCACTTAGTGGGGTCACCTGGATCTTGAGGATTGCCTGTCGATTGCGGACCCGCGATACCCGAGTTCGGATCACCCGGGGAGGAAACCGTCTCTGCGGCGGCACGACCCACCGGCAATAGTGGCAGCGCAGCGCCACCCGCGAGCAGTCCACCCATCTTGCTCAGGAAACTGCGGCGCGAGGTATGACTCGCAATATTGCGTACCCACCTCTCCGTGATCTTGTCCCATATGGCCACGCTATTTCTCCTGCGCTACCGCATCGATTTGCATGCGCGATCGCATGCCCGGTATATCCATACTGCGCATCAGACCGCCGTCGCGCACGTCATACACGTCGAGCCGCTCTGCGGTTTGCACCAACAGGGATGCGTCGGCGCCGCGCGTCAAGGCGATGGACGATCCGGGCCGTACCAGGCGCAAGCGTTTCACACGCACTCTCGTGCCCGGATTGAACACCCATACTTCAGTGGCTGGATCTTTATGCGTCCCTTCATGGGCATCCGGTTGCATCAATACATACAGCAGTTTTTGACCGTCGCTCGCAATGAGCTGCCATCCGCTGGGCCGCCAATGCCCCGCCTCGTCTGACGCCGTGAGCAGCTTCCAGTCGGGCAACACTTTGGCTTCTTCGCCTTTCATATCGATGGGTTGCAATCGGCCACCCAAGCTCGGGAAATAGCGAATCCCGCCGATCGCCGCTGACTGTGTGAACAGGGGATCGACATCGAGCAGATTGAAAGCTTTGGTTTCGCTGCGCCCTACCACGCCGCCTTTGGCGTCCAGGCGCACATTCAGCAGGGTGCCGCTGGCGCAAAGGGTGGCAAAACCGCGCGTGCCAGTCGGATATACCAGTGAGCAACCGGGAATTTGCACCTCGCTCAAGACCGCGCGATTGACCAGATCCACGATCGTCACCGAGGACGCCGGCGTGAAATTGAAGATGAGTGCCATGCGCTGCTCGTCGGTGAACGCCGAAAGGCCCTCCATCGCAGTGATGAGCGCGCGCTTGGCGCCGGGTAACACGATCTCGCCCAGAACATTGAGGGTCTGCTTGTCATAGACCGTAATGAAGTCGGTGCGAATGCCGCGATTGCCCCGTGACCACACAGTATCGGCAACGTAAAGTTCGGAACGCTGGTCGCTCACCAGCAAGGTCGCAGAATCGTGTGCCTGAAGCTCGCCCTTCACCTCGCGGCTGTCAGCGCCGACGTTGCGCAACTCGATGCGGTCGCCGGCATAATTCAGGAACGCCCATCCCTGCGGATACTTCGGCGGCAGAATTTCCACCTTCGGTATGGTTTCAGCAGGCAATGGCGTTGCAAATGTGGCCGCCACTCCCGCGCCGGCGACCGCACAGCATGCGATGCATGCGGCAAACGAGCTGATCGATTTCATTTAAGCCTCTCATCCACTTTGTTTGCGGATCGCCGGAAGCAATGGACGAATCGCGCGCTATTTCGAAGCCACAGTGTACGTCGCAGGCGCTGTGACGTCACGCTACACTGCAATCAACGCGTTCATTGCGTCGAGGTTTCAATTGAAGCAAATGATTCCGGCCGCCACGGCTCTCCTACTGCTCAGTTTTGCAGCACACGCTAGGGACACAGTGATCCATGCTGGTGCGGTGCTTGGCGCCGGCGATGTGGTGCTTCACCATGTTTCCATCGTCGTGCGCGATGACAAGGTCGTGGCGCTGCACGAGGGCTTTGATACCCCTGCCGATGCAGAAGTCTTGGATCTGACCGATGCGACCGTGATGCCTGGCTTCATCGACTGTCACGTCCACATCGCAGCCCTGCTGCCCAGCACGACCAACGCCACCGAGTACGCGTTTACGCACAGCGACATCGATCGAGCGTTCGACGGCGCGCTGTTCGCGCGCGAGATGCTGCGGCAAGGCTTTACCAGTGCGCGCGACGTGGGCGGTGGTGACGACACGGTCGCCGTGCGCAACGCCATCGAAGCGGGGAAGATCTCAGGACCCCGTCTGTGGGTATCGTTGGAGCCGCTCAGTCCGACTGCAGGACATGGCGATCCGCGCAGCGGCCTCGACGCGGCTCTGTCACACCCAGGCTGGGACAACGGCATCGTCGATTCTCCGGAGGAAGCTCGCCTGCGCGTGCGGCAGCACCAGCGCCGGGGCGCGACGGTCATCAAGATCATCCCATCGGGTGGTATTGCTTCAAGTGGCGACGACCCGCGCGCGCAGCTGATGACGAACGCAGAGATGCAGGCAGCGGTGGAAACGGCGCATGCGCTCGGACTGAAAGTAGCTGCCCATCTCTACCCCGCTTCTGCCATTGAAAACGCCGTGCGCGCCGGCGTCGACTCAGTGGAGCATGGTTCCTTCGCCACTGCGCAGACCTTTGCGCTGATGAAAACGCATGGCACTGTGCTGGTGCCAACGCTTACCGTGTACGACGTGTTCTACGCCGCGGCACGCGACCATCCGGAACTGCTGTCGCCCGGAACCGCCGCGAAAGAGCTTGCCAACGATCTTTTGCCGAAGCGCAATCTGCCGCTCGCGCTCAAGTCCGGCGTCAAGATCGCCTATGGCACGGATTTGGGACAGGGCGATCACACGCAGGAATTTGCGCTGCTCATTGCCAATGGCATGAGTCCGCAGCAAGCGTTGCAGGCTGCGACACGTACCGCGGCCGAATTGCTCGACGCCGGCGACCGGTTGGGTTCGATCAAGCCCGGCATGCTTGCCGACCTCGTAGCGACGCACGGCAATCCGCTCTCCGACCCCGGGGAATTTCGGCACGTGGCCTTTGTCATGAAAGGCGGCAGGATCTACAAGCGCGACGGTGTGGATATCGCTCCATGATCACGATGCGCTGGCCGCTGTGTGATCGGTCGAAAGCGCTCGCTTAATGGGCCCGAGAGGGGCCGACATCGCCGGAGCTTGTCCGCGGCCTGGAATAATCCGTACGTCCGTTGCTGCCCCACCGATGGCTATCCCGCGACGATTGAGCTCATCCACCAACCGTTTGACAACTTCGGATTCGATCAACAGCGCGTCAACATAGTCTTCGATGGCGAAACATAATTCGTATCGCACCACGGAATTCTCGAGACCTCGGGCATAGGCGATAGGCGCCAGACCGGCTGCCAGGCCAGGGGTGCCTCGAGCTGCGTCCTCTAGAATCTCGGTGACGCACGCAGGGGATACAGCGTGATCGATGGACAATGCCACAGCGCGCCACAGGGGATCACTCACTCGCCGATGGTTGGTGACGACGGCTTTGGCGATCACGCTATTCGGCATGACCATGATGTCGTTCGAGCTGGTCTTGAGCCGAGTGGCACGCCAGTTGATTTCGATGACCTGACCTTCGGCCAACGTACTCACGGTAATCCAATCTCCCGCCCCGAACGGGCGCTCAACGTTGATGGCAAGTCCGGCGAATACGTCGGCGAGCGTATTTTGCAAAGCCAGTCCGAGGACGATCGCAAGCACGCCGGAGGTGGCCAATACGGTCGAGAGCGGCTCCTTGAGCACCGTATCCGTGATGCCGACGAAGGCCACCACATACACCAAGCCTGAAGCCAAATCCGCAAACAACCGCCGAGCGTGCGGTTGATTGTCGTTGGGAAACAGCGTGCGCCGGAGTATCAATGCCAGCACGCTCTTGACGAGCCACGCTCCCAGTATCCAGCAAATGGCGCCGAATACCTCGCTGGGCAAGCGCAAGGATTCTCCGGCGGTCCCAAACACGAATCGGCTGAACTGATTGTCCGGCCTTGGATAAAGCGCTGTGATCAACGTCAGGATCGCTCCCCCGACCAGCAATGCCCGATAAGCGAGCAGCTTGCGAGTAAAGGCAAGCGCCATCAGCGCAACCGCACACAGGAGTAGGATCTCATCCAGCCAATCGACCATCACAGACCCCTAGGCGGCCGACAATTCGGGGCACGCGACAGGGGTGAGCCCCGGACGACCAGTTCGTTCGAGAAGCAGGTCCTGGCGCGTTCCCTCACAGATACTTCGAATAGCAATTGCGGTCAGCGGCATAACAACCACAGGCGGCGGCCTCCAGCGCTCGTCGGTCGCTCACGGTGACCTTGCCGCGCTCATACTCGATGACCCCACGACGTTGCAGCTCGCTCGCAGCTTGGGTGATGCTCACCCGCCGAACGCCCAACATGAAAGCGATGGACTCTTGCGTGACGTCGAACGTGTCATGGTGGGCTCGGTCATGGGTCATGAGCAGCCAACGCGCAAATCGGTGGTCAATGTCATGGAACCGCAGGCATCTCGCAACCGATGTCAGTTGCAGCATGGTCACTTGCAGGTATCTATTCAGACTGTGACGAAGACCTTGGTTGCGGCTAAGCTCTTTCTTAAACTGCGAGGTCGTCAGTCGCCACGCGGATCCCTTGCCCTGCACTCTCGCATGCAAGCCGCCTTGAGGTACGTCCAAGGCGATTTGCATCCCGAGCATCCCTTCGCTGCCGATCATCCCGACCTCGAGCACCGGCGAGTCATCAAGGGAGGTGAACAGAGAGACGCAGCTATCGGTGGGGAAGTAAACATGGCGCGTGACGCTGGTGCTGTCCGCCAACACGTCCCTCACATGCAGATCGACCAGTTCGCAAATCGCCAACAACCGCCTGCGCTCATCGCGCGGCATGATATCGATCAGATGATTGCTGATCGCCGCCATACAGTCAGCCTCCTGTCTTGTCGACGCTGAACGCCTTTGTATTTAGGCAGCGAGCCTGGGGGGCAGAAGACGATCGTACTCGCGCTTCACGACCGCGTAGCATTCGCAAGTGCGGGCTTCCAGGCCCCGACGATCGAGCACGGTGATACGCCCGCGTGCGTACTGAATGAGGCCCGCCTTTTGTAGCTTGAGTGCTCCCTCAGTGACGCCTTCTCGACGCACCCCCAACATATTGGCAATCAATTCCTGGGTCATCACGAGTTCGTCGCCGTGCAGGCGGTCCAGACTCAGGAGTAGCCAGCGGCAGAGCTGTTGATCGAGCGAGTGATGTCTATTGCATACCGCGGTTTGCGACATTTGTGTGATCAGCGCCTGCGTGTACCGCAAGAACAGATGCAGCACCGGGACGGATTTGTCGAATTCCTCTTTCATCAGCTGTGCTTTGAGGCGACAGCCAATACCGGCACTCTGCACCACGGCGCGACTGGATGTCGATTGGCCTCCCATAAACAGCGATATGCCGACGATGCCCTCGTTGCCGACCACGGCAATTTCTCCCGAGGCACCGTTTTCCATGACGTACAACAGGGAAACGATGGCAGTCAACGGGAAGTAGACGTAATTCAGAATGACTCCGGGTTCATAGAGAACCTCGCCAAGTGGCATCTGCACGCGCTCGAGTGAGGGATACCATCGCTTCCATTCCGCTTCGGGCAGCGCGGCCAATAGGTGATTCTTCCTAAATTCATTGAGTTGAGTCATGGGGCGCCGTAGCGGTAGCGGCACGACAGTGCGCCATTCAACAACATACCTCTCAGAGCCTCTTGGGACTGTTCGTTGGCGTACATAGTCCTCAGTGCAGCGGGCATGCGCTCACAGCTACCGCACAGACCGCAACCGACGCTCCATGGCTCGATACGCTATGGCAACCGTCTTCGCGATCGAACACAGCAACGCGCTGCGTAAACTGGGGCTCACATGCCAATGCCGTCTCGACACGCCTACTTGATCGGCGGCGGCATCGGCTCTCTGGCCGCCGCCGCCTTCCTCATTCGCGATGCCGGCTTGGACGGCGGATCCATTACGATTTTCGACACGTTGCCCCTGATGGGGGGCAGCCTCGATGCGAATGGCAGCGCCGCACTCGGGTACGTACTGCGCGGCGGCCGCATGTTTACTGCCGACAACTACGAATGCACCTGGGAGCTGTTCAAGGCAATCCCTTCGTTGGCGACGCCCGATAAGTCAGTCTACGAAGAGACCATCGACTTCAACGCTCGTCATAAGTCGCATGCCCTGGCGCGTTTGGTGGACTCCCGGCGCGCGCGCATACCCGTGACATCGATGGGATTTTCGATGCAGGATCGCGCAGAGCTGCTGAAACTCACACGCGCGACGGAACCGGAACTCCATGACAGTCGCATCACCGACTGGTTGTCACCGCACTTTTTCGAAACGAATTTTTGGTATATGTGGGCCACCACTTTTGCATTTCAGCCATGGCACAGCGCGGTTGAATTCAAGCGCTACCTGCATCGTTTCATGCTTGAATTCACTCGTATCGACACACTCGCGGGCGTCAAGCGAACCATCTACAATCAATATGATTCTCTGGTGAGGCCCCTGCAAACGTGGCTCACCCTGCAGGGCGTGAATTTCTCGGCGAACTCGACCATCACCGACTTCGATCACACCTATGCAAACGGCAAGTTCGTGGTGACTGGCCTGCATTGCCTCGAAGCAGGTGCTGCGAACCGCGTACTAGCGGTGACGGAGCACGACTTGGTGTTCTTGCAAAATGGCTCGATGACGGATGCGTCGAGCTTAGGGTCTATGACCGCTGCACCACCCGTCTTGAACAAAACCGAGTCGGTGGGGTGGCGCTTGTGGGAAAGCCTTGCTGAAGGTCGGCCGCAATTCGGCAATCCCGGCGCTTTCAATTCCTGTATCGCCCAATCCTGTTGGGAGTCGTTTACCGTGACGCTCACCAGTTCGCGGTTTTTTGAACAAATGCGCGATTTCAGCGGCAATGAAGCCGGCACCGGTGGCCTGGTCACTTTCAAGGATTCCAACTGGCTGATGTCGATCGTACTGGCACACCAGCCGCATTTCGTCGATCAGCCGGCATCAGTACAGGTGTTCTGGGGTTACGGGCTGTTTCCTGACCGGGTCGGGAACTACGTGAATAAGCCGATGGGTGAATGTAATGGTGCCGAAATACTGCGTGAGCTCTACGGCCACCTCCGATTGGACCTCGAGATCAATGCGACGGCAGTCTGCATACCCTGTCGAATGCCATATATCACCAGCATGTTTATGCCGCGTAAGCCTGGCGATCGTCCGCATCCCGTTCCGCGCGACTGTAAGAACCTGGCATTCGTCAGTCAGTTCGTCGAGCTACCTGAGGGCGTCGTGTTTACCGTGGAATACTCGATCCGAGCGGCACAGACAGCAGTGTATGGGTTGCTCTCAATCGACAGGCCGATTCCCGCGGTCACGCCCCATGATAAATCTTGGCACACGCAGGTGGATGCGGTCCTCAAAGCCTTTGCGTAAGCGCTCACGGCTTAATATGCAGCTCTCGGATTACGGAGTGAGCACTGCTGCTCCTTCAAAGCGTCCGCCACGCAGATCCGCGAGCGCTTCGTTGGCTTGTCTAAGCTGATATTGTTTGATCGTGACCTTGATCTGCATTTGCGGAGCGAGGCGCAAGAAATCGATTCCGTCCTGGCGCGTCAGATTGGCAACGGACAACAATTCGCGCTCTTCCCACAAGATTCTATACGGAAAGCTCGGGATGTCGCTCATGTGTATCCCAGCACAGATAACCCGGCCCCCCTTGCGGACGGCTCTGAGCGCATACGGCACCAATTCTCCGACTGGCGCAAAGATGATTGCCGCATCCAACGGCTCTGGCGGCAACTCACCCGAACCCCCGGCCCATACCCCGCCCAGGCTCTTCGCGAAAGCCTGTGCGCTTGCGTCCCCGGTGCGAGTGAAGGCATACACAGAGCGGCCCTGCCACCGCGCCACCTGAATGAGTATGTGTGCGGCTGCCCCAAAACCGTAGAAACCGATTTTCTTCGCATCGCCGGCGATCACCAGCGAGCGCCAACCGATGAGTCCTGCACAGAGCAACGGCGCGATTGAGACGTCACTGCCCAATTCACCGAGAGGAAATGCAAAACGCGACTCGGCAATCGCTGCGGTCGAGTAACCGCCATCGAGCGTAAATCCTGTGAATAGAGGGTGATCGCAAAGATTCTCACGCTGCATCAGACAATAGGGACACGTGCCATCCGTGTGGCCAAGCCAGGGAATACCCACCCTTTCGCCCAATTTCAAATTTGTGACATCGGCGCCCAGCGCGTCTATTCGGCCGACGATTTCATGCCCGGGAATGATCGGCAGCACGGGATTGGGCAGTTCACCGTCGACTACATGTAGATCCGTGCGACACACACCGCAGGCGAGCACCTTTACGCGAATTTGATTCGGACCGGGTAAACGGTCAGGCAAATGAGTCCACTCCAGAGGTGTTCGCAATTTCTTGAGGATCATTGCCTGCATTTCGATCTCCGAGTAACTCCGTTGCACATGTTTTGCGCAGCGGCTTCGACGCGAGGCTGACGCGCAACGGGCGATGGCCGCTGTTCCTGGCTGCCGGCCGTGTCATGAAACGCGTTCGATGTACTCGTCATCGTCACCCCTTATTATCAAGATCGGCGAGCGGCTTAGCGCCCTAACGTACAGAGTGACCAGGTTGTTAGGGGTAGATTAGGGAATTCAACGATTGCCCGTTGAAAGTTGCATCGTTCCTGGCTCGACCTGGAGAAAAGCTTGAATAAGATTGACCGATCACAGCGCGTGCGCACCCCGGGTGAGCTCCGATGAGCGAGCATCTGCATCATAAATTGGGCGTGCTCCACCAGAGTTTGCTTCATGGAAAATTGCCAAGAAGCTTGCACTGGACGGATGCCGTCGATCTGATTGGCCATCTAGGTCAGGTGCAGGCACAAGGCGGAGATGAATTCGCCTTTGTGGTCGGCACGCGACGGGAATTATTCAAACGCCCTCACACGCCAGAGTTTGGCATTGAAGAAGTATCACGGTTGCGAAAATTCCTCAAAGAAGTTGGTTCTGAATCACCATCTTCCACAACTCATCAGCCCTGTCGCATGGTGGTTGTGATCGATCATCACGCAGCGCATATCTACCAGGATCGAGGCGGAAGTCGACCGGAAGACGAGATCCGGATCGAACCTTACGACCCGCACCATTTTCATCATCATTTGGTGCATCGAAAAGAAGCGCATTACCAGGGTGATCGTGTACCGGAAGACATGTCGTTCTACGGAGAGGTCGCCGCGGCTTTGCTTCCCGCTGACGAGATCGTGTTGATCGGACACGGCATTGGCAAGAGCAGCGCGGTCAACGTCCTCGCCGAGTATTTGAAAAAACACCACGCCAACCTGGCGGGTCACGTTAAAGCCATTGAAACAGCCGATCTGTCTGCATTGACGGCGCCTGAGATCGAAGCCATCGCGAAACGGCACATGATAGTCGTGGTGTAGGCGGAACCGTCACGCGGCGTTGGTTTCTCCGACGGACCGTGCCAATGTCACACGATCGGTCGCAGGTCGTGACCTTAAGCGTGCCAACGTACAGAAAAGGTGTGGCGGGTCGAATACGGTAGCGCTTTCACCCACAACCTTTGGATGGCCCGAATGATTCCTGATACGCGATGGCAACAAGCAATGATTGCAGGACTCGGCTTGAACCCCTTATTCAGTGCCGCGCAACTTGCCATCCCGGAGCCGCGCGCCCGTGATGCGATCAGACCGACAACAACCGAGGTCGATCGCGCCGTTGCCAGCATTCACACGTGGCGCAGCTACTTGCCACCGTCCTGCGTCACGGCCATGATCAAGGACGGCTGGCATTGGTCGACCTGATGCCAGCGTGATACGGGAAGCGCCGGTAGCGCGGCACAGTGCTGCCGCACGTGGAGTTTCCTACTGACGCTCAAGCACCAAATGGTAACTGAACGGTTTTCCGTTCACCGTTCCCTTCTCGAGCTCATACGTTGTCTTTCCGTCCTTTGAAATCGTATCGTTTCCATAGTCCGTCGCTTTGCCGCCTTTCATCATGTACCAGTTGACTTTATGGCTGTTGACCATCGATGCTTTCGCGCCGTCGTAGTCGTCACTCTTCACCGGGTAGACCTTGCCATCGGCTTTCAGCGAATACTCAACGTGACCAGGCTTGGAGTCGGCATCGACCCAGTCCACTGCATAGTGCAACATCCCATCGCCTTCGTCGGTCACGACCATGGTCTGGCTCTTCGGCAATTCCTTACCCTGATGAGTCGATTTAGCCGGTGCCAAAACCCAGGTACCCAGAAATGGCGCTAGGTCGGCGCCGTTTGCTGTGCCGAGCGAAAGGCTGACGGACAAAGCTGCCCCAAAAAATGCTTTGGTGACGGTGGCCATCGTCATGTTTCTCTCTCCCTGAGTTTTTATTGATTATCCCCCACCGATATTGCCCAGCGATAGCTTAAGAATCAACCACGACTGTTTCGACTGGCGATTTATGCACATCAGGGTTAGCGTTGAGCGCTATGGGTGTCCGGCTATGAATCTACGCAATGCCATAACCAGCGATGTTCCGGCGTTGCACGACTTGATTGCCCGCTCGGCCCGCGGCCTGAGCACTACCGACTATCGTCCCGCGCAGGTCGAGGGGGCGTTGCGTGGCGCTTTCGGTGTCGATTCGCAGTTGCTTGCCGACCAAACCTACTTTGTCGTGGAAGAGAACGGCGCGCTGATTGGCTGCGGCGGCTGGAGCTATCGGGCAACCTTGTTTGGAGGTGACGCGCACACCGAACGGAATGCCGCGCAACTTGATCCGAAAACACAGCCTGCGAAGATTCGCGCTTTTTTCGTGGATCCGAACCATGCCCGACGCGGCATCGGTTCACTGCTGCTCGAGCACTGCGAGCGCGCTGCGCTTGCATACGGTTTCACTCAAGCCGAGTTGATGGCCACGCTACCCGGTGCAAAGCTCTACTCTCAGCGTGGCTACGTCGGCATGCCCATGGTGTATTTCGATGTTGGGCAAGGCGAGCGCCTGCAGCTGATCCCCATGCGCAAGTCCCTGTCAGTCGCGCCATAGCGCCTGCCAACCCTCGTGGCCGAGCGCGCGCAGCTTGCGGATATTGTTATCAGAAATCGATTCGGTGTCGCCGAACGCGGCGACACCGCGCTCGACGCTGTCCTCCCGCAAGATATGCAGGATCGGAAACGGCGAGCGGTTGGTGAAATTCCCGATATCGTCAGGTGCCGCGTCCGCAAACTGATAAAGCGGATGAAAGCTTGCGACCTGCAACTCGCCTTCCAGGTCGAGGTCGACGAGCAGCGCTTCGCATACGCCGAGAAAATCGTTGAATTGCAGAAAGTCACCCAGCACGTCAGGGTGTACGAGCAACGTGTTATCGAGACGCGCCGGGTCCGTCTCGTGCAGGTACAAGAGTTCGGTCCGAAGATCGGCCAGCAATCCGTCGATGCCGCGCTGGCGGCTCACCGTAAACCGCACGCGATCGGCGTGATACACGCTGGCCGCGAATGGACACAAATTCAGGCCAATCACGGCTCTTTCCAGCCAGCGCCGGGTCGCTGCGATGACTTCTTGGCTCTTCATGCGAGTATCCTAACCAACTGACCTTCCTTGTGAGAGCCCATCGATGTCGCCAATCATTCCTGCAACGCTGATTCCGGGCGATGGCATCGGACCCGAAATCGTTGACTCGATGCTGGCAGCGTTCGACGCGCTCGGCGCGCCGATCGAATGGGACCGCCAGGTAGCCGGGCTTGCAGGCCTGAAAAGCGCCGGCGATCCGTTGCCACCACAGACCATCGACAGCATCCGGCGCACCCGGCTGGCATTGAAGGGACCGTTGGAGACACCCTCCGGCGGCGGCTATCGCTCTTCCAATGTGCGACTGCGTGAAGAATTCAAGCTATATGCGAACTTGCGGCCCGCGCGCACCATCATTCCGGGTGGACGATTCGACCACATCGACCTCGTCGTCGTGCGCGAAAACCTGGAAGGTCTGTATATCGGCCATGAGCATTACATACAGATCGACGACGACCCGCACGCGGTGGCGATCGCGAGTGGCGTCAATACACGCCAGGGCAGCCGTCGCCTGCTCGAATTTGCCTTTGCCCATGCTGTGGCCACCGGCAGAAAGAGGGTCACCATCGTTCACAAAGCGAACATCATGAAGGCCCTGACCGGGATTTTTCTCGAGACGGGTCTTGAGCTATACGAGCGCCGCTACAAAGACCAGTTCGTCCTCGACACCGTGATCATTGATGCCTGTGCCATGAAACTTGTCCTGAATCCCTGGCAGTTCGACATGTTGGTTACCACGAATCTATTCGGCGATATCCTTTCCGATCTCGTGGCCGGCTTGGTGGGAGGGCTTGGCATGACGCCCGGCGGCAACATTGGTGCAACCGCCGCCATCTTCGAAGCCGTGCACGGTTCTGCTCCTGATATCGCGGGCAGAGGCATTGCGAACCCAACCGCGCTGCTCCTGGCGTCGGCAATGCTGCTCGAACATTGCAAGCTGACGGATCTGGCAGCGCGGCTGCGACGGGCCATCGACGCCGTGATGAACCTCGACAAAGTGCGTACCGGGGATCTGGGCGGCACCTCGACGACGGCACAGTTCACTCAGGCGCTGACGACGCGTATCCGCAACGCGTGAGCGCAACGACCTCCGCCATTTCCGTCAAGGGCGTCAGCAAGTCCTACGCGTCGGGACTGCGTGCACTTGAACCGCTGAATCTGGAGATACAGCGCGGCGAAATTTTTGCCCTGCTCGGGCCGAACGGCGCAGGCAAAACCACCCTGATCAACATCATCTGCGGCATCGTGCGTGCCAGCAGCGGCAGCGTCACGGCCGACGGCCATGACATCATCACGGACTACAAGGCCGCGCGTACCAAGATTGGTCTCGTGCCGCAGGAACTCACGACGGACGCCTTCGAAACCGTCCTCGCCACCGTACGTTTCAGCCGTGGCCTGTTCGGCCGGCCGCCTCACCCGGCTTTCATCGAAGGACTGCTGCGCGATCTGTCCTTGTCGGACAAACGTGATGCCCGGATCATGACACTCTCCGGCGGCATGAAACGCCGCGTCATGATTGCCAAGGCCTTGTCGCATGAGCCGCAGATCCTGTTTCTCGATGAACCGACGGCGGGCGTCGACGTGGAACTACGGCGCGACATGTGGGCTCTGGTACGCAAGCTGCGCGAGCGTGGTGTCACCATCATTCTCACGACCCATTACCTGGAAGAAGCCGAGGAGATGGCGGACCGTATCGGCGTCATCAACAAAGGCGCGCTGATTTTGGTCGAGGACAAGGTTCAGCTCATGAAAAAGCTCGGCAAAAAACGGCTCACCCTGCACCTGCAGTCGCCGCTCGCTGCGGTCCCGGTGGAGCTCGCCGACTGGCGGCTGGAACTTGCCGCCGGGGGTCATGACCTGGTGTACTCCTCGAAGAGCACAGATGGCATGGACATTTCGGTGCTGCTACGCCAACTGAGCGACCTCAACATTGTGATCAAGGATCTGCAGACTCATCAAAGTTCGCTCGAAGACATCTTTGTCGAACTGGTGCGCCCACTGAACACGCGGACCGTAGCGTGAGCCGCGACCTGGCTGTTTTCAACCGCTACGGTGTTTGGGCAATCTATCGCTTCGAGATGGCACGTGCCCTGCGCACGCTGACGCAGAGTCTGGTTGCGCCGGTGATCACGACATCCCTGTACTTCGTCGTCTTCGGCGCGGCGATCGGGCCGCGCATGGCAGCTGCCGGTACCGTGCCGTACGGTGCGTTCATCGTTCCCGGCTTGATCATGCTGACGCTCTTTACGCAGAGTCTGTCGAATGCTTCATTCGGTATCTATTTTCCGCGCTTCACGGGCACCATCTACGAGATATTGTCCGCGCCCGTGTCCTATGCCGAGATCGTCCTTGCGTACGTTGGCGCCGCCGCAACCAAGTCGGTCGTGCTCGGAC
Source organism: uncultured Steroidobacteraceae bacterium (assembly GCA_964658805.1). GTDB lineage: Bacteria > Pseudomonadota > Gammaproteobacteria > Steroidobacterales > Steroidobacteraceae > Bog-1198. The sequence goes on from CAZZZU010000035.1 coordinate 15,520, forward strand.
TCGTGATTCTCCTCACCGCAAACTTCTTCGTGCCCATCCACGTATTACATCCGTTCTGGATGATCGCCTGGCTCTTGTTGACCGCTTTCAACTTCAGCCTCCTCGGCTTCATCATTGGCATTTGGGCAAAGGGCTTTGAGCAGCTGCAATTCGTGCCCATGCTCGTGATGACGCCGCTCACGTTCCTGGGCGGTGCCTTCTATTCGATCGACATGCTGCCGCCGGTTTGGCAGAAGTTCAGTCTCGTCAATCCCATCGTGTACCTCATCAGCGGCTTTCGCTGGAGTTTTTACGGCCTCGCTGATGTGCCGGTCGGCATCAGCGTCATGATGATGCTGGCTTTCCTTGGCGTGTGCTTGTGCATCGTGGCGTGGATGTTCAAGACGGGTTACCGGCTCAAGAACTGAAACAGGCAGCAGTGTGTCGCACTGCCGCCCGTTGCTCCGCAGAATCTCGCTGATGTGTCTCGTCTAGAACGAGTAATCCGCTCTGACATAGTAGAAGCCGCCGTTAAAGCCATATGGCGAGAAGGATGGATACTGGGCGACGGCCGCATTGCTGTTCGACTTGTAGTAATAGCTCTGCAGCAGCCCGTTCACCTTGTTGGGATATCGATTGAAAAGGTTATTGGCGCCCGCGGTCAGCGTCAGGCCTTTCCAGGCTTTGAATCCGATGTCCAGGTTGGTGATGGCGGAGACACCGATCTCATCCTTGTAATAGATCGAGTTGTTGACGGCGGAGGCGCCTGCAGCAAAGGTCGCGCCATTATCGGTGACGTACTCAGATGACTTACCGAAGATCTGCTCGCGCAGGTTGACGGTGAGCCGGTCAACCGAGAGCAACACCCCTAGGTTGACCGTGTACTTCGGCGAAGCCGACGTGAGGTCCGAGATTGCCGTTTGATCGAACAAACCCTGCCCTGCCAGCAGCGGCCCACCTGCGCGAATATTGCTTGCGGTGGTGCTGTTGTACGTGGCACCGACGGAGTAATCGATCTTGCTCCAACTGTAGGTCATCGGATAATCAAGCACCAAGTCCGCGCCCTGCGTTTTGGTGTCGACACCATTGGTGAACAACGATACCGATGTCGCGCCACTCGCAACCACGGCCGGATCCAGTGAATTGCCGTTGTCGATGATAGCCGCGGTCACCGCAGGTGCCACGACCACGCCGTTGACGGACGCATTGATGGTGCCGCTGCCCACGATCCGGTTCTTGATGTCGATGCGGAACAAATCGAGTGTGGCCGTCAGGTCGCCCACCGGATGCGCGACGAAGCCGACGCTGTAGTTCCTCGAAGTCTCCGGTGCCAGGCCGGCGCCGAGACCCAGGTCTTTTGCCCCAACCGAGTTTGGCGCCAGTTGCACCACCGCCGTGGACGGGCCCACATTGGTGGTGGTGTAGTACTCTTCTGCCAGTGTCGGCGCGCGAAACCCCGTGCTGATCGTGCCGCGGACGGCGAACTGCGGCACGATGTCGTATCGCGCAGTCAACTTGTAAACGGTCTTGCTGCCGAAATCGGTGTAGTGCTCGAAGCGTCCCGCCGCATCCACGGTCAACCCTTCGATGGGTTTTGCCGCCAGATCGACGTATGCGGCATAATTTTTCCGGGAAGCATCCGTGATGCTCTTGGCATTGAACCCCGGGTAGGACTGCGCACCACCGCCATAGTAAGACGCCGGGCTGCCTGCGCCAATGGCATAGCCGTCACGGCGCGCCTCGCCGCCGAAGGCGACGTTGAGCGGCCCGGCGAGTCCGATGTCGAAATCGCGACTGAAGTCGACCGTGGCATTCGACTGGGTTGCACGGAAAGAACCGTCATAGAAGTCGGTTGGCGTCGTGCCGGTCAGCGCATAGAGGTCGGCGTTGGCCGAATTGCGGGTGAATATATCCATGTAATCCCGGCCGTAGCCGGCCGATACATCCCAGTTCCAGCCCAGCACCGTGCCCTTGAATCCGGCCGTGATCTGGTAGTCCTGTTCCTCAGTCGCCTCGCGCGGCTGGAAACCGAAAGGATACAAATAAGAAGTCGTCGTGGGTCCGGGCGTTTCGCCGGCTGGCGTGTAGCTCACCCGACTTGGCACACGATAGTTCTCGAAGGAATCGGCGTCGCGCTTGGCGAAGGACGCCGTTGTGTAAAACTCGACGCCACCGCCCAAGGCAAAGCCGGCGTTCAAAAATGCGATCTTGGTTTCGGATTCGCCATCTCCCGAAATCGTGTTGAGATACGGATAGCCAGGGGCATTAAACTCGTTGGTGTTCGGATACGTGGTCGGCGCGACCACGCGCGGGTCGATCGCACCGCGATTACTGAAACCGTGATGGCGGACTTCCGCAGTGAAGTTCATAAACGAGTTATCGAGCGGCTCGAAGCCCACATTGCCGTAGTAGTCAGCCGTCTGGCCGCCGCCGTCGTAGTATTGTCCATACGATGCGCCCACGTCGCCGCCATCGGAGCCCTTCTTGAGAATGACGTTGATGACCCCCGCAATCGCGTCCGAGCCGTACTGCGCAGCCGCACCGTCGGTCAGCACTTCGATGTGATCAATGGCCGCCACCGGGATGAAGTTAAGGTCGACGCCGGCACCGCCCTGATAGGGGCCACTCAGCACTGCGAGATTAGCGGTGGTATGACGGCGTTTACCGTTGACCAGCACCAGCACATCATTCGGGCTCAATCCACGTAATTTTGCCAGCAGCGTCTGGTTGGCTTGATCGCCGCCAAATGATTGTGCGGTCAGCGACGGCACGATCTGAGCCAAGGCCGTGATCAAGTCGGGTTTACCTGCGACTTTCTCGAGGGTAGTTGCACTCACCACTTGGATGGGTGCCGCGCTGTCGGATGCCTTAATACCCGTCTGGCGCGTACCCGTGACGATGACCTCATTGAGGTTGTCGGTGGACTCAGACGCAGCAGGCGCCGCTGCGTCCGCCGCGAGCACGGGAGAAACGAAGCTGGCGCCGGCGCCGGCGCACAGCGCACTGATCGCAAGCCTGAGCGCCAGTCGGCCGGAAAAATTAAAAGACATGTCGTGTTCTCCTCTGAATTTGAGCAAATCGGGTATCCCGTTGAAAGTCATGCAAGCGAACGCGCTGGGCGCGGGATAGGAATTGCAAATAACGAGCCAAGCGCCGCTCTCTGTCGCGCGCAAGCTGCGAGAACCTCGCTCAAACATGTAACAAACCTAATAAGTCGTTAAGGAATAGGCGTTTAGGAAGGAAATATCGAATGTATCTGTGTACGCGACAGCGTTGCCTGCGCGCAACTGACGCCCGTTGTGCTAGCCGGCAGTGCAATTCGAACGGCGGACTGCCCCAGAAATGTGCGGTCCGTCACACTTTGCGAAGGGCTATTCGAGTAAGACCGGCAGGATGGAGACGACCAGCAACGTGGCCATGGAGTAATTAAAAACGCGTCGATGATGGTCGGTGCGCAAATACTCGCGTAATAGCGCGCCAAAAAGCGTCCAGGTCGAAACGCTTGCCACGGTCACGATCATGGAGATGCCGGCGAGCGAGATTACTTGCAGCCATAGGGTGTCACCCAACACGGTATAGGTGGTGATTGAACTGACTGCGATCACCCAACCCTTGCCGTTAATCCACTGAAAAGCCGCGGCGTGCCAGAACGTCAGCGGCTTCGCCTCGCGCGCAATGCGTACGGCACCGGCGGTCGCAATGCGCCACGCCAGATACAACAAATAGACCACACAGAGGTACTTGAGGGCTGCATGCACCCACGGCATCGCGATAAAAACTTTCGCAAGACCGACGCCCACCAACAGCAACATCAACGGGTAGCCCAGCGTAATCCCCATGATGTGAGGGAGCGTGCGCCGGAAACCGAAGTTCACGCCGGAACTCGCGACCAGGATGTTGTTCGGGCCGGGCGTAAAACCCATGCTGCAAAGGAAGGGCACGCTGGCCAGAATCAGCGCAGTCGGAAAATCGTGCATCGCCGGAGAGCTTATCGTGCCCCGCGCCCCATCGCGACTTGAGTTTACTTCACATCTCCGTTAACATTTATCCAGAATGTTAACGACTCAGGAGGCCTTCATGAAACCAACGCCCCACGGCTGGCCGCGCATGAGCACGGCGATCGCCTACCAAGATGCCAATGCCGCAATCACCTGGCTGTGTAACGCGCTCGGATTCGAAATACGCCTCAAGGTGGAAGGCGACGCAGGACAAGTCGTGCACAGCGAGCTGACCTACGGCGAGGGCCTCGTGATGATCACTCAAGAAAGCCCGGACGACTTGCGGAGTTGGAAGCGCAGTATGCGCAGTCCCAAGTCATTGCATGGCGCCTGGACTCAAAGCATCATGATTTATGTTGATGATGTCGACGCGCACTGTGCCCAGGCGCGCGCTGGTGGTGCCCAGATCGTGCAAGAACTGGAAACACATGACTACGGTGCTGATCATTGGGCAGACCGCAGCTATGGTGCACTCGATCCCGAAGGTCATGTGTGGTGGATTTCGCAACGGCTGCGCGGTGACTGATGGAACCGCGCGGCCGCAGCAGCGAGGCGCAACTGGACGCCGCTTTTACCGCGTTGTCCGATGCCACCCGGCGCGAAATGATCCGTTTGTTGCTGTCGAAGCCGCGCAGAGCCGGGGAGATCGCGGCAGCAGTACACATGAGTCCGCAAGCCCTCAGCCGCCATTTACGCGTCTTGCGCCGTGCGGGACTCGTGCTTGAGGAGAGTTTGGAGACGGATGCGCGCGTGCGGCTCTACAGTGTTCAACCGGGCGCTTTCGGCGCGGTGCAGTCATGGGTGACGCAATCGGAAGATCTGTGGCGGCGGCAACTGCAGGCATTCAAGTCTTATGCGGAGAACCTGCACCGTACGGCAAAAGTGAGAACTTGACGTGGGCGGAGATCGAGCGCGGGTCGAGGTGACGGTCGCCGTGCCGCTTGCCGTTGCGTTCGATATTTTCAGCGCAGACATCGATCAGTGGTGGCGGCGCGGCTTCAAGTTTCGTCATTCCGACAGTCCCAGCAGCCTGATACGACTCGAGCCCAAGGCCGGGGGCCGGCTGTTCGAGGCCTTTGAGCGTGAGGGCATGGCACATGTGATTGAAGTCGGCCGGATCGGGGTCTGGCAGCCACCACATCGGATCGGTTTCAGCTGGCGCAACGCAAATTATGCGTCCAACGAATATACACAGGTCGACATCGAGTTCGTCACCGTCGGCGCCGGCACCCGGGTGACAGTGACGCATTCCGGCTTGTCTGTTCTGCCTCCCGGACATCCGGCGCGGCATGGTCTTCTCGGCGCGGACTTTGCGCGGCTGATTGGTCTGTGGTGGGGCGAACAAATGACCTCCCTGCGTCTGTGCGCAGACCGCGGCTGCGTATAGTCCACGGATGCCTGCAAAAGATCTGTTGTCGGTTCCGCATTGGAAATCGCGCCTGCTCTTATGGAGCGCCGCGGCCCTGGTCGGGCTTGCAGCCGTGGCCTTTGCCAAGATAGCCGACTTCGCACAACTTGGTCTGCGCCGCGTCATGGTCGCCGTGCCGTGGATCGTGTGGATCCTGGCACCCGCCGGCTTCGCCGTCATCGCCTGGCTGACCCGGCGATTTTTCCGCGGTGCAGAAGGCAGCGGCATTCCGCAAACCATCGTCGCGTTGCGCATCGACTCCGGGGACGTAGGCACTGAACTACTGCTTCCGCGAGTGGTGATGGGACGGGTTGTCCTTGCGGCTGCGGGCTTGTTCTGTGGCGGGTCCATCGGCCGCGAAGGTCCGACAGTGCACGTCGGCGCGGTGATCGTGAATGCGTTCTTACGATTCATGCCACACAGCCACGCCGAAGCCCGCCGTCGCGCGATGGTGCTGGCCGGGGGCGCCGCCGGCGTCGCCGCCGCATTCAATACGCCGCTCGCTGGAATCGTATTCGCGATTGAGGAGTTGTCGCGTTCCTTCGAGGAGCGGGCCAGCGGCACGACGCTCACGGCCGTCATTCTGGCGGGCGTGGTCGCGATCGCATTGACCGGCGACTACACCTATTTCGGTCAGCCTATGGTGGACGTTACTGCGCGCTCGCTCTCCCCCGCGGTGCTGCTTCTGGCGGTTTTGGGCGGCCTGGCAGGTGGTGGCTTCAGCCGTATCACCCTCGCCATGACCGCGGGTGTGCCGCGCCTTTACGGTCTTTTTCGTGCACAGCGTCCGGTGCTATTCGCGGCCCTTTGCGGTCTGTGCATCGCACTGATTGGGTATTCGAGCGGCAACACCACGTTCGGCACCGGCTACGACGAAGCACGTTCGATTCTCGAAGCGCACGAGCACCTGCCGTGGACGTATGGGCCACTGCGGGCCATGGCGACACTGATCTCGTATCTCAGCGGTATCCCCGCTGGTCTGTTGGCGCCGTCGTTATCCGTAGGCGCAGGCTTGGGCCAATCGCTGGCTGATGCTCTGCATCTGAGCTCGGCGGTACCGTTCGGCATCCTGGGCATGTGCGGTTATCTCGCGGGTGTCACGCAAGCGCCGCTCACCTCACTGGTGATCGTCATGGAAATGACGTCACAGCACGCGATGATCCTGCCGCTGATGGTCAGTGCGGCGCTCGCCACCGCCATCTCCCGCTTGATCACCCCACCGCTCTATCAAACCCTGGCGGCACGCTATTTGCGGTGAGGTGCCCTACCTCGCGGCCGCGCTACGAGTCTTTTCGATGAACGACGCCACGTTCGTGTGCAACGCCTTTAAATCCGGCTCATGCGCGTAGACCATATGTCCGGACGTATAGAAATGCATCTCAATGTTGGATTGCAGGGCAGTCTGAATGGGCAACTGTTGCAGTTCGTATTCTGCCGCGAAATATGGGGTGGCCAAATCGTAGTAGCCGCCGTTCAGCTGCACTTTCAACATGGGATTCATTTTCATTGCCACTGCCAGGTCAGGCATGACGTTCACCGGCCCCGGTACCTTGAAGGGTGCACCCGGCGGTTGATGCATCATTTCCCAACGAAGACCGAGATCGGTGATCGGCTTGTAAGTTTTTTTCATGCCAAATTTCAGCGTGGTGCGCACATAGTCATTGAACGCTGAAACATAGGCCGATGAGATGGCCGAAGATTGCGGGTCGTAATCGGATTCCTTGCTCATGGGATCGATGGTCGGACCCGCGAAGCGCGTGTCCAGCCGGCCGGTGGTCAGATTATCGCCAAGCAGCGTCTTCTCGAACTCGCCCCCGTTCACGCGCAGGTTGGCGCGTTCAATGTAGTCTTGTGGCAGCCCCGTAAACCCATGCAGCTTGGCCGCAATTTCGGACTTGCGCTGCGGCGTGAGACTCGAGCCCGCCGCCAGGGCTTGCAGATAATCCGACAATGCGAACGTTTCCACCTCGTGAAGCAGCGTCTCGATGTTAGCCCCCTGATTGGGGAGCTTATGGTGATACCACGCGGTCGCCGCATACGTCGGCAATGCCAGGGCGTACGGCAAATCGATGCCCGGATTGAACTGCGGTCCATCGACACTATTGTCGAAATTCAAAATCTGCGACAGCAAGATGATGCCGTTCAGATCCAGCGATTTCTCGTTCTCCAGGATATTGGCCAGCGCCGCCGACCGGGTCGTGCCGTAGCTCTCGCCGAACAAATATTTCGGGGAATTCCAACGGCTGTGCCGCGACAGAAACTCGACTATGAAGTTCGCGAATGCATGGGCATCCTGATCGATGCCGAAAAACGCCTTTTCCTTATCGGCACCCCGCAGGTGACCGAAACCGGTTCCCGGCGCATCGATAAACACCAAATCGCTTGCGTCGAGCAGGGTGTACTCATTGTCGACTACTTTGTAGGGTGCCGCCGGACTGTGCGAATCGTCAGCGGTGCGCACGCGCTTTGGACCAAATGCACCCATGTGCAGCCAAACCGTGGATGAGCCGGGCCCACCGTTGAAAATGAACGTGATCGGCCGGTGCGAATCCTCTTTATCGCCACGAAAGTAGGCAACGTAAGACATGCTCGCTTCCGGTGCTTGCGGCGGCGGCGGGCCGGTGCGGTCTTCCTTCGGCGGCGCAGGGTCGTCATCCATGGGGTCCTTTACGTGCACGACCAGAAGGCCCGCCTCGGCCTGGTAGGCCATGCTGCGGCCACCCACCATGATGCTTGCGGAAGTCGAAGAATGTTCGTCCTGCAGGTAGCGTGGCGACTCAGTCGGCTCCGGAACTATCGAAACTTTCGTGTCGGGTGCATCGTTGGGCGGCTTGCGTTCGGCAGCCTGAGTGATGCTGCCGGCGCAGCAAAGGACGGCGCACAGAATTATGTTTTTCAAAAATTCATCCCTTCGTTATCGCAGACTGTCCGGGCTATTGTAGCCGTGCTGCCGTTCAATATTCGAATTGGTACGACAACCCCAGACTGCTGCCCGGATCATTGTCGGGATCGGGCGTCGTGCCTTGCACCGAAGTAGCGCCATTGCCTAACTTGGTCTGCAATTTGAGTCTCTTGGTGATATCGATGTCCGCTTCGATTTGACTGGTTCCGGTCGTGGTCTGCTTCGCTTCGAGATAGACGCGCTTGGAAATATAACGACCCGCGGCAATGCTCGCGCCCTGCGACTCACCTGCCGCATTCGTCGTGCCTGACCCTAGCGAGAGCCGATCGAGGCCGAGCGACTTCTGGATCTTCACCAGTGGGTTGAGCGTGCCGTCACCGCCGACACCGCTCAAGGTCGCAAGCGCGGAAGCAATCTCCGCATACTGAATGGCCGTCAACTGAGCGACGTTCGACGTGCCGAACAACAGCCGCGCGAGCACCTCATCGGGCGGCAGCGGCGGATCGCTACTGAAATCGAATCGCGGCGAGTCGGCCAGGCCGGTGATGCGCAAGATTGCGGTGGTCCCCTGCACCACCGTTTGGGCCGTGAAGTCGAGCGACGGGTCGATTCGATTTTTCAGACCGCTGCCTTCAAACGTCACATGCCCTTCCTTGAGATCAAGCCTGCTGCCCGCCAGGGTAAAGCTGCCGCGGCCGGACACGAGTTCAAATCCGCCCGTCACCTGAGGTGCATCGGTCGTGCCGCCCACGCCGATATCGCCGCTCAATTCCGCGTCCAGGCCGCGTCCCTGCACCAGAATTTGCGAAGGTGCATGCAGCTGAATATCGAGCCCAACGACCAGCGCTTGATTGGCCGTCGGCACCTTCTTGACGCCGCGGCGGCGCACATCGAGTACCGCTACGTTGGGCGGAAATGTGTTCGGCACGCCGATGACCGTACGATTCAAGTTGATCTTGCCGGCGACGTCGAGTCGCGCCAGCGCGGTCCCCTTGACCGTAATGTCCGCATCCATGTTTGAGGTCAACAGTTTGCTGACCAATGGCTGCGCCCGGCGTGCCGTCAACTTCAGATCGATGGGTACGCCTTTCTGCAACACGCCGATGCTGCCGGTGACCGACAACGTCCCCGGGGTTGCCGTAGCAGTCAGCTTGTCGATGACCAAACGCCCGCCGTCGCCGGATAAATCAGCGCCGATATCCGTCAGACTCAAACCCCGGCCGTAGTCATGCAAGCTGCCCTGGGTCAGCTTGGCAGCCCCGCCGATACGCGGATCGCTCACTGTTCCCGTCACGGTGGCATCGATGCTGAGTTTGCCGGTGGCGCGCTCACCGCGCGCTTCCAGAAATACGTTGGCGAGCCCGACATCGAGACCGCCCGAAAACTTCAGATCCAGGGCGCCGTCTTGCGCAAACGGTGCACGACCCGTGAGGCGCACGTTGGAGTTCGGACCCGCCTCGACTGCGGCGTCGATCTGCGTACTGTTGCCCTGCAGCTGCACGGTGCCGTGCAGGTTTGCTGCCGGCAGACCGAGCGCATTGTCATCCGCGAATTTGATGCCGGTCGCATTCAGCACGACGTTGCCGTTCGGCGCGGCGGGATCGCCACGTAAATCTGCATGAGCATTCATACTCCCGGCGGACAGCAGGTCAGGCACAAATGCATTGATCAACTGCGGTCGCACGTTGCGCAGGTTTGCGCGCAGCGCCAGCTCCGGCGCCAACCGTCCCTGCACCTCAAGCTCCGCCTGCTGGGTGCCGAGCCGCAATTCATCCACCGCCACGCCTTCGTTGAAATTCAGATGCGTCGGGGCCAGCAAGGCTAGATCTTGCCCACGCACCCGGGCCGCAAGGGCCGCCAGCGTGAGCGCACGCGCGCCCAGATTCAAAGTCCCGCTGGTCTTGACCGTAGCAGGCGCACCCAGCAGATTTTGCGTATCTGCATCGGCATCAAAAGCAAAGGCATTCAAATCGCCTTCGCCGGATAAGCGTGCATTGGCAACGAATTGATCGAATGCGAGTTCGCGCGCATCGAGGTGCAGTCGGGCCTGTGAGGTCTGGCCGACCTGATGCGCATCGAGCGTGGCGCTGACACTACCGCCGAGCGGCACGCCAACCAGATGCTGCAGGTCCGAGAGTTGCGCTATTTGCAGGTTGATCCGCCCGCCCACCTGGGACTCACCGATCGCCATGCTCAGGTCGCCCTGCGCGTGGGCGCTCTTCCAGTCGGCCTGATGCACGATGGTGTGCAGCGCGCCCGCACCACTGCGTTCGAAGGCCACATTGACCGACAGCGGTGCATCGTCGAGGTTGCCCTGCACGATCAGGCTGCCGCTCGGCGCCTTGGGCAATCCGGTTGCTTTCACGTCAGCCGTGACGACGCCTGCAGTCGATCCGTGCACCGACAGGTTTGCACTCGCCCGGGCTTCCACGTTCAAAGCATTCAGGTTTCCGTTGGCAGTGCCTTTGACGGCCAACGTGCCTGCCACCGCCGCCGAAAGTGCGCTCAGATCCGACAGGGTGACATCGTAGCGGCTGCGCAGAACGGGAGCACCATAGCTACCCTCCGCATCGATGCTCAACAACTTTCCATTCAGCTTCAACTCGTCAACGCTGAGCATTTTATCCTTGAAGGTCGCCGCGGCCCTGATGGTCGCGCGCGGCCCTAGCAGCGGCGCCCACGCCTGCGCGCCTGGCTCGAGTGCTAACGCCACGACAGCCGAGCCTCGGGTGCGGTGCGCGTCGGCGCCGAGCTTGCCGGTGACCACGGCGCTGCCACGTATCTCTTGCTCGGCGAGCCGGGCGAGCGGCTCGAGCAGCGGCAACTTCAACTCGAAGGTCGCATTGCGCTCGCCCACCGGAACCGCATGCATCTTTAGCGCAAACAACCGGTGGCTGGCCGTCAGCTCGAGCGGCAACGTTTTATCGTCGAGCCGTATCGAGGCATCGATCCGGATGGGTTCGGCCGCCAGCAAGTCTTGCTGCGGTAACGGTAGTTTCAGGCCGCGAAGGTCGGCACGCATGGTTGCCGCGCCGTCGATCGCAGCCAGATCTGCAGCAAACGATGCCAGCGACGTGCCGCCCGGCACTTTGAGATCGCGCACTTCGAAGCGGGCATCCGCCGTGGGCGATTTGAAGCTGCCGTGCCAGCGCCCCTGCAAAGTGGACTTCTGCCATTTGACTTCCGGTTGCGGTTCCATTGCCTTGGACTCGAAGGCGAAATCGAAATCGCCGCCGAGCTTATCGAGATCCAGGATCCCGTTCGCCTGGCCGCTCAGCGATCCCGCGTTCAACGAAAGGTCGAAACGCTCCGCGGACCGTGGACCGCTCATGTTTGCCGTAACGACCAGGGTGCCGAGGCCCGGCACGCGCAGGATATTCTCCAACGGACCATCGGCAGGTTCACTGATTTTGACCGAGGCGCTCATCTGCTTGGGTTCGAAGCGCAGGTGCACCTGATAGTTGCCGGCACTGGCGAGTCGCTGCGCGTCGACGTCAATGCGCATATCACGCAAGGAGCGCAGCACAAAGCTGCCCTTGGCAGTCAAGGCGGCAGGCATACCTGCCAGCGCTGCGCCGAGATCGACGCGCGTGAGCTCGGCCCGCAATACATCGATGCGCGGCAAGGACGGTTCGGAGGAAGACGATGTGGGTTCGCTCAGCGGCAGGCGCTCCATGTCCAGGTGCGCGACCTGCAGATGGTCGATCTTGAGCCGCCTACCGAGGAAAGCGGCCGGCGACCAGTCGAGCTGGATTTTTTCGGCGCTGAGCCAAACGCCACCTTTGTCACTGAGCTCGAGTTTGTCGAGCGTCAGGTGTTGCGGAAACGAGCCTGCGAGTCCCGTCAGCATGACGTGACCGCTCGTCAGGCGAGCCGTGAGCGTTTCTATGTAACGCCGCCCGGCAGACGTGCTGCCAATCAGAAGGACCACGCAGACGAGGATCAGGCTCAATGCCAGCAGCGAGCCCAGCGTCCATGCGCTTGCTTTGAGTACTCGACGCATCAGAACGCCTGCCCGAGACCGATGTAAATCTCAAAATGATCCGTGCCCGGTGCATGGTTGGTTGGCACGGCGACATCGAAACGGATGGGGCCGATGCCGGTGTAGTAGCGCACACCTGCTCCCACGCCAACGTTGAAATTATCCGGCAGCAGCTTGAAGGTGTTGCTCACTTGCCCGCCGTCGACGAAGAAAGCAGCGCCCCAGTTCTGGCCGAATCGCTGCCGCCATTCGAGGCTGCCGGCTGATATCGCGGTGCCGCCCAACGGGTAGACGTTCTTCCGGTCCACCGTTTCGAGCTTGGGTCCTACGGTCTGATATTGGTAGCCGCGAATCGTCGTGCTGCCGCCGCCATAGAAACGCTGATCGGGAGGCAAGCCGTATTCGCCTGCGCCTTGCGCCAGGCCTGCAAGGCCGCGCAGCGCGAGAATGCCGCGGCCGCTCGAGCTGCCGAACCAGGAACCGACGTCGAAGAAAGCCGCCGCCTTGACCTGACCGATCACGAAAATTGCGTTGCCGCGCCCGACGGCATCTGTCGGCGTCAGGGTAGCCGAGCCTCGATAGCCATGCGTCGGATCATCCAACGGTGACGACAGATGTGTGGAGTCGTAATTCGCGGTCAAAGGCAGCGCGACCAAGGTGTATTTATAAGTGACCGGTAAAAAAATGTCCGGGCAGACCGGCGGGGCAATTCCCTGACACGATGGGGGTCCCGTCGTTGCGCCATTATCGACCAGCAGCTGCGGGCTCGTTCCGGTCGGCGGCTGGATGATGGTTTCGCTGGTGAGTGTGACGCCGCCATTGATGGACCATACGCTCGAGAGCTTACGGCCGAGCGTCACACCGAAAATTCGCGACGTTTGATCGTATGCCAGCAAGGGCTGTTTCAATGCCTCGAGCGTCACCTGCAACGACTGATCCCGACGCAGGAAGTCCGGAATCAGATACTTTACGGTTGCGTCGTAGCCGATGCCATCACTTTCACTGCCGCCCAGGTTGATGACCCGGGCACCGACGCTCAGGTTCTCGGCATTGCCAAAGACGTTGCGATCGGTCCAGGTCGCACCGCCGCTGCCGCCCAGGTCGGTCGAGTATGCCGTACTAAAAGCGACCGCATGGCGCAGTCGTTCACGCAGCTTGAACGTCACCGGAATACCGCCCGTGGCATCGGGTCCAGTGCCGAGCTCGACGCTGATCGTGCTGAACACGTTGAGGGCCAGGAGATCGCGCCGCGCGCGCTCGATTTCCGAAGGTCGATAAGGTTCGCCGGGCCGCAGCAACAGGCGGCGCCGCAGCAGCGCCTCGTGCACCCGCTTCAAGCCGAGCAGGTGAATTTCTCCTATGTTGACCTTGGGACCTGTGGTGACCTGAAAGCTAATATCCAACACAGGCGCATCCGCAGCCTGGTAGGCCACGGGCGGCTCGACCTTGGCAAAGGCGTAGCCGCGCTCTTGTAATGCCGACAGCAGTCGCGTCCCGCCGGCCAGTACAGCAGCGGCAGCGGCCGGCTGTCCGGACCTCAAGGCCAAAATGCCGCGCGCATCGATGTCCGGGGGTATCTCGCCTTCGATCTTGACTTTCCGCAAGGTGTAACGAGTGCCCAACGTAAAGTCCACACTGACTTTGGCGTCGTCACCAGCGGGCACCGCGCTCAGGCGGTCACCCAGATTTGCGTCAGAAAGTCCCGTACCGTCGATCTTGATGTCGATGCTGGCTTCATAATAACCATAACTCTCGAGCACGGTCTTGAGCCGGTCGACGTCGCTGCGAGCGCGGGCGATCAGTCCAAACGGACTCACCGGCGCGGTCGAGCGCAGATTCTGCAGATCCGATGTGGCCTTTAACGTCGAGTCCATCTCACCATCGTTAACGCTTGCGAAATCGACCTTATAAGGCTGGGGATCAGCAGCGAATGCCGCGCTGCTGAATAAAGCGACGACCAGCACAAATAATCGTTTTCGGGTCGTCGCGGGCATCGCGCATCGTAAGCTGAAAAGCCGATGCAAACCACGGACGAAGTGTCGGTCGCAGACTACAGCGCGTCGCAGCCTGAACTGATTTCCCGCGCGCCACTGGCGGCATAGCTTCCAGCTATGAACACCACCAACATCGACTCCAGCGAAAAAGCCCTCCGTATCAGCACAGGACCCGGCGCCAAGCAGCCCGACCTCACCAAGGAGCAGGGCGGCCTGCATATCGACGGCGAACCGGACTCGTTATACGACGATGATCTCGACATCGAAGATGATTCGCAGCCGCAGATTGACACCGACGGCCGCGACGACAACGCAGTGGAGTAAACTTCCGTATAGCGCTGGGTGCTCGTTAACTTCTTTTAACAAAGCAACCACGGGGGGTTAACCACCGCTCCGCGAGCCTGTCGGGCCATGAGCAGTATTCTTGCAGCACGGTGTCTGCGGCTAATCATCGCAGTCAGCGTCGGCTTATTGTCGATATACGGCTGTTCGGTCGGTCCCCGCTATCATCGACCCGCCTTCGTGGCACCTGATCGATGGCAATCCACCACGACTGATACGGAACAAGGCGGCGCCACCCCTGCGACGGAAGCTTGGCCGGCTGCCGACTGGTGGCAAGGCTTCGGTTCCGCGGATTTGAACGAGTACATCGCCGAAGCGCAGGCGAGTAATGATGACCTGCACGCGGCCGTTGCACGCATCCGGGAAGCCGATGCGCAGCTGCGAATCGCCGGGGCGACCTTGCTGCCGAGCGCCGATTTGGGCGCGGCCGCAACGCGGGAGCGCGCCCAGGTGAGCGGTGCAGGCGTGCGCACCTTTAACATTTTCAACCCGCAGATCACTGCCGCTTATGAGCTCGACTTCTGGGGCAAAAATCGCGCTGCGCGGGATGCAGCCAGTGCCGCAGCGCTCGCCAGCCGCTTCGATCGCCAAACCATTGCCTTGACGGTTATCAGCAGCGTCGCAACCACATACTTTCAGGCATTAGGATTGCGCGATCGCATTCGGGTGGGCGAGGAAAATCTTCGCAACGGAGAAAAGGTGTTGCGGGGATTGCGCCAACAACAGATGGCCGGCATCGTCACCGGTCTCGACGTCGCGCAACAAGATACAACGGTTGCATTGTTGTCGGCAGCGCTGCCGCCGTTGCGGCAACAGTACCAGCAGAACGTGCACGCGCTTGCGGTCTTGCTCGGCCGCACACCGGAATCGATCGTGGTGGGGGAAGGCACACTCACCGCCTTGAACCTTCCGCCGGTACTCGACGGCCTGCCGTCGGCGCTGCTGACGCGACGCCCCGACATCGCCGAGGCTGAACAAAATCTGATCCAGGCGAACGCCGATGTTACCGTGGCGAAGGCGGCACTTTTCCCCACCATCCAATTGACGGTGAGCGGCGGCTTCGAAAGTGCCGCATTGGCTGGCCTTTTCAATCCGGCGAATCGCTTTTTCACCGTGTCTGCCGGACTCACACAACCCATCTTTCACGGTGGTGCACTGCGCGGCCAGCTCGCGCTCAACCGCGCGCGCTATGACGAGCTGGTGGCGAATTACCATAAAGCCGTCCTGACGGCGTTCAGCAATGTGGAAGATGCTTTGGTCGCGGCACAGCAAACGATGGAACAGACGCAACGGCAACAAGACGCGGTCGACAAGGCGCGACGCGCCTACGAATTTTCGCAAACACAGATGAAGGCAGGGATCGTGGACATTCTGACCGTGTTAAACACGGAAAATGCTTTATTCAGCGCGCAAGATGAATTGGTCCAGACTCAAGCCCTGCGTGCGCAGGCGCTGGTCAACCTCTTTACTGCGCTCGGTGGCGGCTGGCAGCAGGGGTGATGGGATGAGAGCGGAAGAAAAGAAACGCAGAGCGGTGCTCGTGTCGGTGCTGGTAATCGCGCTGCTCGCGGCAATCGCCTGGTGGGCATTGGTGCATGAGCGGGCCGATGCCGCCACGACCAAGAGTACACCCGCCATTGCGGTCGATGCGGTTGCGGTCACGCACAGCGATGTGCCCATCTACCTGCAGGGCCTTGGCAACGTGCAGGCGTATTACACCGTGACGGTGACCGCGCGGATTGACGGGGAATTGCAGAAGATCGCTTTCAACGAAGGGCAGATGGTGCACAAGGGCGATCTGCTCGCACAGATCGATCCGCGTCCCAACCAGGCGGCATTACAGCAGGCGCAAGCAACCAAGCTTAAGGACCAGGCGATGCTCGCGAACGCCAAGCGCGACCTCGAGCGCTATATCACGCTGCAGCCGCAGGACCTTGCCAGCAAGCAGACGGTGGATACGGCCCGTGCGAATTTCGATCAGATGGCGGCCCAGGTGAAATATGATCAGGCGCAGGTGGACAACGCGCGTACGCAACTCGAGTACACGCGCATTACCTCTCCGATCGACGGGCGTACCGGCATCCGGATGATCGACCCGGGCAACATCGTGCGCGCGACGGATACTGCCGGCATCGTGGTCGTTACCCAGTTGCAGCCTATCTCCGTGGTGTTCGTGCTGCCGGAAGAAAATTTGCCTGCCTTGAGTGCCGCCATGGCAGCGGGCAGCGTACCGGTAACGACCCTGTCGCGTGACGGCGCAGAAGAACTCGAGAAAGGCACGTTGACTCTCATCGACAACCAGGTAGCGCAGGCTACCGGCACGGTGAAGTTAAAAGCGACTTTCGACAATGCGCATAACCGTCTCTGGCCGGGTCAATACGTCAATGCACGGGTGCTCGTGCGCACCTACCAAGATGCGCTGACCCTGCCGGACAGCGCCGTGCAGTTGGGTCCCACGGGACCGTTTACCTATGTGGTCAAGAGCGACTCGACGGTCGAGGTGCGGCCCCTCGAACTGGGCGATGCGAGCAACGGCGTCACGATCGTGAAGAAAGGACTGGTCCTGAACGAGCGGGTGGTCATCTCGAATCAGTACCGATTGCAACCGGGAGCGCACGTGCAGATGTCGGACGCGCCGGTCGCGGCTTCATGAATATCTCGGAACCTTTCGTCCGGCGGCCCATCGCGACGTCGCTTCTGATGGGCGGCATCTTCCTGATCGGTCTCGTGGTCTTTCCGTTGCTACCGGTCGCGCCGCTGCCGCAAGTGGACTTCCCCACGATCCAAGTCAGCGCCTCGCTGCCGGGCGCCAGTCCCGAAACCATGGCATCCTCGGTGGCGCAACCGCTCGAGTTCCAATTCGCGGCGATTTCCGGGCTGTCACAGATGACCTCGAGCAACGTGCTCGGACAGACGTCGATCACCTTGCAGTTCGATCTGGACCGCAACATCGACGCGGCCTCGCAAGATGTGCAGGCGGCCATTTCTGCCGCCAGCGGTCAGCTGCCGAAAAATCTGCCGAACGCACCGAACTATCGCAAGGTGAATCCTGCCGACTCGCCGATTCTGATTCTCTCGGTGCATTCGGACGTACTGCCGGTAACCGCAGTCGACGACTACGCCGAGAACATTCTGGCGCAACAGATTTCGCAGATTCCAGGCGTTGCTCAGGTCTCGGTAGGCGGCCAGCAAAAACCTGCGGTGCGGGTACAGATCGACCCGGTCAAGCTCGCGGCACTCGATTTGCAGCTCGAAGACGTGGCCTCCGTGATCAGCCTGGCAACTGTCGATGCGCCCAAGGGGTCGATCAACGGGCCGTTGCGCAGCATGACGATCTACGACAACGACCAGCTGCTCAAGGCGGAGCCGTGGAACGACGTGGTGATCGCCTATAAGAACGGCGCGCCGGTACGCATCCGAGACGTGGGTGTGGCGGTCAATGGCGCCGAAAACGTCTTGCAGGCGGCATGGCAGAACGGCAAGAACGGCATCCTGCTCTTGGTATTCAAGCAGCCCGGAGCGAACGTCATCGACGCCGCCGACCGCGTCAACGCCCTGCTGCCGCGCGCGATGGCCGCCGTCCCCCCATCCGTCAAGGTTGATACGGTCGCCAATCGCACCACTACCATCAACGCATCGGTGCATGACGTCGAGTTCACCCTGCTGCTGACCATCGCGCTGGTGGTGGCGGTGATCTTCGTCTTCCTGCGCAATCTCTGGGCCACCGTCATTCCCGGCATTACCGTGCCGCTTGCCCTGCTCGGCACCGTGGCCGTGATGTATCTACTGCATTACAGCCTGGATAATCTTTCGCTGATGGCGTTGACCATTGCAGTCGGTTTCGTCGTCGACGATGCCATCGTCATGCTGGAAAACATTTATCGACATATCGAGGATGGCATGACGCCGCTCGATGCAACCCTGCGGGGTGCCGGCGAAATCGGCTTCACGATCATGTCTATCAGCATGTCGCTGGTAGCCGTATTCATTCCGCTGCTGCTCATGGGCGGCATCATCGGCCGGCTGTTTCGCGAATTTGCGGTCACCATGACCTTGACCATCGCCGTGTCTGCCTTTGTCGCCTTGACCCTCTCGCCTACCATGTGCGCGCTCTTCCTGCGCGACGAAAAGCATGCCAAACACGGCAAGTTCTACAACAGCATTGAGCGCGGCTTCGACAAGCTGCTGGCCGGGTACACGAAAGGCCTCGATTTCTGCCTGGACCATCGGCGCACGACGCTGCTGACGTTCGTCATCACCGCCGCCCTGACGGTGGTGCTCTACATCTATATCCCGAAAGGATTTTTTCCGCAGCAGGACACCGGCATCATCAGCGGCTTGTCGGATGCGCCGCAGGATATTTCCTTCCAGGAAATGGTGCGGCGGAATCACCTCATCACCAATGTGCTGGAGAAAGACCCTGATATCGCCACCTACGGCACCAGCGTCGGGGGCAACCGTCCGGTCAACAACGGCTGGTTCATCATCGGCTTGAAACCGCGCGACCAGCGTGACTCATCGGCCGACCAGATCATCAACCGCCTGCGCCCGCAGCTCGCCAAGGTGCCGGGCGCAACGCTTTTTCTGCAAGCCTCGCAGGACCTGAACATCGGCGGGCGCTCATCGCGCACCCAATACCAGTACACGCTGCAGGATGCCAATATCGCGGAGCTCAATGAGTGGGCGCCGAAGATGCTGGAAAGGTTGCAAAAGTTGCCCATGCTGCGCGACGTCGCAACCGATCAGCAGACCAGCAGCGGCATGCTCACCCTCGACATTGATCGCGACTCCGCAGCACGCTTCGGCATCCAGCCGGCGGCCGTCGATCTGGCGCTCTACGATGCCTTCGGGCAGCGGCAGGCAGCGCAGTTCTTCACCCAGTTGAATTCCTATCATGTCGTGCTCGAGGTTACCCCCTCACTTTGGGGTGATCCGAATACCCTGAATCTGCTGTACTTGAAATCACCGCTCAACGACCAGATGGTGCCGCTGTCGGCGATGACGGAGTACGACACCCGCAAAGTCACCTATCTCTCGATCCAGCATCAGGGTCAGTTCCCCGCGGTGACGTTGTCGTTCAATCTCGCGCTCGGTGCCTCGCTCGGGCAAGCGGTCGATGCCATCGAGGCGGTCGCGACCGGCATGCATATGCCGCAGACCGTCAACGGCAGCTTTCAAGGCACGGCGCAGGCGTTTCAGTCCTCGCTCAAGAGCCAGCCCTACCTGATTCTGGCCGCGCTCGTGGCGGTCTATATCATTCTTGGCATGCTGTACGAGAGCTACGTGCATCCGCTCACCATTTTGTCGACCCTGCCGTCGGCGGGCGTGGGCGCTCTCCTGATGCTTTTTATCTTCCACATCGATCTCACCGTGATGGCGCTCATCGGCATCATCCTGCTGATCGGCATCGTCAAGAAGAACGGCATCATGATGGTGGACTTTGCGCTGCAAGCCGAGCGCGAACAAAACCTGTCACCGCATGATTCCATCCGTCAGGCGTGTCTGCTACGGTTTCGCCCCATCATGATGACGACCATGGCCGCCCTGCTCGGCGCGGTGCCGCTGGCATTCGGCACAGGCACAGGCTCTGAATTGCGCCAGCCGCTTGGCTACACGATGGTCGGTGGCCTGATCGTGAGTCAGGCTTTGACCCTGTTCACCACACCGATCATTTATTTGTATCTCGATGAACTCAGCAATCGCTTCAAGCGACGACGACGCAGCCATCGGCCCGTCGCAGGCGTCATCGGCGCTCGCCAGTCATGAAGGTCTTGCTCGTCGAGGATAATGAACGCGTCACCCAGTTCGTGGTGAAGGGACTGCAGGAAGCAGGGCACACGGTGGACCATGCCGGCACCGGCCGCGACGGCATGTTTTTAGGCGCAAGCGAACCCTACGACGTCATCATCATGGACCGCATGCTGCCGGGCGATATCGACGGCTTGAGCATCATCGAAGTCTTGCGCAAGGCGGGGAAGCGCATGCCCATCCTGATCTTGAGCGCATTGTCCGAGGTGGATGATCGCATCCGCGGCCTGCGCGCGGGCGGTGATGACTATTTGACCAAACCTTTCGCCTTCGGTGAGTTGCTGGCGCGACTCGACGCGTTGCACCGCCGCGCGGAGGGTGTCAATCAGGAAATCCCGCTCGTGGTCGGCGACCTGCATATGGACCCGCTGACCCGTAAAGTGACGCGCGGCGACCGGCCCATCACGCTGCAGCCACGCGAATTCAAACTGCTCGAGTACCTGATGCGCCATGCGGGGCAGGTCGTTACGCGGACTATGTTGCTGCAAAATGTCTGGGACTATCATTTTGATCCGCAGACCAACGTCGTCGATGTACACATCAGCAAACTGCGTCAGAAGATCGATGCGGAGTTCGAACGGCCGTTGCTGCGCACCGTGCGTAACGCCGGGTATACGGTAACGGCGAGTGAATAGCATGTTGCGATCCTCGGCACTGTCGCTGGCCTTCGGCTACGTTGCCATCGGGATCGCGGCACTGGTGTTGTTCGCCGCTCCGCTGTGGTACGAGTGGCAGGTCACCATTCGCGAAAGCCGGATCGAGATCGTGCAAACCGACGCACAGCGCCTGGCCGATGTCTACCATCGCGAAGGCGCCGACGCCCTCAAAAGCCTGATCGACGCGCGGGTCGGCATGCAGATCGTCGGTGAACGCATCCTGCTGTTGACCGACGCCACCGGTAGGCCCTTGGCCGGCAACATCGCGACCTGGCCGGCGAGTGTTTCCACCGCACCCGGCAACTATGAAGCACCGCTGGAGCTGGAACGTTACGGCATTCAGACGGCGCTGGTGCATGTCACCACGCTCGGCGATTACCGGCTGCTGGTGGGGCGCGACAACCTCTTGTTCAAACCGCTGCAGACCCGCTTTTGGGAAGGTCTCGCCATCGCCATCGGCGTGCTCTCGGTAGCCGGCTTGCTGGTCGGCCTGATCACGCGTCGCGCGCTGATGACGCGCGTGCAGAGCATCGGGCAGACCGCTTCGGCCATCATCCATGGCGACCTCAAACACCGCATCCCGATGCGGCACAATGAAGACGAACTTAACACCTTGTCCCGCACCATCAATACCATGCTGGACCAGATCGAATTGCTGGTGCATGGCGTGCGCAACGTGTCCAATGCCATTGCACACGACCTGCGTACACCGCTCGCGGAATTGCGTTCGCGCCTGGAGGAGCTGGCGCTGATCCGTCCGTCGACCGAGGAAACTTATGCCGAAATCGACGGCGCGGTGGCGGACGTGGATCGCGTCATTCGCATCTTCGACGCGCTGTTACGGCTCGCGGAAATCGACGCAGGCATGCGCCGTTCGGGATTCGTGGCGCTGGACATCACCGAGCTTGCTGCGAATGCGGCCGAATTCTACGAGCCCGCCGCGGAGCTTAAGGGCATCGAGCTCAAATTTGTATCGGACGGTCCGCATGCCGTTGCCGGCGATGACGTGTTGCTGGCCCAGGCACTCGGTAACCTGATTGATAATGCACTCAAGTATGCTCCGCAGCATGGGGTCATCGAAGTCGCCGTGCGCACGCGCGCGGAGGGTTTGGTGGAGGTCTCGGTCGCGGATGACGGGCCGGGGATTGACGACACGGAGAAAAGCAAAGTGATGCAACGCTTCTATCGCGGCGACGCCAGCCGCGGGACACCCGGCGTGGGGCTGGGCTTGAGCCTGGTGCAGGCCGTTGCAAAGTTGCATGGCAGCCAGGTCGAGTTCAGCGATGCCAAGCCGGGCCTGCGGGTTGCGCTCACACTGCTGACCGAAACCGCCGCCAGCAGACCTGCGACGGCAGAAGCGGCGGCGGCGGCGACCGACCGTTCGCCCATTCCCATTACCGTCGCCTAAGGCTGCGCATCATGCTCGTCAGTTGCGTCGCCTATGCGAGTGGCAAAAAGCTGGCCGAAATTCCGGTCGAAAACATCCAGGAGTATGTGAAGCGCCCTGACTGCTTCGTGTGGGTGGCGCTCGCAGACCCGGAGAAAGCGGAGCTGGAAC